>NZ_JBEYIW010000005.1:0-338922 GCF_040636045.1 Rhodococcus sp. NPDC006774 | reverse complement strand
CTCAATGCGTTCGCGATCACCTTCGAAGGACGCATCACCCCGAACGGTAACTAACCGACACCGAGGTCGGATCCACCGTTAATCGGACACTCCCTCACATTGAGTGGACGGTCGGGTCCGGCAATGGGGAACTGACTCGGTCGGCGGGGATACCGTCTACGTTGCAAGTGCATTCTGACTTCGGGAGTGAGATATGACGGCGACAGCAGTTCCCTCGGAGCGGTCCGGGTCCATGGCTCCGCGGTCGTTCGTGCCACCCGCGCGTGGTCGGTTGAGTGAGGTGCCCCATATCGCGGGGTTGGTGCTCGGCGTGTTCGCGGTGTTGTTGTTTCTGTGGAGTCTGTCGCCGACTCTTCGCTTCCTGATTCATGTTCCTCGCGAGTACGTGGACAGCTACTACTTCGATGCTCCCGATACGAGTTTGTCGTGGGCGTTGGTGGTCGGGTTGTTGGCGGCGGCGCTGGCGAGTCGCAAACGCATTGCGTGGTGGTTGTTGACGATCTACCTGGTGTTGTTGGCGATCACCAATGTCGTCGAGGGCATCACGGAGAAGGACGTCAGCTCGTGGATTGCACTGGCTGTGCATGTCGTGGTGACGGGGTTGTTGATCGCCGCGCGCAAGGAGTTCTACACCCGTGTGCGCCGCGGTGCGGTGTGGAAGGCGCTCGGCGTGCTCGTGCTGGGCGCCGCCATCGGGACGGTGATCGGGTGGGCGCTGGTGGCGTTGTTCCCCGGGTCGTTGCCGGAGAGTCAGACGTTCCTGTGGGCGTTCAATCGGGTCACGGCGTTGGCGACGGTGGACAACGAGCAGTTCGACGGCAGGCCGAACGGAATCGTCAACACGGCGTTGGGTCTGTTCGGAGCGTTGGCGTTGCTGGGGGCTGTCATCACGTTGTTTCGGTCTCAGCGGTCGAGCAATGCGCTCACCGGTCGCGACGAGTCCGCTCTCCGTGGCCTGCTGGACAAGTGGGGCGCCGACGATTCCCTCGGCTACTTCGCCACCCGACGAGACAAGGGCGTCATCTTCGCCACCAGTGGCAAGGCAGCGGTGACGTATCGCGTCGAGGTCGGTGTGTGTCTTGCCAGTGGTGACCCGATCGGCAACCCCGAGGCGTGGCCGCATGCGATATCCGAATGGTTGGACCTGGCCGAGAAGTACGGCTGGACCCCGGCTGTCATGGGAGCGAGCGAGATCGGCGCCACCGCGTACAAGCGGGCCGGCCTGAGCGTCCTCGAACTCGGCGACGAAGCAATCCTGAAAACCAAAGATTTCAACCTCAATGGACGCGAGATGCGCCCCGTGCGTCAGGCGGTCAACCGGGCTCGCAAGGCGGGTGTTGTGGTCACCGTGCGTCGTCATCGGGATATTTCGTCGGAGGAGATGTCGGAGATCATTGCGTGCGCGGATGCGTGGCGCGATACCGAAACCGAGCGTGGTTTCTCGATGGCATTGGGCAGGCTGGGTGATCCGCTGGACGGCGATTGCCTTCTGGTGCAGGCAGTTCAGGGTGAGAAGGTGATCGGTGTTCTCTCGTTGGTCCCGTGGGGTCGTACCGGTGCATCGCTGGATCTGATGCGCCGGGATCCGGCGTCGCCCAACGGCGTGATCGAACTGATGGTGACCGAGCTCGCCACCGGCGCAGATCATTTCGGTATCAGCAAGATCTCGCTGAACTTCGCGGTGTTCCGCGCGGCGTTCGAGGAGGGCAGCCGGATCGGGGCCGGGCCGGTGTTGCGGATCTGGCGAAGCGTGCTGGTGTTCTTCTCCCGGTGGTGGCAGCTCGAGGCACTGTATCGCTCGAACGTGAAGTACCTTCCGGAATGGGAGCCGCGCTACCTCTGCTTCGCCGACAATCGGGTGTTGCCCAAGGTCGGCGTCGCGTCGGCCATCGCCGAAGGCTTCCTGACTCTTCCGACCTTCCGACGGGCCTCGAAGCACACCGGTTCCCACGTCGCGGTGCCCGCAGCTCTGGCCGACGCCGCCGACATTCATCCCGACGGCAGTGGACCCGACAGCGTTCCGGACGAGCCGACGCCGGGCCGGAAGCGTCCCGACCAGGTGCGCGTGCGCATGTCGAAGCTCGATCGTCTCGAACGCGAGGGCACCGAGGGCTATCCCGTCGCGTATCCCCCGACCCACACCGTCGAGGCAGCGGTGGCGTCGCCGCAGGGCACAACGGTGCGAATCGCCGGACGCATTCTGCGTATCCGTGACTACGGCAGCGTGTCCTTCGCCGTCATCCGTGACTGGTCGGCCGATATCCAGGTGCTGTTCGACCGCGAACGCGTCGGCGACAGAATCGAAGAATTCGATGCCGACTTCGACCTGGGTGACCTCATCGAGGTCAGCGGCACCATCGGGTACAGCAGGCGTGGTGAGCTCTCCCTGCTGGCCACCGAGTGGCGCATGAACGCCAAGTGCCTGCATCCGTTGCCGGACAAGTACCGCGGTCTCACCGATCCGGAAGCTCGGGTGCGGCAGCGTTACGTGGACCTGGCGATCAATCGGGATGCTCGAGCTCTGCTGATCGCACGCTCGAATGTGGTCAAATCCCTCCGTGATTCGCTGGCAGAGCGCGGGTACATGGAAGTCGAGACACCGATTCTGCAGCAGGTGCACGGCGGTGCGAACGCCGCGCCGTTCGTCACCCACATCAATGCCTACAACCTCGATCTCTACCTGCGAATCGCCCCGGAGCTGTATCTCAAGCGCCTGTGCGTCGGCGGCATGGAGAAGGTGTTCGAGATCGGGCGTGTGTTCCGCAACGAAGGAGCGGACTTCAAACACAATCCCGAGTTCACGATCCTCGAGGCGTACGAGGCCCACAGCGACTACGAACGCGCAATGGTGTTGTGCCGCCAATTGATTCAACGGGCTGCTGTTGCGGCGCACGGACGCGAGATCATCCTGCGTCCCGACGGCCCGAACGGAGAGATGATCGAGATCGACATCTCCGGCGAGTGGCCCGTCAAGACGCTGCACGGTGCCGTCGCCGAGAAGTTGGGCGTACCCGTCGAACCGTCGACCCCATTGGGCGAACTGCAACGCCTGTGCGACGAGAACGGCATCCCGTACGAGAAGACCTGGGATGCGGGAGCCGTCGCGCAGGGAATGTACGAGCATCTCGTCGAGGACTACACGGAATTCCCCACCTTCTACAAGGACTTCCCGACGTCGATGTCGCCGTTGACGAGGCCGCATCGGAGCATCCCCGGGGTCGCAGAGAAGTGGGATCTCGTCGCGTGGGGTGTCGAGTTGGGTACCGCGTACAGCGAACTGACGGACCCGGTCGATCAGCGGCAGCGACTGACCGAACAGTCTCTGCTCGCGGCCGGGGGCGACGAGGAGGCGATGAGCTTGGACGAGGACTTCCTGCAGGCACTCGAGCACGGGATGCCGCCGACCGGTGGTCTCGGCATGGGCGTCGACCGGGTCGTCATGCTCATCACCGGAGGCAGCATCCGCGAAACGTTGGCGTTCCCGCTGGCCAAGCCGCGTCAATGACCTCCGCCACGACCCCATCCGCGAGGCCGAGTGTGAAAAACCGGGAAAATGATGGAAACTGGACGGTGAAACAGACGGCAGGTCGGCTGAGCATCGTGGGGAACCAAATATGGACAACGGGGATCGAGCCGAACGCAGTGCGTTGTTTCCCGTGAAACATCCGCCCGGTCGATACGTCGAGGTGGACGGACAACGTCTGCACCTGCTCGTACGCGGAACCGGCCCCACGGTGGTCCTCTGCGGAGGCCTCGGCAGCAATTGGTTCGACTGGAACGACACCGTCGACATCTTGAGCGCCCACCATCACGTGGTCGTTCTCGACCGCCCTGGCTTCGGACTCAGCGACCCCCTGCCCGTCGGTGCCACGCCCACCGTCCACGGAGAGGCAGACAGGATCATCGGCGTCCTCGACGCACTCGGAGTCACCGAGCCGGCCGTCGTCGCAGGTCATTCGATTGCCGGCTTCTACGCAGAAGCCGTCGCCCGGCTGTACCCGTCGCGCATCCGCGGGATTCTGTTGCTCGATTCCAGCGCAGAATCCGACCCCCGACGTTTCATCCCGGCTGCCGTGCGTGTCGAGGCCGCGCACGTGATCGCAACGATGCTCAGCAAAACCGGCGTGCAGAAACTGATCGGACCGCGTGTGCGCCGCATCCTCAACCAAGCGACACCGCCCGACGGCACACCGCAGGAGACATTCGACTGGGTCGACGACATCTATCGCAGACCCACCTACCTCGCCGCCGCGCTGGTGGAGGACGTCGTCTACCCGGATCTCTCGGTCGAACTGAACCGCATCCGTAAGCAGTTCCGACTCGGTGTGCCCGTCATCGTGGCGGCCGCACACACGGGCAGGCCGTCGCCGTGGGGCAAGAGATGGGTACGGACACAGCGCAAACTCGCTGCCTACCTGCAAGCGGATTTCACCGTCGTCATGCCCGCCCATCACCACGCCATGATCGACAAACCCGCCGAGGTCGCGGCCCTCATCGCCGAACTGGTGTGAACTCCTCGCGGCGACGCACGTAACGTGTGTCACCGAGCCCGCAGCCCAAGACCCGAGCCGAAGCTCGGCGATGGCGCGGTAGCACGAGAGGAAATTGAAGATGGGTGCGATCAGCACGACGCAGGGACGACAGTCGAAACTACTCGGACTCGGCGTTCACCGCCCCGAACGAGTCGTGACCAACGACGAGATCTGCGAATTCATCGACTCGAGCGACGAGTGGATCCAGACGCGATCGGGAATCAAGAACCGGCGCTTCGCCGATCCCAAGGAAAACGTCGTGGAGATGTCCATCGCAGCAGGCCGCAAGGCCCTCGAGGCCAGCGGAATCACGGCCGACCAAGTCGACACCGTCATCGTCGCCACCTCGACGCATCTCGAACTGACACCCCAGGCAGCTGCGAAAGTAGCGCACGGACTCGGCACCAAGGGGCCGGCCGCATTCGACATCTGCGCCGGCTGCGCAGGCTTCTGCTACTCCCTCGCCGTCGCATCGGACCTGGTCAAGGCCGGAACCTCCAAGTACGTCCTCGTCATCGGTGCAGAACAGCTCAGCGTCACCACCGACCCCTACGACCGCACCACGCGATTCATCTTCGCCGACGGTGCCGGTGCCGTGGTCGTCGGACAGAGTGACGAAACCGAGATCGGGCCCGCCGTCTGGGGCTCGGACGGCTCGCAATCCGACGCCATCGTCCAGACAACCGACTGGTACGACTACATCACCGAGGAAGGCCTCGAACGACCCTGGATCCGGATGAACGGAATCTCCGTCTTCCGCTGGGCCGCATTCGAAATGGGCAAAGCCGCGCAGCGGGTCCTCGACGTCGCCGGCATCAAGACCGACGAACTGCACGCCTTCATCCCCCACCAGGCAAACAGCCGCATCACCGAACTGCTGGCCAAGAGCCTGAACCTCGCCGACGGCACCCCGGTCGCCAACGACATCGCCGAAACCGGCAACACCTCGGCTGCCTCGATCCCCCTGGCCATGGAAGAACTACTGCGCACCGGCAAAGCAAAAGCAGGAGACACCGCACTGCTACTCGCCTTCGGTGCCGGACTCTCCTACGCCGGACAGGTAGTCAAACTCCCCAACCTGTAGTCCCACATCCACACCGAGTGCACCCGATTCCCGAGTGCACCCGCAACCCCAGTCCACTCGATGTGACATTCAGTGGCCTTTTCGGCAGTCAATGTCACATCGAGTGGACTTCGGGGGCGGTGTGGGCGGAAGCAAGACCGCTGCGGGGGTCGAGTCGTAAGGTTGTCGTATGCCGAAGCCCCCGTTGCCCGATGCTGCTGTGGAATTGTTGAAGAAGCCGAATCCCGCCGTCATGGCTGTGGTTCGTGCCGATGGAACGCCGATCACCGCACCCACCTGGTATTTGTGGGAGGACGGGAAGGTCGTGCTCAATTTCGACGCGTCTCGGAAGCGTCTCGAGCACATCAGGGCCAATCCGAAGGTCTCCATTTCGGTGTTGGACGAGGCCAGTTGGTACACCCATGTGACGGTGCACGGCTCGATCGAGTTGCAGGACGATCCCGATCTGGTGGATATCGATCGCATTTCGACGCACTACACCGGTAATCCGTATCCGGTTCGGGATCAGCCTCGGGTGACCGGTTACGTCACCGTCGACGCGTATGTGGGCTGGGGCAAGCTCGGCACGTAGCGTCGCGAGAGAACGGTTGCGACGGCTGTCCCGAGGTGCCACACTCCCGCCATGGGTTATCCGCAGGGTGATGGCAGCGATTCGTTCGACGCGTCCAGGAAGGACGAGTCGTACGGGGATTCGCAGCAGTACCCTCCGTACCTGGACCCGAACGCCCAGCACCAGCAGTACCCTCCGAACCCGCAGTACCAAAACGCCCAGTATCAAAACCCGCAATACGCCAACCCCTACTACGGGAATGCACCGTATGCCGGCGGGTATCAGGCTCCCGCGTCCACGAACACGTTGGCGATCGTGTCGCTGGTGCTGGGCATTCTCGGTCTGACGTTCATTCCGTTGCTTGCGTCGGTGTGCGCGGTGGTGTGTGGCCACATTGCGCGCGGTCAGATCAAGCGCACCGGCGAAGGCGGGTCGGGGTTCGCGACCGCAGGGCTGATCATCGGTTACGTCTCGATCGCACTGTTCGTCGTCATCGTGGGTGCGATCGTCATTTTCGCCATCGCTGCCGCGAACACATCAACCTACTGATACCGGCTGCGCCAATCGGCCGTGCAGACATGCGGCCCACACGCCTGCGATCAGTGCCAACGCAATGACGAACAGCGCCAACGCGTTCCATCCCAACGACTGGAACACGACGCCGCCGATCCATCCGACCATGGACGATCCGCCGTAGTAGAAGAGGTTGTACAGCGAGGTCGCCTGCGCGCGGCCGTGAACGGCGCGTTGTCCGGTCCAGCCCGACGCGATGGCGTGGGCCGCAAAGAATCCCATGGTCAGGATCACCAGGCCGGTCAGAATGACGACGAGATTCGACGCCATCGTCAGGGCCACTCCGGCGATCATCGTTGCGGTGGATCCGGCGAGCACCATCGACCTGCCGTGCTTCGTCGCGAGCTTGCCCGCTACCCGTGAGGACACCGTACCGCTGAGGTACGCCACGAAGATCAGGCTGATCAGAGACTGTGGGAGCCCGAAAGGCACGGCCTCCAAACGGAATCCGAGGTAGTTGTAGATCGCGACAAACCCGCCCATCAGCAGGAATCCCTGGCCGTAGAGTGCCGCCATCCCCGGTTCGCGCAGGTTCACCAAGAGCCTTCCCGGCAGGTCGCGAATCTGGCTGTGCACCAGCGTCATTCGCGGTTTCGGTGCAAGCCACACGAACAGCGCGGCGGCGAGGGCCGCGATCAGCGAGACGGTCAGGGTGCCGATGCGCCAGTTGGTGTATTCCGCAACGGGTCCGGCGACGATGCGACCGAGCAGTCCGCCGAGCGTCGTGCCGGACACGTACGTCGCCGCGGCCAAGGCAGTGTGACTGCGATGCACCTCTTCGCTGAGATACGCGATCGCTATGGCGGGGAGACCGCCCAGTGCGGCACCTTCGAAGAATCGAACGACCAGAAGGACTTCGAGCGACGGCGCGAGCGGTACCAGCAGTCCCAACGTCGTGGCGGTGAGGATCGACGCCGTCATGGCCCGGACTCGACCGATGCGATCGGCCGCAACCGACCAGGGAATGACCGACACCGCGACGCCGACCGTCGCGAGTCCGACGGCGAGCGAGGACAGCGACGGGGTGATGTCGAGATTGGCGGCGATGAGCGGCAGGATTCCCTGCACCGAGTACAGCTGAGCGAACGTTGCGACGCCGGCGAACAGCAGGGCCAGGACCAGTCGGCGGTATTCGCGCGATCCCTTCGGGTGTCCCTCCCACCCGAGGACCTCGGGCTGCGTCGTAGTCATGGAGATCACGTTAGAAGCGCTCACGGTATTCGTCCAATGCATGAGACATGGCAAACCGATACACCAGCGATATGATTCGTCTCATGCGTCGCGAAGCGATCGAACTGCTGCCGCTGCTGCCGACCCTCGTGGCGGTGGCCGACACCGAACACATCACCGACGCCGCGCACGTGCTGGGCCTTCCACAGCCCACCGTCAGTCGGCAGGTGGCCCGCGCGTCGGCGATCCTGGGCGTCGACATCGTCGAACGACGCGGCCGCGGAATCGTGCTCACCAGCACCGGCCGAGTGCTGATTCCGTACCTGCAGCGAGCGTTGAGCGATATCGATGCCGGCATCGACGCCATGACCGAGCACGACGCTCGGGCCCGCGGCCGTATCGCAGTGGCGTTTCAGAACACCCTGGGCGAGGACGTCGTACCGGCGCTGATCCGGCAGTTCCGCGTCGACCACCCGGCCGTCACGTTCGATCTGGATCAGGGTGCCCGCGCGCGCTGCCTCGACCGTCTCGCCGATGGAGTCTCCGACCTGGCGTTCGTCTCTCTCAGCGCCGAGCACACCGACGACAATTCGTTCCAGCTCTACGACGAGAGGCTGATGCTCGTGGTCCCGGCCGATCATCGCCTGGCCACCCGCAGATCGGTCGATCTCGCCGACACCGCCGACGAGAACTACATCGCGATGGGCCACGGTTTCGGCATGCGGTCGATCTGCGACGAGTTGTGGGCGGACGCCGGTTTCAGCCCGCGCATCGCCTTCGAGGGGCAGGACACCCACACGGTGCGCGGACTCGTCGGGGCCGGACTCGGCATCGCCATCCTGCCGCGGATCCGAGCGCACGGCGGAGAAGGAGGAACCGTCGACATCGGGCTCACCCAGCCCGCGGCTCGTCGACGTATCGGCATGGTGTGGGATCCGCAGGCCGATTCGCCGCGTCAGGTCGCGGCCTTCCGATCGATGGTGCAGCGCAGCGGCCGCACACTCGTGATTAGGTGAGTCGATGCAACTGGTTCTGGTGCGGCACGCGCTGCCACAACGGTCG
This sequence comes from Rhodococcus sp. NPDC006774, assembly GCF_040636045.1. Lineage (NCBI taxonomy): Bacteria > Bacillati > Actinomycetota > Actinomycetes > Mycobacteriales > Nocardiaceae > Rhodococcus > Rhodococcus sp. NPDC006774. The sequence goes on along the minus strand of NZ_JBEYIW010000005.1, from coordinate 329,951 downwards.
GAGACCTCGGCCGATCCCGCTCTCGCCGACCTCGGCGTCGAACAATCTCTGCGGGTGCCGGGTGCAGTGGCCCGATTCCCGATCTCCCGAGTCGTGTCGAGTTCGCAGCTGCGCGCCGTCCAGACGGCGCAGCCTCTTGCCGATCGGCTCGGTCTGACCGTCGAGTCCGACGAGCGCGTGACCGAATACGATCGCGACTTCGGCGGGTACGTTCCGATCGAGTCGGCCAAGACCGAATTCCGGGAGGCATTCGATCGCATCAAGGCCGGGCATCTTCCCGAACAGGTCGACGAGCAGGCATTCCGGCAGCGAGTCCTGGCCGGTGTCGCCGATATCGTCGCGGCCGCCGCACACACCGACACCGTGGCGCTCTTCGCCCACGGCGGCGTGATCAACATCCTGCTGCAGGACATTCTGCAGGTCCCGAAGGTGCTCGGCTTCCCGATCGACTACTGCTCGGTGACGCGTGTGCTGTTCTCGCGCAGTGGCGCGAGGTCGGTCTCCTCGGTGAACGAGACCGAGCATGTGTGGGACCTGCTGCCCCGCAACCGGCAATCCACAGAGAGCTCTTAAACTCCCAGGTAGAGGGCATGAAACGCGGCGTCGACGGCCATCGAGTGGTCGGCGAGGCCGTACTTGGCAGTTAGCCTCGAACCCATCATGGGTGAATTGCGTATCTTCCGACGTCCTGCCGTTGCTCTCACTGCGCTGGCGTTTCCTCTGGTGGCGGTGGGTGCTTTTGCACTGGGCACCGGCTACGACCTCGGCGGCGAATCCACGGCCACCACCACCGCCGCCACAGAGCAGGCACCGGACCAGCAGACGGCGGACCAGCAGACGGCGGATCCTCTGGCCGCGGCCAGGAGCAGCCTCAACAGCGCTTCGCTGCCCATCACCTTTCTCTCCAGCGGTATCGGTCAGCTGACCGACGGCGGCACGCAGCTCAACGACGGCGTCGGACAGCTCGCCGACGGCATCACCCAGGCGCACGACGGAACCATCCAGCTCGCCGACGGGTTCGGGCAGTACCGCGACGGCATCGGTCAGCTCGGGGACGGCGCGTCGCAGATCAGCGGTGGCGTCGACCAGGTTGTCGACCAACTCACCGGCTTCGGCGCTCTGCAGGCCGATTTCACTGCGAAACTCGCCGCCACCGCAGACCAGGTCGATCGCTTCCCGCACCCAGGATCCGACGCCATCTCCGGCGAGATCCGCGGGGTCATCGACACCCTGAACACCCAGGCATTCGGGCCCGACACCCTCGCCCAGCTGCAGACCCTCAAGGGCGGTGCTCAGCAGCTGTCCTCCGAACTCAACGACCCCAACAGTCAGTTCCTCGGTGCCACCGCACAGCTCGGCGACGCCACGGTCCAGCTGCGGGACGGACTGGGCCAGCTCGACGACGGCGGCCAACAGCTCAAAGCGGGCACCGATCAGCTCGTGACGTCCGTCGAGCCGGTCGAGGGAATCGTCAACGGCATCGCCACCAACGTGCGCGACGCCTCCGCGGCACTCCCGCAGGGAACCGCTGCCACCACCACCGACGACGCCGCCACGGACCAGAATCTCGCGGCCGTGACGACGTCCACCGGAACCGGTGCCACCCCGTATCTGATCGCAGCCCTGGTGGCTCTCGGAGCTCTGGGATGCGTCAGCCTCGTTCGAGTACTCGGCAAGGACAGCAGCCCACGACTGCTCTCGGTGGTTGCGGCCGTCGCCGCGGTCGGCGTCAGCGCCGCTGTGGCCTTCGCCTTCGCCACCGATGCGGCCCTCGGGCCGGTGCTCGGCGCAGGCGTCTTCCTGATCGTCTCCGCCGCGGCATATCTCGCCGCAGCGGGAGCGATTCAGCGAGTGCTCGGCGCCGTGGTCGGCCAGATCGTCAACGTCGTCGCGCTCGTGGTGCAGGTCGTCGTCTGCGGGTTCGCATACGCGTCGACCGCGCCCATCTGGGGCGATCTGGCGGCGTTCATGCCGATGAGTTACACCGCGGCCGGTGCCCGCATCATCGCGTCGGGCGAGATGAGCGGGACCGGCTGGCTCGCGATCGGTGCCACGGCGGCTCTGCTGGCCGTCTCGGCGCTGGTGTATGCGAGCGCGCGGGGTGACTCAGCCGACGGGCCGGAGCGGATGGATGGCGGGCGGAGCCGCGAGATGGGCACCGAACTCGCTTAGCGCCTGCTGCAGATGCGGGGTCTGCATGTGACCGTCGAGGTCCTCCTGCGACTTCCATACCTCGATGGTGACGAACGTGCCCGGCTCCACTGCTGACTCGAACAGCTCGTAGGAGATGTTCCCGTCTTCCTTGCGTGTTTCGGCGACGAGGGCCACCAGTCCGTCGCGCACGGCGTCGACGGCATCGGGCTTGGCGATGATCGTCGCGACGACCTTCAGATCGTTGCTCATGAGGCGTTGCTTCCTTCGTTCGGCGAGAGAGACATTCCTTCACCGAACGTACCCCCGACCCGCCTAAGCTGAGGTGTCCATTCGGGAAGGGAAGTCACAGTGAGCCAGACGGCAACCGACCAGCGCGCCACCAAGAAGGATTGGCTCGGCCTCGCAGTGTTGGTGGTGCCGATTCTCGTCGTGTCGATGGACATGTCGGTGCTGTACCTCGCTCTGCCGTTCATGACGGCCGATCTCGAACCCACCGGCAACCAGACACTGTGGATCCTCGACATCTACGGGTTCCTGCTCGCCGGCCTCCTCATCACCATGGGCTCACTCGGCGATCGGATCGGCCGTCGCACCCTGCTCATGATCGGTGCCGTCGTGTTCGGGGCCGCGTCACTCGCCGCGACGTTCTCCACCTCCCCCGAGATGCTGCTCGTCGCGCGTGCACTACTGGGCATCGGTGGAGCCACCATCGCACCGAGCACATTGTCCTTGATACGCAACATGTTTCACGACCCGACGCAACGCAAGGAAGCCATCGGCCTGTGGACCGCCGGCTTCGCGGGCGGTGCCGCGGTGGGACCTGTCATCGGAGGTGTTCTGCTCGAGCACTTCTGGTGGGGTTCGGTGTTCCTGATCAACATCCCGATCATGGTCGTACTCTTCGTCGCGGCCCCACTTCTGGTCCCCGAGTTCAAGGACACCGACCCCGGCAGATTCGACCCGATCAGCGTGGTCCTCGCGATCTCCTCGATGCTCTCGATCGTCTTCGCCATCAAACACGGCGCGCAGGAGGGAATCGACCTCGCAGCAGCCGTGAGTGCGGTGGCCGGGCTGGCATTGGGCGCGGTGTTCGTTCTCCGGCAGCGCAGGGCCGCGAACCCGCTGATCGACGTGACGCTGTTCGCCGAACGAGCCTTCAGCGCAGCTGTTGTGGTGCAGTTCCTGGTCATCTTCGCGATGACCGGATTCAGCCTCTTCGCCTCCCAGTACCTTCAGCTCGTCGTCGGTCTCGGACCGCTCGAAGCCGGCCTGTGGCTGCTGGTTCCCGCCGTCGCGGCCGCGGCCGGTGCCGTGCTCGCACCGACGCTCAGCAAGGTGATCCGGACGGGCACGATCATTGCGGGCGGACTGTTGTCCATCGCCATCGGTTGCACGGCAATGGCATTCGTGAACGCCGATTCCGGGCTACCGTTACTGCTCACCGGTATGGCCGTGCTGACCTTCGGGATCGGCGCTGCCTCGACGCTCAACTCCGACATCGTGCTCACCGCCGCGGCTCCCGAAAAGGCCGGGGCCGCATCGGCATTGTCCGAAACCGGAGCCGAATTGGGCGGAGCCGTCGGTATCGCCATCCTCGGCACGATCGGCAGTACCGTCTATCGACACCGCATGGACGACGCCATCCCCGCTCAGACGCCCGCCGAGATCGCCGATCCGGCACGAGAGACCATCGGTGGTGCCGTCGCCGTCGCCGATTACCTACCGGAGCCGTTCGCCTCGCAACTGACTGCAGTCGCGAACTCGTCGTTCATCGACGGCTTCACTCTTGCGTCGGGTGCGAGCGCCGTCCTGATGGCCGTCAGTGCGGTCACCGTCTTCGTGCTGCTCCGCCGTCAGACCGCGTCGGTGAGGTAGCGCGCCAACCACCGCGTCGCGGACTGGCCGTTCTCGACGTCGTAGCTCTGGTACTCCTGGTGGATGCCGGAGCGGTAGAACGCCTCGATCTCCCGCTGACGCTGAGCGTTCGCCTGGTCGGTGAGCTGGCCCTGCAACACCGGCAGACCACCGGCCGCTGCGAGGTCCGCGATCAGGGACTGTGCTTCCTGCGAGTACTGATCGGCAACGTTCGGCGCGGGGTTGGAGGACACTGCCAAGAAGCCGGCCAACCGCGCGACGTAATCGTCCTTGGGCGTCGAGCAGTACAGATCGCCGACGGCACAGAACGTCCGCACCACGGGGCTGACGTAGCCGAATCCGCCGACCCGGGGTCCACCGACACCGGTTCCGACTACGGCCGGCCCCACCAGAGCGTCGGTATCGGAGCGCTTCGGGTCGGAGATCAAGCCCACCGCCACCACCTTGTCCGCGGGAACGACGCCGACTCCGGTGCCGATGGCCGCGGCGAGATCGCCCGCCGCGTCCGCTCCCTGGCTGTAGCCGATGATGCCGAGTTTCGTAGCACCGCAACGATCCGCCATCGCCTTCAGCATCCCGCCTGCGTTGGCGACGGCTGCGGCGCGGGACTGCCCGTACACCTCACCCTCCCAGGGGAACGCGGTGGCGGGATACGAGACGTAGTCGGTGCGGATGCCGCTACCGAGACGATCGGTGACGTCGGTGAGCATCCCCGGCTTCGGTGCGGCACCCGAGCTCGTCTCCCAGGTTCCCGGAATGGCCACGACGTACATCGTCGGGCAATCGGCAGGGTCTGCGGCGGCGGGCGATGCCGCTCCGACGACCAGCCCGGACGCAACAGCTGCAGCGACGCCGATACCGGCGCAGATCTTCTTGACACTCATGGGGAGGGGGCCTCACTGGGTGATCGAACGCTTCGTTTGTTCGATCACCACAATGACAGCGGCCTGTGACCATCAGATGCCCACATGGTTAACGGACGTAACCGTGTGGCCGGCGCCGTGAAACGCAGACGAGCTCGACGTTGTGGACGGGATCGGACCGCAATCCGTCCACAACGTCGAGCTCGGCGGGAAAAGCTACTACCGCTGCGGTGCCTGGGTCGGCACGATCGGCGACGGCAGTGCGGTTGCTCCCTGCAGGAAGGTGTCGACGGCGGCCGCGCAGGAGCGGCCCTCGGCGATGGCCCACACGATGAGCGACTGGCCACGACCCATGTCTCCGGCGACGAACACACCGGGGACGTTGGTGACCCACTCGTTGGTGCGCTCGACGTTGCCGCGCTGGTTGAAGTCGACGCCCAGGTCGGTCAGCAGACCGCCCTTGTCCGGTCCGACGAATCCCATGGCGAGCAGCACCAGATCGGCTTCGAGCGTGAATTCACTGCCCTCGACCTTCTCGAACTTGCCTGCCTTGAACTCGACCTCGCAGGCTTCGAGTGCGGTGACCTTGCCGTCTTCGCCGACGAAACGTTCGGTGTTGACCGAGAAGACGCGCTCGCCACCCTCCTCGTGTGCCGAGGCAACCCGGTACATCAGCGGGTACGTCGGCCACGGGGTGGACGTCGCACGCTCCTCGGGCGGGCGGGCCATGATCTCGAACTGGTGGACGCTCTCGGCGCCCTGACGGTGCGAGGTACCGAGGCAGTCGGCGCCGGTGTCGCCGCCGCCGATGATGACGACCTTCTTGCCCTCGGCGCTGACGGGCGGCGCAGCGAAGTCGCCCTGCTGGACGCGATTGGCGTGCGGCAGGAACTCCATGGCCTGGTAGATGCCGTCGAGCTCGCGGCCCTCGATGGGCAGGTCGCGCCATGCGGTGGCACCGCCGGAGAGGACCACGGCGTCGAACTGCTCGCGCAGTTCGTCGGCCGAGATGTCCACGCCCACATCGACACCGGTGCGGAAGACGGTGCCCTCGGCCTCCATCTGCGCCAGCCGACGATCGATGTGGCGCTTCTCCATCTTGAACTCGGGGATGCCGTAGCGCAGCAGTCCACCGATGCGATCGGCACGCTCGAACACCGTGACGGTGTGGCCTGCGCGGGTGAGCTGCTGCGCTGCAGCGAGTCCCGCGGGGCCCGATCCGACGACGGCGACGGTCCTACCGGTCAGGTGGGTCGGGTAGACCGGCGTCACCCAGCCTTCTTCGAAGGCCTTGTCGATGATCTCGACCTCGACCTGCTTGATGGTGACCGGATCCTGGTTGATGCCAAGGACACACGACGCCTCGCACGGGGCGGGGCACAACCGTCCGGTGAATTCCGGGAAGTTGTTGGTGGCGTGCAGCCGATCGATGCTGTCGCGCCAGCGGTCCTTGAACACCAGGTCGTTCCACTCGGGAATCAGGTTCCCCAGTGGGCAACCGTTGTGGCAGAACGGGATACCGCAGTCCATGCATCGACTTGCCTGGGTGCGCAGGGTGTCCTTCGAGAAGTCTTCGTAGACCTCTTTCCAGTCCATCAGGCGCAGGTCGACGGGCCGCCGCTTGGGCACCTCGCGAACCGTGTTCTTCAGAAATCCCTGTGGGTCACCCACGAGCTGCCTCCATGATCGCTTCGTCCACGTCCGCGCCGTTCTTCTCGGCTTCGGAGATGGCCAGCAGTACCTTCTTGTAGTCGCGAGGCATGACCTTCACGAAATGGTTCACCTGCTGTGACCAATCCGCGAGGATCCGCTCGGCCACCTCGGAGCCGGTCTGCTCCTGATGGCGAGTGACGATGTCGCGGAGCCAGGTGAACTCGTCACCCTCGAGCTCCTCGATGTCGACCAGCTCGGTGTTGAGGTTGGCCTCGAACGTCTTGTTGGGATCGAAGACGAACGCGACGCCACCGGACATACCGGCACCGAAGTTACGGCCCGTCGTGCCCAGAATGACGACCTTGCCGCCGGTCATGTACTCGCAGCCGTGATCGCCGACGCCTTCGACGACGGCAACGGCACCGGAGTTACGAACCGCGAAGCGCTCACCGACGACGCCGCGGATGAGAGCCTCACCGCTGGTGGCGCCGAACAGGAACACGTTTCCGCCGATGATGTTGTCCTCGGCGACGAATCCCTTCGGGGCGTTCAACGACGGCCGCAGCACGAGATGTCCGCCGGACAGTCCCTTGCCGACGAAGTCGTTGGCGTCCCCGTTCAGGCGGAGCGTCATCCCGGACGGGACGAACGCGCCGAAGCTGTTGCCTGCCGAGCCGGTGAACGTGATCTCGATGGTGTCGTCCGGCAGTCCGACGCCGCCGTACGCCTTGGTGACCTCGTGCCCGAGCATCGTGCCGACGGTGCGGTTGACGTTGGTGATCTTGGACTCGAACGCGACCTTCTCGCCCTTGTCCAACGCATTGCGGCTGGCCGCGATGAGCTGCTGATCGAGTGCCTTGTCGAGACCGTGATCCTGGACGCCGGTGTTGTAGAGGTTCTGGTTCATGAACGCCGACTCGACCTCTTCGAGGATCGGCGACAGATCCAGCTTCGACGCCTTCCAGTGCTCCTTGGCCGCGGTGGTGTCCAGCAGACCCACCTGACCGACGGCCTCGTCGAGCGTGCGGAATCCGAGCTCGGCCATGAGCTCGCGAACCTCTTCGGCGATGAACATGAAGAAGTTCTCGACGAACTCCGGCTTGCCCGCGAAACGCTTGCGCAGCAACGGGTTCTGCGTCGCGACACCCACGGGGCAGGTGTCGAGGTGGCAGACGCGCATCATGATGCAGCCCGAGACGACGAGCGGAGCGGTGGCGAAACCGAACTCCTCGCCGCCGAGCAGAGCGGCAACCATGACGTCGCGGCCGGTCTTGAGCTGACCGTCCACCTGCACGACGATGCGGTCGCGAAGTCCGTTGAGCAGCAACGTCTGCTGGGTCTCGGCCAAACCGAGCTCCCACGGCCCACCCGCGTGCTTGACCGACGTCAGCGGCGTCGCGCCGGTGCCGCCGTCGTGACCCGAGATGAGCACCACGTCGGCGTGCGCCTTGGAGACACCGGCCGCGACCGTTCCGACGCCGACCTCGGAGACCAGCTTCACGTGGATGCGGGCCTGCGGGTTGGCGTTCTTCAGGTCGTGGATCAGCTGCGCGAGATCCTCGATCGAGTAGATGTCGTGGTGCGGCGGCGGCGAGATCAGGCCGACGCCGGGCGTCGAATGCCGAACCTCGGCGACCCACGGGTACACCTTGTGCGCCGGAAGCTGGCCGCCCTCACCGGGCTTGGCTCCCTGCGCCATCTTGATCTGGATGTCGGTGCAGTTGGTCAGGTAGTGCGAGGTGACGCCGAAACGTCCCGACGCGACCTGCTTGATGGCACTGCGTCGCCAGTCGCCGTTCTCGTCCGGCTCGAACCGCGAGACGTCCTCGCCGCCCTCACCGGAGTTCGAGCGCCCGCCGAGACGGTTCATGGCGATGGCGAGGGTCTCGTGCGCCTCGGCCGAGATGGAGCCGTAGCTCATCGCACCCGTCGAGAAACGCTTGACGATCTCGCTGGCCGGCTCGACCTCGTCGATCGAAATGGCTTGCCGCTCTTCGGTCTTGAAGCGGAACAGACCACGCAGCGACGCGAGTCGCTCGGACTGGTCGTCGACCATCTTCGTGTATTCCTTGAAGATGTCGTACTGGCCGGTGCGGGTGGAGTGCTGCAGCTTGAACACCGTGTCCGGGTTGAAGAGGTGGTACTCCCCTTCGCGACGCCACTGGTACTCGCCACCGGTCTCGAGCTCGCGGTGCGCGCGCTCCTGACGGTTGTCGAGGTACGCGACGGCGTGCCGCGCTGCGACGTCGTCGGCGACCTGATCGAGATCGATGCCGCCGAGGTGGCTGTTGAGGCCGGTGAAGTACTCGTCGACCAGTTCCTGCGAGAGGCCGATGACCTGGAACAGCTGAGCTCCGGTGTACGACGCGAGGGTCGAGATGCCCATCTTGGACATCACCTTGAGCACACCCTTGCCCGCGGCCTTGATGTAGTTGGTGACGGCCTTGTCGAACTCGATGTCGGTGAGGGCGCCACGCTCGATCATGTCCTCGATGGACTCGAACGCCATGTACGGGTTGACCGCGGCGGCACCGAAACCGATGAGCAGAGCCATGTGGTGCACCTCGCGGGCGTCACCGGCCTCGATGATCAGGCCGACCTTGGTGCGGGTCCGCTCGCGGACCAGATGGTGGTGCACCGCGGCGGTGAGGAGCAGCGACGGAATCGGAGCGAGCTTCTCGCTGGACTCGCGGTCCGAGAGCACGATGATCCGGGCGCCACCCGAGATGGCTGCGGAAACCTGAGCGCGAATGGCCTCCAACGACTTTCGGAGGCCCTCACCGCCCTCGGCCACCGGGTAGAGACCGCGCACGACCACCGAGCGCAGCTCTTCCTGAGTGCCCTCGTCGTTGATGTGGACGAGCTTGGCGAGGTCGTCGTTGTGCAGGATCGGCTGCGGAAGCACGATCTGCTTGCAGCTGTCGGCACCCGGGTTGAGCAGATCGCCCTCGGGTCCGATGGTGCCGCCGAGGCTGGTGACGATCTCCTCGCGGATGGCATCGAGCGGCGGGTTGGTGACCTGCGCGAACAGCTGCGAGAAGTAGTCGAACAGCATCCGCGGGCGAGCCGACAGTACGGCGATCGGGGTGTCGGTACCCATGGAACCGATGGCCTCGGCACCGGACTTCGCCATGGGCGAGACCAGCACGTTCAGTTCCTCGGTGGTGTACCCGAAGATCTGCTGACGGATGAGCACGCGGTCGTGCGGCATGTGCACGTGCGGACGCTCGGGCAGATCGTCGATCGAGGTCAGGCCCTCGTCGAGCCACTGCTGGTACGGATGCTCGGCGGCGAGCTCGTCCTTGATCTCGTCGTCGGAGACGATGCGGCCCTGCGCGGTGTCCACCAGGAACATGCGGCCCGGCTGCAGGCGAACCTTGCGGACGACCTTGGACGGATCGATGTCGAGAACGCCGACCTCGGAGGCCATGACGACCAGACCGTCGTCGGTGACCCACAGCCGGCTCGGGCGCAGGCCGTTGCGGTCCAGGACCGCGCCGATGACGGTGCCGTCGGTGAAGCACACCGATGCCGGTCCGTCCCAGGGCTCCATCAGCGAGGAGTGGTACTTGTAGAACGCCCGACGAGCGGGGTCCATGGACTCGTGCCGCTCCCACGCCTCGGGAATCATCATGAGCACGGCGTGCGGCAGACTGCGTCCACCGAGGTGCAGCAGCTCGAGCACCTCGTCGAAACGTGCTGTGTCACTTGCTCCGTGAGTGACCACGGGGAAGATCTTCTCGAGTGCCTCGGAGCCGCCGAACACGTCGGAGGTGATGAGCGCCTCGCGGGCACGCATCCAGTTCTCGTTACCGGTGGCGGTGTTGATCTCGCCGTTGTGGGCGACGCGTCGGAACGGATGCGCCAGCGGCCACGACGGGAACGTGTTGGTCGAGAAGCGCGAATGCACAAGTCCCAGTGCGCTTTCGACGCGCTCGTCCTGCAGGTCGAGGTAGAAGCCCTTGAGCTGAGGCGTGGTCAGCATGCCCTTGTAGACGAAGGTCTGCGAGGACAGTGACGGGAAGTACACGGTCTCGCGGCCGGGGCCGTCCTTGCCCGCGCCCTCTTCGCCCAGCTCGTGCTCGACGCGCTTGCGGATGACGAACGCACGAAGCTCGAGTTCGAGGTCGGTGATCGACGCGTCGGGGGCAGCGAGGAACAGCTGACGGAAGGTCGGCATCGCATCGCGCGCCAGAGCGCCGAGGGAGGAGTCGTCGGTGGGAACCTCACGCCAACCGAGGACCGTCAGGCCCTCGTTCTCGACGATGCGCTCGACACCCTCGCAGGCGCGTGCTGCGTCGCTGCGGCCCTGCGGAAGAAATGCGACACCGGTTGCGTACGCGCCGGGCGCGGGGAGCTCGAAATCTACGACGGCGCGGAAGAACGCGTCCGGAACCTGGATCAGAATGCCCGCACCGTCACCGGTGTTCGGTTCGGAGCCGGCAGCACCGCGGTGCTCGAGGTTGACCAGGGCGGTGATCGCCTTCTCGACGATGTCGCGACTGCGTCGACCGTGCATGTCCACCACGAACGCGACACCACAGGAGTCGTGTTCGTTGGCGGGATCGTAGAGGCCTTGCGGGCCCGGAGTGTGCTTCATACCTAGCCTTCGGATAAGTCCAGCCTTGATACTCGTCGGCGACGGTGTGGTGTAACCGGCTGCACGAACGGCCTGCGGTGCGTCCTCGCCGTTGAAGCTGCACCTGTCGATCGTCGACGCTTTCCTCTGCACGAGCAGGTAGGCGCGTGGTAGAAAAGTGAGGTCGGGCGGATCCGGCCGTGGTGAGGCCGATCCAACTACGAACGATAAGTCAGTACCTGGGTGCCCCCGCAAATAAGGTAAGCCTATTATGGGCTCTCACCTGCGAATTTCCGTATACGAGACGTCCTCGGGACCGGCACTTCGACTCCACTGCCGACATCGGCCGAAAATCACACGCCTGTAAGACGATTCGATGCAGAACACGCGGAAAAAACTACTGGCCGCAGCGATCGAATCAGCTGCGGCCAGTGTGGTGGGCGGAGGGGGACTTGAACCCCCACGTCCCGAAGGACACTGGCACCTGAAGCCAGCGCGTCTGCCATTCCGCCACCCGCCCGGGTGACGGCGAGAACACTAACACGCACCATGCCGCGCTCGAAAATCGCCACTTCGAGCTGCCGGCAGCCGACGGCGGCGGGCAGTCCCCGTCGGCGGCACCGTATATCATGCTTGCAGCGCGACTTCGTGATGACACGCGGCCGTCGCGGCCTGCACACCAGCAGGCACCACACGGTGGAAGAACACAGTGAGAGGAGGGGTCACGATGGGCATCGTTCAACGTTTCGAGCGCAAGCTCCAAGGCGCTGTCGGCGACGTCTTCGCCCGCGTGTTCGGCGGAGGCGTCGTACCGGCGGAGGTGGAGGCAGCGCTTCAGCAGGAGGCGTCGGATCTGGTTCGGCCCCTCGAGGGCGGGCACCTCCTGGCACCCAACAGCTACGTCATCACCATCAACAGCTCGGACCACGACGAGCTCGCCGGTGACCGAGCACTCACGGTCAAGGCGTTCTCGCGCCACCTCGACGATTACATCCGCGATCAAGGCTGGCAGACCTACGGCGACGTGGTGGTTCGCTTCGAGCCGTCACCCACCCTTCACACCGGGCAGTTCCGTGCCAGTGGCTCGGTCGATCCCGATGTGGGACGATCGGCGACTGCTGCGCGGAACGAGTCCGCACAGCAGGGCGCGTCGGCACAAGCAGCACCGAGTCCCGTCCCTTCAGCTACGCAGCGACCGTCTGCCCCACCGATGTCGATACCAGGAGCCGGCCACATGACGCAGAACCCAGGCTACGACCCGCAGCGCGACCCCGCGGACGGTCATCGTCCCGATCCGCGCGCGCGCAACGGTTACGCCGGTGGCCAGGATCCGCGCTACCCCGCACGTGAGCAGAACGCACGTGAGCAGAACGGGTACGACGCTCAGGCCTACGCACCGGCCGATCACGACCCGCGCTACGACCAGCAGGCGTACAACGGCGGTTACGACGAGCAGCCGTACCCCGAGCAGGGTCAGGCCTACAGCGCAGCCGGCCAGGACCAGGGCTACGACCCCCACGCCTACGGTGCGCCCGGCGGCCAGGACCAGGGCTACGACGCGCAGGCCTACAACGCGCAGGGGTACGACGGCCAGGCGTACGACGCACAGGGTTACAACGGCCAGGGCTACGACTACAACGCCGCCGAGCAGGGTGCTGCGTACTCCGAGGCCCCCTACCAGGAGCAGGCGTACAACGACCAGGCCGGTCGGTACGCCGAGCCCCAGGCCGCCGGATACCAGCAGCCCGGCTACCAGCAGCCCGGTTACGACTACCCGCCCGCTCCGGCCGCCTACGGTCGTGGCTACCCACAGGGCGCGGGGGACCGCGGCGACGGGTACGGCTACGACCAGCCCGCCTCGTACGCAGGTCAGAGTCAGGCGCTCGCCGCGACGCTGCAGCTCGAGGACGGCAGCGGCCGCTACTACCAGCTCCGTGACGGTCAGAACATCATCGGCCGGGGCCAGGACGCACAGTTCCGACTCCCCGACACCGGCGTCTCGCGTCGACACATCGAGATCCGGTGGGACGGCCGCGTGGCCATGCTCTCCGATCTCGGTTCCACCAACGGCACCACCGTCAACGGTGCCCCGGTGCAGGACTGGCAATTGGCCGACGGCGACGTCATTCGGGCCGGCCACTCCGAAATCCTGGTCCGGATCGTCTGACGATCCTCGTGGGCTCGGGTGGGGGTTCGACTCGCACTCTCGTCCACCCGTATGTCGTCCACACGAGCTGCTTCACCCTATGATGCTGCGAGGCAACCATGTCTGCCGCGCCGCGGCTCTGTGCGTGGGCGGGATGCAGGTCGATTGCGAAGGAGGAGGTGAATCGTCGTGCAGGGATTGATTCTGCAACTGACAAGGGCGGGCTTCCTGCTGTTGTTGTGGTTCTTCGTCTGGGCCGTCCTTCGCACCTTGCGCAGTGACATCTACGCGGCCGCAGGCATGCGAGTGCCTGCTCGCTACTCCGGCGGTTCGAAAGTTCTTCCGTCGTTCAACAAGCAGAAGGTGGCCAAGTACCTCGTGGTGACCCAGGGCGGTCTCGCCGGAACGCGCATCTCGCTCGGCACGCAGCCCGTCCTCATCGGACGCGCGGACGACTCCACTCTCGTTCTGACAGACGACTACTCGTCGACGCGGCATGCGCGCATCTCGCCCCGCGGCGGTGATTGGTACGTCGAGGACCTCGGTTCGACCAACGGCACCTACCTCGACCGCGCGAAGGTGACCACCGCCGTTCGCGTCCCCTTGGGAACCCCTGTCCGCGTCGGCAAGACCGTGATCGAGTTGCGCCCGTGACCCTCGTCCTTCGCTATGCCGCCCGCAGTGATCGCGGTCTGGTTCGATCCAACAACGAGGACTCCGTGTACGCCGGCGCTCGCCTACTGGCGCTGGCCGACGGCATGGGCGGTCACGCCGCCGGTGAAGTGGCCTCGCAGTTGATGATCGCCGCACTGGCTCATCTCGACGACGACGAGCCGGGCGAGGATCTGCTGGGCAAGCTCGAAGCAGCCACCCGCGAAGGCAACGCGTCCATCGCAGATCAGGTCGAGGACGAACCCGAGCTCGACGGCATGGGGACCACGCTGACCGCAATCCTGTTCGCGGGCAAGCGAATCGGGCTGGTGCACATCGGCGATTCGCGCGCGTACATGCTGCGCGACGGCTCGCTCACCCAGATCACCCGAGACGACACCTTCGTTCAGTCCCTCGTCGACGAGGGACGCATCACCGCCGAGCAGGCGCACACACACCCGCAGCGCTCCTTGATCATGCGTGCCCTCACCGGCAACGAGATCGAACCGACGCTCACCGTTCGGGAAGTACGTGCGGGTGACCGATACCTGCTGTGCTCCGACGGCCTCTCGGACGTCGTCAGCGACGAGACCATCGAGAACACCATGAACGAGGGTGAGACGGGGCCCTGCGCAGATCGTCTCATCGAACTCGCGCTTCGCAGTGGCGGTCCGGACAACGTGACGGTCGTCGTGGCCGACGTGATCGACCTCGACTACGGACAGAGCCACCCCATCCTCGGCGGTGCCGCCAGCACCGAAGACGAGGAGGACGCCCCTCCGCCCAACACCGCAGCAGGGCGCGCCGCAGCGATGCGGCCACCGCGTACGACGCCCAAACGCGTCACCGCACCGGTCGTCACGCCCGAGAAGAAGTCGCACAAGCTGCGCTGGACGTTGATCGCCCTGACCCTGGTGGTGCTGGCGGGAATCGGTGCGCTGGTGGCCAATTCGATCATCAAGGGCAACTACTACGTCGGTGCCGACAACAGCAAGGTCACCGTGCTGCGCGGGCTTCCCGGCTCGGTACTCGGCTACTCGTTGCAGAGCGTCGAGCTGATCGGCTGCCTCGACGACGACGGAGCCGTCACGCTGACCGCACCGGATGCCGCTCCGGCGGACTGCGTTCCGTTCGAGATCGACGATCTTCTGCCCGCCGCACGCGAGCAGGTCACGGCCGGCCTGCCGTCGGGATCTCTCGACGATGCGCGCGGCCAGGTCGAGCGGTTGGCCTCCGGGGACCTGCTTCAGGTCTGCGAGACCGAGCCGGTCGTCACCACGACCGTCGAACCGACTCCGACGGCGATCATCCCGCCGCCCGCGGCACCGCTGCCGCCCACGGTCGAACCCACTGCGGAACCAGCACCGACGACCACAGCGGCACCGACACCGACGGTTCCGCAGATTCCCGGCCAGAACTGCAGGACCGGTACTCGATGAGTTCCAATCCGTCCGCGGGAGGGTCCTTTCCGAGTCCGCCCGAAGGATTCGCGCCAGCACCGATTCAATCGAACCGGCGCGGCGTCGAACTGCTTCTGCTCGGGGCCGCCGTCCTGATCACCACGATCTCGCTGGTACTGGTCGAAGCCAGTCAGGAACAGACCATCACCTGGGATCTGGCGAAGTACGCGGTCGCGTATCTCGCGCTGATGACAGTGGCGCACCTGGCCGTGCGACGCTTCGCGCCCTACGCGGATCCGCTGCTGCTGCCGATCGTGGCGCTGCTCAACGGACTCGGTCTGGTGCTCATTCATCGCCTCGACCTGGCCGACGAGCAGCAGGCTCAATATCTCGGAAACCCCATTCCGTCGCCCGATGCCAACCAGCAGGTGCTGTGGACCACGCTGGCCATCGCCGGCTTCGTCGCCCTGCTGGTGCTGTTGCGCGATTACCGCACCCTGGCTCGCTACGGCTACACCGTCGGACTCGCCGGACTGGTACTCCTGGCCATCCCGGCGATGCTGCCGTCGGCATTCTCCGAGGTCAACGGATCGAAGATCTGGATCAGGCTGCCCGGCTTCAGTATTCAGCCCGGCGAGTTCGCGAAGATCCTGCTGCTCATCTTCTTTGCATCGCTGCTGGTCGCCAAGCGTGAACTGTTCACCGTCGCAGGCAAGCACTTCCTCGGCATGGACTTCCCGCGAGCGCGCGATCTGGGGCCGATCCTGGTCGTCTGGATCGTCTCGGTCGGCGTGCTGGTGTTCGAGAAGGACCTCGGCACGTCGCTGCTGATCTTCGGAACCGTCCTGGTGATGATCTACATCGCCACCGAACGCGTCGGTTGGTTGATCATCGGTTTCGGGCTGCTGCTAGTCGGGTTCCTGTTCGCGTACCAGGTGTTCGGCCACGTCAAGATCCGCACCGACACCTGGCTGCACCCGTTCGACGACTACAACGACACCGGCTATCAGATCGTCCAGTCGATGTTCAGCTTCGCCACGGGCGGGTTGGCAGGCACCGGACTCGGTAGTGGTCGCCCCTCCCAGGTTCCGTTCGCCAAGACGGACTTCATCATCGCCACGGTCGGCGAAGAGCTGGGCCTCATCGGCCTGACCGCGGTCCTGATCCTGTACTTGCTGTTCATCATTCGCGGCATGCGTACAGCGCTGGCCGTTCGCGACAGCTTCGGCAAACTGCTGGCCGCGGGGTTGTCGTTCACCATTGCCATCCAGCTGTTCGTCGTCGTCGGCGGCGTCACCAAACTCATCCCACTCACCGGCCTCACCACGCCGTATCTGTCCTACGGAGGATCGTCGCTTCTCGCCAACTACCTGCTCCTCGCGCTGCTGATCAAGATCTCCGACGCAGCCCGTGAGCCGGCAAAGCCCAAGAAGAAGCCCGCCCCGGCGGCGCCCATCGCGGAGGCACCGACCGAGATGGTGAAGCGCGCATGAACACTCCCCTGCGCCGCGTGTCCATCGCCGTGATGGTCATGGTCGTCGCGTTGCTCGCCAACGCCACCTACCTTCAGGTCATCAAGGCCGACGATCTGCGCACCGACCCGAGAAACTCACGAGTGCTGCTCGACGAGTACTCACGCCAGCGCGGTCAGATCTCGGCAGGCGGCCAGGTGCTCGCATCCTCGGTCCCCACCGAAGACCGCTACAAGTACCTGCGCACGTACCCCCAGAATTCGATCTCCCCGGCCAGCCCGCAGGCCAACGCGCCGATCACCGGCTACTACTCGATGCTGTACTCGAGCAGCGGCCTCGAACGCGCCGAGGACCCCGTACTCAACGGATCCGACGACCGGCTCTTCGGCGGACGACTGTTCGACCTCATCTCCGGCCGAGATCCCCGCGGCGGCAACGTGGTCACCACCATCGATCCCGTCGTTCAGCAGGTCGCCTACGACCAGCTGACCGCCAAGGGATACACCGGCTCCGTCGTGGCCCTCGACCCGGCCACCGGCAACATCCTGGCCATGGCCAGCACCCCCAGCTACGACCCGAACCTCCTGGCCAGCCACGACGGCAGCACCACCACCGCGGCATGGGAGAACCTGAGCAACGATCCCGAGAAGCCGATGGTCAACCGGGCGATCTCGCAGACCTACCCACCCGGATCGACGTTCAAGGTGATCACCACCGCAGCCGCACTCGAAGCGGGCGCGACACCGGACGATCAACTCACGGCCGCGTCGAACATCACGTTGCCGGGAACCTCGACGACGCTGGAGAACTACAACGGTTCGACGTGCGGCGGCGGCCAGACGGCAACGCTGAGAGAAGCTTTCGCACGCTCGTGCAACACCGCCTTCGTCGAGCTCGGCATCGACACCGGGGCCGACAAGATGCGCGAGACCTCGGCGGCGTTCGGCATCGGTGAGAACACCACCATTCCGCTCACCGTCGCCGACAGCACCATCGGACCCATCGACGACGACGCCGCCCTCGGTCAATCCAGCATCGGCCAGCGCGACGTGGCGCTGACCCCGCTGCAGGACGCCGTCATCGCTGCCACCGTGGCCAACGACGGTGTGCGAATGGCCCCGAACCTGGTGCAGCAGCTGCAGTCTCCCGACCTGTCGGACCTGTCGAGCTACCAGCCCAAGGCCATGGGCCAGGCGATCAGCTCCACCACCGCGGCGACGCTGAAAGACCTGATGATCGGCTCCGAGAACAACACCAGCGGCGAGGGCAAGATCCCCGGGGTACAGATCGCATCGAAAACCGGTACAGCAGAACATGGTTCCGACCCGCGAAACACCCCGCCGCACGCGTGGTACATCGGATTCGCACCCGCCGACGACCCCAAGGTCGCCATCGCCGTCATCGTCGAGGACGGCGGCGACCGCGCCCTCGCCGCGACCGGTGGATCCGTGGCCGCACCCATCGGCCGCGCCGTCATCGCAGCCGCATTGCAGGGGAGGTGACATGACGTGCCACTGAGCAACGGAGCTGTCATCGCGCAGCGCTATCGACTGCTGCGACTCATCGCCACCGGCGGCATGGGTCAGGTGTGGGAAGCAATGGACAACCGCCTCGATCGCCGAGTCGCGGTCAAGGTGCTCAAGGCCGAGTTCTCCGAGGACCCGGAGTTCCTGCAGCGCTTCAGGTTCGAGGCACGCACCACCGCGCAGCTGAACTACCCCGGAATCGCCGGGGTCTACGACTACGGCGAGACCCGCGACGGCGCGGGCGAATCACTGGCCTACCTGGTGATGGAACTGGTCAACGGTGAGCCGCTCAACGCCGTGTTGGGTCGGATGTCCCGGTTGCCGCTCGGCCATGCCCTCGACATGCTCGAGCAGACCGGCCGTTCCCTGCAGATCGCACACACCGCAGGCGTCGTCCACCGCGACGTCAAGCCGGGCAACATCCTGATCACCCCCACCGGGCAGGTCAAGATCACCGACTTCGGCATCGCCAAGGCCGTCGACGCATCCCCGGTGACCAAGACCGGAATGGTCATGGGCACAGCGCAGTACATCGCCCCCGAGCAAGCACTCGGCGAGGAGGCCACGTCGGCTTCGGACGTCTACTCGCTCGGAGTCGTCGGATACGAAGTACTCGCGGGCACGCGGCCCTTCGTGGGTGACGGAGCGCTGACCGTCGCCATGAAGCACGTCCGCGAGATGCCGGCCCCCATGCCGCTCGACCTGCCCCCGGCCGTGCGGGAACTCATCGAGATCACGATGGTCAAGGACCCGGCCGCGCGCTACGCCAACGGTGGCGAATTCGCCGACGCCGTCGCCGCGGTCCGGGCCGGCCGTCGCCCACCCGCACCCGGAAACTCCCGCGGTACGGGCACCGGCAGGGTCATGATGCCGGGCGTCGTACCCAGCCCTGCGCCGTCGAGCACCCAGATGATGCCGACGTCGCAGCGCGAGTACCGCGGACCGGCCACCGGAACGGCTGCGGGCGCAGTGCCCGAGGCCACCGGAATGTCGTCGGCGCAGAAGGCCCTCGCCTGGGGCGGTGCCGGACTGCTGCTTCTCGCCATCCTCATCGGCGGATACGTGCTGTTGACCGGGGGCAGGGACGACTCGCCGACGCCGTTCGTGCCGCCGACCACCACCACCACGCAGCCGACCACCACCACGACCACGACGACGACCACCACGCAGGAGCCGACGACCACCGAAGAAACCACGACGACCTCGGAACAGCCCACGCAGACGACCACGAGACGGCCGCTGATCGAGATTCCATCCCAGCAAGATCCTCGAGGACAACCATGACGACTCCCCGTACGCTCTCCTCTCGCTACGAGTTGGGCGAGATACTCGGTTTCGGCGGCATGTCCGAGGTTCATCTGGCACGTGACACTCGGCTCGACCGCGACGTCGCCATCAAGGTTCTGCGCGCCGATCTCGCTCGCGACCCCACGTTCTACCTGCGGTTTCGACGCGAAGCCCAGAACGCGGCCGCACTGAACCACCCCGCCATCGTCGCCGTGTACGACACCGGTGAAGCCGAGACCGAAGCCGGTCCGCTCCCGTTCATCGTCATGGAATACGTCGACGGCGACACCCTCCGAGACATCGTGCGCGCCGAAGGACCCATGGCGCCGCGTCGAGCCATGGAGGTCATCGCCGACGTCTGTGCCGCACTCGATTTCAGCCACCGCAACGGAATCGTGCACCGCGACGTCAAACCCGCGAACATCATGATCAACAACGCAGGCGCGGTGAAGGTGATGGACTTCGGCATCGCGCGCGCCATCGCAGATTCCTCGTCGCCGATGACCCAGACGGCAGCCGTCATCGGAACCGCTCAATATCTCTCGCCCGAGCAGGCACGCGGCGAACAGGTCGACGCTCGATCGGACGTCTACTCCCTCGGATGTGTGCTGTTCGAGATCCTCACCGGCGAGCCCCCGTTCAAGGGTGATTCACCGGTCGCCGTCGCCTACCAGCACGTGCGCGAGGATCCTCAGCTGCCGTCGCTGGTCAACGACACGGTGCCGCGCGAACTCGACTCGATCATCCTCAAGGCGATGGCCAAGAACCCCGCCAACCGCTACCAGAGCGCCGCCGAGATGCGCACCGACCTGGTCCGTGTCCTCGGAGGTCAACGGCCGAGCGCCCCGATGGTCATGAACGACGAGGACCGCACCACGATTCTCGGATCGGTCGATTCCCGGCAGGCAGACTTCTCCGGCACGGACAAACCCGCCGCCGTCGCCGCCGCACCCCGTGCGTCGAGGCACGGCGAACCCGAGGATCGACCCAGGAACCGTCGAGGCCTCAAGATCGCGCTGATCTCCGCGGCGTCGATCATCGTCGTCGCGATCGTCGGAGCATTCCTGTGGTCCCTCGGTCCAGGAGCGGATCCCAAGTCCGTCACCGTGCCGTCCGTCGTCGGGCTGGCCTCGGACGAGGCGCAACGGGAGCTGGAGAATGTCGGCCTGCGCGTCACCGTGCAGGAGAAGCCCGACGCCTCGGTGCCGGAGGGGTCGGCGATCGGCACCAACCCGGCCGCGGGGTCGCAGACCGAATCGCCCGGGGACATCCAGCTCGACGTCTCCTCGGGCCCCCAGCAGGTGCAGGTGCCGCGACTGACCGGACGGACGCAACAGGAGGCGTCGGACGCCTTGAACGAGGTGGGCCTCGAACTCGATCCCACCGTCGCCCGTGCGCCGTCGACGCCGGAGAACCTCGACAAGGTCGTCGAGCAGAACCCGTCCTCGGGCGTGAGCATGAACGCCGACTCGCAGGTTCGCATCACGCTCGGTTCGGGACCGGCGCAGGTACGGATGCCCAACGTCGTCGGCCAGCTCGTCGACGTCGCGCAGCCGAACGTCGAGGGTGCCGGGCTCCGCGTCCAGGTACAGAACATCGATTCCAGCCAGCCGGTGGGGCAGGTCGTCTCGACCGACCCCGCCGGTGGTGCCAACGTCGCCGAGAACACCGTCGTGACGTTGCGCGTCTCGAACGGGGACAAGATCCCGATGCCGGACCTCTCCGGCCTCACCGAAGCTCAGGCTCTGACAGCACTGGAATCGGCAGGATGGACCGGAACGGCGTCGAACCTGTCGACATCGAGGCAGTCGACGCTCGACCCACTGATGGTCGGCCGGGTCGTCAACCAGACCCAGCCGGCGGGCTCGGAGATCAGCAAGACCGACACCATCACCGTGAGCATCGGGGCGTTGGGAATCCCCAGCGGCAACTAGCCGCCCCGAGGCCGGCTCAGGCGAAGGCGTCGGCGACCTGAGCTTCGAGCTTGGCGACGAGACCGGGGTCGGTGGGCATCCCGCAGACGGTGAGCCAGTTCGCCAGCATGCGGTGTCCGCCCTCGGTGAGGATGGACTCCGGGTGGAACTGGACGCCGTGAATCGGTAACTCGGTGTGCCTCATCGCCATCACCAGACCGGATTCGGTGCGCCCGATGATCTCGAGTTCGGCCGGGATCGTGTCTTCCCGGACGGTCAGCGAGTGGTAGCGAGTGGCGGTGAAGGGCTCGTTCATGCCCTCGAGAACTCCGACGCCCGAATGGTGCACCAGACTGGTCTTGCCGTGCAGCAGTTCTGGAGCCTTCTCCACGGTTGCGCCGAACGCTGCGCCGATCGCCTGATGACCGAGACAGACCCCGAGCAGGGGCGTCTTCGTGCGAGCACTTGCCGAGACCAGATCCATCGTGGCACCTGCGCGCTGCGGCGTGCCCGGTCCCGGGCTGAGCAGAATTCCGTCGAACCGGCCCGCGACCGCATCGCGGTCGGTGAGGCGCTCGTCGTCGTTACGCCAGACCTCGACATCGGCGTTCAACTGGCCCAGGTACTGGACGAGGTTGAAGACGAAGCTGTCGTAGTTGTCGACGACGAGAATACGCATGCGGACAGCGTACTCAGCGAGGCTGTGCATACCGCATGCGCACCGATTCGGAGTACGCGGGCACCGAGAGGTCCTCGGACGCTGCGACGTCGTAACGGAGGCCGTATCGCAACGCGTACTGCTCGTACAACCGCACACCCGGCTCGTTCTTCAACGCCGCGCGCAGCCGATCCGAATCCCCGATCGCCGTCATCACGTACGGCGGACTGTATGTCCGCCCGCCGAGAAGAAGGGTGTTCCCGATGCAGCGCGGAGCCGACGAGGCCACCAGCCGTTGATCCTGCATCGCGATCGCCGACGCGCCGCCTGCCCACAACGCGTTGAGCACGCTCTGCACATCGACCTGATGAACAACCAGATCGTCGACCGACGCGTCGGACGCATACGAGCCGTCCGGACCACGAGGGGCGTCGGCCATCGTGACGGTCAGACCCCCGCCGGACGCGGGCTCGCGTCCCGCCGCGTCGGCCAGGGAATCGACACGCGCCAACGCGTCGGCGACCTCGGTGTCCCCCGTCGCAGTGCGCTGCTGAATGGACTCGAGCTGCTGCTCGAGCGTGTCCCGGCTCCGCTGGGCATCGTCACTGCTGCGTTGGGCCGCGTCGACCAGATCTGCGAGCCGGGTGGTGTCCCCGCCGCGCAACTCGGTGCCGTCGGATACATGCCTGGTGGTGCCGAGCAGGAGACCGACGACAGCGCACACCGCAACGGCGAGCACCCACCAGCGGGTGTCGGCGGGGGCAGTCGATCGTCGTGTCACGGGTGCTCGCAATTTGTCCGGTGGGTCGGTGCTGGGCTCACCTGCGTTAGCGTGTACAGCAACCGGTCGGTGACCGTCACGGTCCTCGAGGTCACACTAGCCTGGGGATGCGCGGCATCCGCCGATCCACAGGTTCCGGTCGTCAGTTGTCCACAGGTACGGCCGCAGTGCCACGGGCCGTCACGAACGCGAAGAGGAAGCAATGCCGAAGTCGAAGGTACGGAAGAAGAACGACTACACGATCAACCCGGCGAACCGCACGCCGGTCAAGGTCAACGCCGGGCCGTCACCGGTCTGGTACGTGGTGCTGATGCTGGGATTCATGCTGGTCGGGCTTCTGTGGCTGATCGTCTACTACCTGGCTTCCGAGGACATCGCCTTCATCGGAAACCTCGGTGCCTACAACTTCCTGATCGGCTTCGGGTTCATGGTCGTCGGACTCGTCATGACCATGCGGTGGCGCTGAGAGCCGACCGAGTTACATCGATGTCATTCATCCCCAATGTGGATAAACCCTGTGGATAACTCTACGAACGATCCACAGGGTGTGTACGAACAGCAGTGGGCGACGCCCCTCGTCGCCGTCGCAGCCCTGGTCGTAGGCGGAATCGCCCTCGGAATCGGCGCCGCATTTTCCTCCACCGACGCCGCCGGAACATTCCTCGTCGGCCTCGCAGCCGTCGGAATGTGGATCATCGCCGCACTCGCCGCCGCACAACGCCCGCGACTGGCCATCACCCGCGACGGATCACTGGTGATGAAACGCCTCACCGGAACACGCACCTACACCCGCAACGACATCGTCCGCGTCAAAATCGTGCGATACCCCAGACTCGGCCGACGAGTGCCGATGCTCGAACTCGACATCCGACCACCCGGCGAAGACGACGACAGACTGATCATCTTCGGCCGATGGGACCTCGGAACCGACCCGCGAGACGTATTCGACGCACTCGAAATCCACGGGCTGGTGCCACGCAACACCTGAGCGTCCGGCCCCTGTGGGTTACTCGATGTGACATTCGGTGGACTTTTGGGGGGTCGATGTCACATCGAGTGGACTTGCTAGAGGCCCATCTGGGCGCGCAGGTCGAGGACGCGGATCGCGATGATTCCCAGGGACACCAGAGCGACGGCGATGACCGACAGCCATGCCATGGACACGCCGGCCATGGTTCGTGGTTGTCCGGTGTCTGGGGTTCGGTTGGACAAAAACACCAGACCGGCGGTGGCGGCGGCTCCGGCGACGAGTCCGCCCATGTGTCCCCACAGCGAGATGCTGGGGATCGAGATGCTGATGAAGATGTTCACCGCGATGACGATGAGGATGGGTGCCGGGCTTCGCTTGAGCCGTAGCAGGATGACGGCCTGGGCACCCAGGAGACCGAAGACGGCTCCGGACGCGCCTACGGTGAGCGCCAGTGGGTTCTCCAGCAGCATCACCGACGCACTTCCTCCGAGGAGCGAGAGGAAGTAGACGACCAGGTAGCGGGTTCGGCCAAGCACGAGTTCGACGTCACGACCGATGATGTACAGCGCGAACATGTTCACGAGCAGGTGTATCGGCCCGTAGTGGACGAAGCCGCTGCCGATCAGCCGGAACACATCGCCGTTGGAGACGAGCAAGCTGTTGAGGGTCCAGCTGCGGGCGAGCGCGGATCCGGAGGTGTTGTTCATCGGATCGCCGGACTGCGCCACCGTGATGGCATAGACGATCACGTTGATGGCGATGAGAGCGTATGTCAGCGGGGTCTTGGCGGATCGTGCCATGGGTGCACCGGCGACGGTCTGCGCAGTGCGGACGTTCTTGTTGCCCTCGCGCACACAATCGACGCAGTGCTGTCCGACGGCCGCGGCCTGCAGACACTGCGGGCATGCGGGCCTCCCGCAGCGCGAACAGGCCAGGCCGGTCGGGCGATCGGGATGTCGGACGCACACCGACTGGGGTGGGTTGGGCTGGTCGCCGTACGCGCCACCCCAGCCGGGGTTCGTCATCTTGTCGAAAGTCCTTCGGTCAGATCAGGCGATGGTGATGTTGTTGATGACAACCTCGTCCACCGGGCGATCTCCGCGGCCGACCGGCGTGCTCGAGATCGCGTCGACGACCTTCTTCGACGCCTCGTCGGTGACCTCACCGAAGATGGAGTGCTTGCGGTTGAGGTGCGGGGTCTTGCCGGTGGTGATGAAGAACTGCGAGCCGTTGGTGCCGGGGCCTGCGTTCGCCATGGCCAGCAGGTACGGGCGATCGAAGGACAGTTCCGGGTGGAACTCGTCCTCGAACTTGTAGCCCGGTCCACCGGTACCGGTGCCGGTGGGGTCGCCGCCCTGGATCATGAAGCCGTCGATGACGCGGTGGAAGACTGCGCCGTCGTAGAACGGTCCGGTCTTGGCACCCGACGCGTTCTGCGTCGTGTACTCCTTGGATCCGTCCGCGAGGCCGACGAAGTTCGCGACGGTCTTGGGGGCGTGATTGCCGAACAGTTCGATGACGATATCGCCGCGGTTGGTGTGCAGCGTGGCCGTTTGGGTCTTGTTTGGTGAAGTCACGCCCTCCATCGTGCCATCTCGGGTGATCGGGCAGTTCACAACGGGCGTCGAGTCCGCTGGATCGGGAAGGTTCAGCGGGGGTCGTGTTGTGGAACAGTGAGGGTATGACGAGCACAACGAAGTCCGACCGGGTTCGGTCGTCCACCGGTACCGCAGCATCCGCGCTGCTCGGCGCCGCATCCGCCGCAAGCAAGGGCCCGGCCGGAGTCGGTCTGCTGTTGGCCAGACGAGGTTACGGGCTGGCCCGCAAGCAGGCTGCGCAGCGCCGGGCAGTGACCGCAGAACGCATTGCCGAAGCGAATCGCACCCGAGCGTTGGTCACGGTCGACTCGGGATCGCGTCGGACCAGGCGAATTCTCGTGTTCGGCGCCGCTGCTGCCGTGGTCGGTGGTGTCGTGTTCTTCCTCGGTCGCCGTCGCAACGAGGTGCCCCCGCCCGCCGATGTTCCGCCGAGCCTGGCCGACTACGACGACACGTCGTCATAGGTACAGAACTCTCTGCAGCAGATCGAGCAGACCCGGCCTCGCTCTGACCACGGCCTCCCCGCTGCGATCGGCGACGACCAGCGCGGTATTCCGACCGCTGGTGGAGCCCTCGGTGAGATAGTCGCTGTGCCCGATCGAATCGTGGCCCCCGTCGGAACGCTCCGTGGACAGCACGGTGACTCCGTCCAGTGCGCCTGGATCGCGACCGAATGCACCCAGGTCGGCGACGATATCGCCCTCGGCCTCCGCCGCGAAGACGTGTCCGACGGGAAGCCGAAGATCTGCGACGCTGTGTGTGCCGAATCCCGGTGATCCGAGAGCGACGAAATCGTCGACCCCGGTGTCGTCCCGGAGAGCGGTTGCCGCGGTGAGGGACCCATACGAGTGGGCCAATACCGACAGATGCGGGTCGCTCGCACGTGCGGCGTCGAGGCCGTCCAGGAACGGAACCAGTCGATCCGCTCCCGCCCGCGCCGCCGCATCCGAGGCCACGCTCCGGTCCGGATCGAGCAGGCTCCAACCGAGCTGCGGGGCCTGGTAGTCGAGCCATGTCACCGCAGCCGCAGACTCCGAAACAAGCTGCGACACAGTGTCTTTGACGTTCTCCATGTCGCCGTCGTAACGAAGAAGGTTGCCGTGCACGGTCGAGTCGAGACCGGGCACGAAGACGGCGACATGGGTGGCCGAGTCGACATCGCCCACCGCTACGGCCGCCAGCGTCTCCTCGTACGAAGAATTGTCGAGGACCAGAAGCTGCCGAGCCCCCTGCGCCAGCGTCGCGTCGATCGCATCGAGTGATGCCAGCCGCGTGCGAGTCTGCTCGAGTCCGGCATCGGCGTCACTGAACATGCCGCCGAACACGTTGTCGGCCAACTCTTTCTGCAGTTCGACTTCGACGGCGCGGAGGCGGAGACGCTCGGCGGCCAACACTCGACGGTTCGCGCTGTCACGTACTCGTCCAGGCAGGCCGTCGAGATTGCCGATCAGCGCCGACTGTTCGACCAGCAACCTGGTGCGTGCCGCAGGCGAGAGCGCGCTCCAGAAGGCAGCATTGGCCGCCGGGGACCCATCACGGGGCACCGAAGCGGCAACTGCCGTCGCAACGGAGGCTGCGGAGGTTCCCCCGACGAGGCGTCGGGCAAGGACGTCGTCGAAGTCCGTGGCCGTACGAATCAGCTGCGCGATTCGCTCGGCGAGCTCCTCACGGCATCGACGTCGCTCTCGCATCGTCGACCACAGATCCAGGAGGGCAACCGAATACGACGCGCCGGCGTCCGACACCGAGCCGTCGGAGCCGACCGCGAATCGCTCCTCCGCCGCCGTCTGCTCCACCGAGCGGAGCGCAGTGACCAGACTCTGCATGTCGATCGACGCATCCGCGGTGCATGTCGCGATCCGAAGCAACTCGGCTGCGGCGTCTCCCAGATCGGACCGGATGCGTCTCATCGCCTCCCGTGCCGCCTCGGCCGCGGGACCGTCCCACCCTTTGCCCACAATTTCGTCCGTTACCGAATCGTGGACGGCAGCCACCTCTCGCCACCGCCGCATCAGGCTTTCGGACGCGGCGACCAGCACTCGGCTGTCCCATGACCTGAATTCGTCGAGAGTGACCATCGCGTATCCCCCGCAGCATCGTCGTTGCCGACGAGTCAACGCGAGAAGTACACCTCGCCGAGAAATCTATCCCCAGCCTGTGGATGAAATCTGGGGATCAACGGTGCGTCGAGTGAGTGCTACTGCGCAATTCTGCGGATCGGGCCGCTGTAACCGGCGTCGGGATCGGACGGCCGACTGGTCCTCGGCGGCCTGCTTCGCTTCGCCCGGTACAGATCGGCGTCGGCTGCGCGATAGATCTCGCCCCAGCGGCGTCCCGCGGGCATGCACGCCAATCCGACGCTCCATTCCGCGCGATGAGCGAGGCGCAGGCGCTCGATGATCTGCCAGGCCTCCTTTTCGAGAACTCCCGGCATGAACAGGACGAATTCGTCTCCGCCGAGCCGACCGAGAACATCCCGTTTGGTCAGCTGCCCCTTCCAGGCCTTCGAGACCCGAGTGAGCAGGACGTCACCGGCAATGTGGCCGTACTCGTCGTTGATCTCCTTGAAATTGTCCAGATCGAGCACGGCGAGACTGACCGACAATCCGCGAGCAGCACACGCCGGCAGCATCTTTTCGATCTTGGACTCGAACCCGAACCTGTTGAGCAGACCGGTCAGGGCGTCGTGCGTCGCGGAATAGCGCATTCGGCGCGCGAAGACACCGAACACCTCGGTCGCACCGACGATGCCGAGCGCCACGAGGATGTAACTGATGAACGGCGTTCCGTACGGCGCGATCGCCGCTCCGATGACCGCCGAAACAGCAAGCACTGCAACCCAAATGCCTGCGTTGCGTTCGGACCAGAACGCACCGATGTGCATACCGAGGAACATTGCGGCCTGCACGCAGATCAAGAACGCGGGCATGGTGTCGCTGCTCCCCAACGCACAGGCGAGTGCCATCACCGACAACGCGGTCGCGAATCCCACCGCCTGTTTGGGGCTCGGCACACCCGCCCTCGCCAGCACCACGATCGCAGCCGGACCCAGAAGCAGAGCCAACGCGGCCAGAACCTGCTGGGCACCGGTCAGATTCGACCACGACGCTATCGCGCTGGCAGCGTAGAGAACCGTGGTGACCGCCGCGAAGACGGCGAGCATGCGGCCGGACTCGTCGAACCTGGGCCTGCTCACCAGTCGATTCCAACCGTGCAAGACCATGATTCGGCCGTCTGGAGGCAGCATTCACCGATGGAGACACCACCACTCACCCGATACCCCCCAGGCACCATCGGCCCTCCCCACGCACTACGGCCATCGCCTCACATGACCCAACGATGCCCGGACTCTAACACCTCCGAGACGCGATCACGACTCTGGCCAGAGAAGATGCAGCAGGTCAGGACGCCTTCTCGGCGCGAGCAGCCTCCCTGGCAAGCAGTCGATCACGTGACTCCTCGAACTTGGTCGCCTTCTCCGCCAAGTCTTCGACGAACGCTGCCAGTCGATCGCGATCCCGCTCGCCCTCACCCGTGAAATCGTTGCGCTCGAAGATCTTCCATTTGCGCAGAACCGGCATCAGCACCTCGTCGAGATGCTGCCGGAGATCGTAGATCCCGTGCTTGGCCAAGGTCATCGCGTTCTTGCGGAAATTGGGCATGTTCAGGCCGGGCATCTGGAAGTCGGTCGCGACATCGGTGATGGCACGAACCATCTGATCGGGCACCAGATCCAGCGACGCCTCACCGAGGTTGCGATAGAAGATCATGTGCAGGTTCTCGTCCGCTGCAACACGAGCCAACATCCGATCCGCCACCGGATCTCCGCACGCCAACCCCGTGTTTCGGTGCGAGACCCGCGTGGCCAGCTCCTGAAACGTCACATACGCCACCGAGTGCAGAAAATTCGCGCCGTCCATCGGCGCATCGATACCCACCGTCATGTGATGCATACGAGCCCGCTCCAACTCCACGGGATCGACGGCACGGGTCACGACCAGATAATCGCGCATGACGATGCCGTGACGGTTTTCCTCCGCAGTCCAGCGCCCCACCCATGTGCCCCACGCACCGTCCAACGAGAAGTTGTCCGCCAACCCCCGGTGATACGACGGCAAGTTGTCCTCGGTCAGCAAATTGGTGATCATCGCCGTACGAGCCACTTCCGACAGCGACGACTGCTCGAGAGACCAGTCCTGCCCACCCATCGCCGCAAAGTTCCGCCCCTGATCCCACGGAACGTAATCATGCGGATGCCATTCCTTAGCCATGGACAGATGGCGATTCAGATTGGCTTCCAGCGTGCCGTCGAGTTCGGTCAACAGCTCTTCATGATCGAGAACACGCGTCATCTGCGGGGCTCCTTCGAAACTCGAGATGCCCGAATCGCCAACCGATCCGAGACAGTGGCGAACACCGCCCGCCGAGATCGAACGACGGCACACCCCCCTGCGGTGCGCCGTCTCGACCGTTCACGTCGATCCGAGAACCGACGCCCTTGCACACCGACCACGCTAAGGACCGAACCATCGATGCGACACAGAACAGATGACTGTCTGGATATATGGGCGCCGAAGCACAGACCGCCTTGGGTCCGATCACAACCGGTCGGCTGATCCGCTGCGGACGTCTCGGTACTCGAGGGCACTCAATGTCACATTCAGTGGACTTTTGGGGGGTCAATGTCACATCGAGTGGACTTGGGACCGGATGGAGAGACAAAAAAGGACGCCCACCGAAGTGGACGTCCTTTTTCTTGTGGAGCCTAGGAGATTCGAACTCCTGACATCTGCCTTGCAAAGGCAGCGCTCTACCAACTGAGCTAAGGCCCCGGGTGTTGCCGGTAATCGTGAACGAACCTTACACGTCCACTCCGAGCGATTGTCACGCGGTGGGGATGCTGTGCCAGACGCCGTCCGAGCTGCGCTGCGAGCGCACCTTGGATAATGTCAGCACTGCGATCACCGCCGATGCGACCAGAAGAAGGATTTTCATGTCCTGCCTCTTTTCGTTCGTTCGGTGTGGGCCTAGGAGGACTTGAACCTCCGACCTCTTCCTTATCAGGGAAGCGCTCTAACCGCCTGAGCTATAGGCCCTCATCACTACTTCGGACCGAAGAAAACCTCTCCTCGAACCGAGGCATGAGATTACCGTATCGGGCCGCTGTCTTCCAAAACGGCCCGATACGGCTCTCGATGGTGCAGGTCAGTCGCGGTCTGCCAGGGTCACTTCGACGCCACCGACCAGGTCCGACGACAGGTTGTAGATGAAGGCGCCGATGGTGGTGAGAGCTGTGAAGAGTACGACATTGATCACACCGATCACCGCTGCGTAGCCGAACACCTGCCCGGCACTGACGAGTCCGCCGTCGCCGGATTCGTTGACGATCTCGGTGAACGCACTGTTGAGACGTTCCCAGACGCCCATGCCGTCGAGCACGGCGTACAGCAGGCCGACGGACACCATCCACACGAAGAACAGTGATACCGCGATCACGAGGGCGATCTTGAGCGTCGACCACGGATCGATCTTGCGGATCTGAATGGTCGCCCGCAGGGGATCGCCGTCCGCACTGGGCACGGCCGTGATCGCCGCGGGTGCTGCGCGCTCGGACGGGGACGGCTCCGGGTGCCGGACGGCAGACAGATCCGGCATGTCCTTCGCCAGATCCTTGCGTTCGATGTGCCGTGTCGGTCCGTCGATGACCGCTGCTTTCGACCTGGCGGCTTCTCGCCGTTCGGTCTTGTCCTCGGTCGATTCGCGCTGGACCGGCTCGGCGGCCGTACGTGCGGACCGATCGAACTCTGCGTTCGGAGGCAGTGCGGCACCGCGTCCGGACAGGTTGGTCTGCGGCTGGTTCTGCGGCTGCTGCCGGTCGTCCGTTCCTTGCGATGCGGGACGCTGACCGACTCCGCGCTGCCAGGGCGGCGTTCCGGAGCCACCGTGTGGAGCGTCGCTCTGCTGGGCCGGCATCGCCTGAGTGGCTGCCGGACCGGCCTCCTGAACCCGAGCGGGCTCACGAGATGCTTCACCGGTAGCCGCCGACTCGGCGGACACCTCCGGAGAGCGCACGGTCTCGTCGGGCGACGCCGAAGGCTGCGGGGCCGAGGGCTGCTGTCCCGACGGCTGCGGGGCTGCCTGCCGTGGGGGTTGACCGGCCGGTGCCTGCTGCTGCGGTGGCTGACCGTTCGGCGGCGGCCCACCATTGGGCCGGCCGGGTGCTTGCTGACCTGGACCGGGTTGACGGCCAGGAGCCTGGGGCGGCTGAGCCTGCGGCGGACCGGCAGGAGCCTGTCCCTGACGAGGGGCAGGCGGACCCTGTTTGCCGGATCCCGGGGGCGCCTGGGGCGGCGGTCCCTGAGGTGCGGGCGGTCGCTGCGGGGGCGGAGGTCCCTGAGCCGGACGTGCCGGGCCGTTCTGAGCACCGGGTGCCGGTCGCATCGGAGGACGGGCACCCCCCTGCGGGGCCGGGCCACGGCCCGCGGCGGGCGCGGGACGAGCAGCCGGCTGCGGGCGGTTGCCCGGGCGAGCTCCCTCGGGCGGCACCGGACGCGCGGGCTGCGCAGCCCGATCGCCGTCCCGGCTGTCCGGTCCACCGCTGGGGCCGGGCCTGCTACCAGGCCGGTTGGGAGTGCTCACTTACGACTCCTTCGCTGCATCGTCTTCGGTGCCCAGAGCATCCGGTTCGATCTCGTCGGCGTTGCGCGCGATCGCGAGCAGGGTGTCGCCTTCACCGAGATTCATCAACCGCACGCCCTTGGTCTGTCGGCCGGCCTTCCGAACCTGCTTGGCAGCGGTTCGGATTACGCCACCACTGGACGTGATGGCGTACAGCTCGTCCTCGTCGTCGACGATGAGAGCTCCCACCAGCGTGCCACGCTTCGGGTCGTACTGGATTGTCAGCACTCCCTTTCCGCCGCGGCCTTGCTGGGGGTAATCCTCCATCGCGGTGCGCTTGGAGTAACCGCCCGACGTAGCGACCAGCAGGAACTTGTTCTCGCTGACGACGTTGAGCGAGAGCAGCGCGTCCTCGCCGTTGAAGCGCATACCCTGCACACCCGAGGTGGCACGGCCCATCGGGCGCAACACCTCGTCGGTGGCAGAGAACCGGATCGACTGGCCCTGCGCCGAGACCAGCAGCAGATCGTCGTCCGAGGACGCGAGAACGGCTCCGACCAACTCGTCCTCACCACGCAGGTTGACCGCGACGATGCCGCCGCTGCGGTTGGAGTCGAAGTCGGTCAGTCGTGACTTCTTGACCAGACCGCCCTTGGTGGCGAGCACCAGGTATGGAGCATCCTCGTAGGTCTTGATCTGGATGACCTGCGCGATGCGCTCGTCCGGCTGGAAGGCGAGCAGGTTCGCGACGTGCTGACCGCGGGCGGTTCGGTTCGCCTCGGGCAGTTCGTAGGCCTTGGCCCGGTAGACGCGACCCTTGGTGGTGAAGAACAGGATCCAGTCGTGCGTGGAGCAGACGAAGAACTTGCTGACGATGTCGTCCTGCTTGAGCCCTGCGCCCATCACTCCCTTGCCACCGCGCTTCTGCGAGCGGTAGAGGTCGGTCTTGGTGCGCTTGGCGTATCCGGTCTCGGTGATCGTGACGACCACGTTCTCCCGCGCGATCAGGTCCTCGTCGTTGACGTCCCCGTCGGCGGCGATGATGCGCGTACGACGGTCGTCGCCGAACTTCTCGACGATCTCGGCGAGCTCGTCTCGCACGATCTGTCGCTGCCGCTCCGGCTTGGCCAAAATGTCCTGCAGGTCGGCGATCGTACGTTCGAGTTCTGCCAACTCGTCGATGATCTTCTGACGCTCGAGGGCTGCGAGGCGTCGCAGCTGCATGTCGAGGATGGCCTGGGCCTGGATCTCGTCGATGTCGAGCAGGTCGATCAAGCCCTGCTTGGCCAGATCCACCGTCTGCGACGCACGGATGAGCGCGATGACCTCGTCGAGTGCGTCGAGAGCCTTGACGAGTCCACGCAGAATGTGGGCCCTCTCCTCCGCTCTGCGTAGCCGGTACCGAGTACGCCGAACGATCACGTCGAGTTGGTGAGTGACGTAGTACCTGATCATCTGGTCCAGGCGCAGTGTGCGCGGGACGCCGTCGACGATCGAGAGCATGTTCGCGCCGAAGCTCGTCTGCAGCTGCGAATGCTTGTAGAGGTTGTTCAGCACCACCTTCGCGACCGCGTCGCGCTTGATGGTGACCACGATGCGCATACCGACACGGTCGGAGGACTCGTCGTCGATCTTGGAGATGCCCGAGAGTTTGCCGTCCCGCACCTGCTCGGCGATCGAGGTGATCAGGTTGTCCGGGTTGACCTGGTACGGCAACTCGGTGATGACGATCGTGGTGCGGCCGTTGGAATCTTCTTCGATCTCGACGACGCCGCGCATCCGGATGGAGCCGCGGCCGGTGGAGTACGCATCCTGGATGCCCTGGCCACCGACGATGAGTCCGTGCGTCGGGAAGTCGGGGCCCTTGACGCGCTCCATGCAAGCCGCGAGCGTTGCTTCCTCGTCGGCCTCGAAGTTGTCGAGTGCCCAGAACACCGCGTCGCCCAGTTCACGCAGGTTGTGCGGCGGAATGTTGGTGGCCATACCGACGGCGATGCCGTTGGAGCCGTTCATCAACAGGTTCGGTACCCGCGACGGAAGTACCGTCGGCTCTTGGGTTTTGCCGTCGTAGTTGGGGATGAAGTCGACGGTTTCCTCGTCGATGTCGCGCAGCATCTCCATCGCGAGCGGGGTCAGCCGCGCCTCGGTGTAACGCATGGCTGCGGCGCCGTCGTTACCGCGCGAACCGAAGTTGCCCTGGCCATCGACCAGCGGGTACCGCATCGACCACGGCTGGGCCAGACGCACCAGTGCGTCGTAGATCGAGGTGTCACCGTGTGGGTGGTAGTTACCCATCGTTTCGGCAACGGGGCGTGCGGATTTGACGTAGCTGCGGTCGGGTCGGAAGCCCGAGTCGTACATCGCGTACAGCACGCGGCGGTGTACCGGCTTGAGTCCGTCACGCACCTCGGGCAGGGCACGCCCGACGATGACGCTCATGGCGTAATCGATGTAGCTGCGTTGCATTTCCTGCTGGATGTCGACCGGATCGATCCGGTCGCCGCCCTCGGCGTTGGTGGTCGATCCCGGCGGGGGTCCTACCGGCGGTTCGGTGATGTCAGACATGCAATTCTCCTCGAGAAACGGTCACCTTCACGCACCGAGAGAACACATCGGTGCGTGAAGGGAAGTGACTAGACGTCAAGAAAGCGAACATCTTTCGCGTTACGGGCGATGAAGCTACGACGCGCGGAGACGTCCTCGCCCATCAGAACGCTGAACAGTTCGTCGGCGGCGGCCGCGTCGTCGAGCGTCACCAGACGCAGGACGCGGACCGACGGATCCATCGTGGTCTCCCACAGTTCCTTGGCGTTCATCTCGCCGAGGCCCTTGTAGCGCTGGACGCCGTCCTCGATGTTGATCTTGCGCTTGTTGGCGATGCCGGCCTCGAGCAGACCGTCGCGCTCGCGGTCGGAGTAGGCGAAGTCCGGTTCACCGCGGCTCCACTTCAGCTTGTACAGCGGCGGCATGGCGAGGTAGACGTGGCCGTGCTCGATCAGCGGTCGCATGAAGCGGAACAACAGCGTCATCAGCAGGGTGGAGATGTGCTGGCCGTCGACGTCTGCGTCGGCCATCAGCACGATCTTGTGATACCGCAGCTTGGTGATGTCGAACTCGTCGTGGATGCCGGTACCGAACGCGGTGATGATCGACTGGACCTCGTTGTTCTTGAGGACGCGGTCGATGCGAGCCTTCTCGACGTTGATGATCTTTCCGCGCAGCGGCAGGATCGCCTGGAACATCGAGTCTCGCCCCGACTTGGCCGAGCCGCCTGCGGAGTCGCCCTCCACGATGTAGATCTCGGACTTGCTCGGGTCGTTCGAGCGGCAGTCGGCGAGCTTGCCGGGAAGGCCACCGATATCGGTTGCGCTCTTGCGGCGCACCAACTCTCGGGCCTTACGTGCGGCCATCCGGGCCTGCGCGGACGAGACCGCCTTGTTGATGATGGTCTTGGCGTCGGCCGGGTTGGATTCGAACCAGTGCGCCAGGTGCTCGTTGCATGCCTTCTGTACGAACGACCGAATCTCGGTGTTGCCGAGCTTGGTCTTGGTCTGCCCCTCGAACTGCGGTTCCCCGACTCGCACCGAGATGACTGCGGCAAGACCCTCGCGGATGTCGTCGCCGGTGAGCTTGACGTCCTTCTCCTTGACGAGCTTCTTCTCCAGCGCGTACTTGTTCACCGTCGAGGTCAGAGCGGTTCGGAAACCCTCTTCGTGGGTGCCGCCCTCGTGCGTGTTGATGGTGTTGGCGAAGGTGTGCACCGACTCGGAGTAACCGGCGTTCCACTGCATGGCGATCTCGACCTCGTGGCCCTCACCCTTGCCGGTGAAGCCGACGACCGAGTTGTGGATCGCGGTCTTGGTCCTGTTGATGTGCTTGACGAAGTCGACCAGACCGTCGGGGTAGTGGTAGGTGCGCTTGCGCACCTTGGCCGGCTTGGCTGCTGCGGCGTCGGCCTGCTCTTCCTCCGCCGTCTTGGGAGCCTCGGCCGTCTCACCGAGTTCTTCCTCGGTCGCGTCGGTTGCCGCCACTCGCTCGTCGGTGAAGTTGATGGTCAGTCCCTTGTTCAGGAACGCCATCTCCTGCAGGCGGCGGTGCACGGTCTCGAAGCTGTAGTCGAGGGTCTCGAAGATCTTGCCGTCGGCCCAGAAACGCACGGTGGTACCGGTCTCACCGGTGTCGCCGACGGTCTCGAGGGGACTGGGCTTGGCGTAGTCGTAGGTCTGCTTGTAGCGATGACCGTCGCGCGCGATCTGCAGCTCGACCTTGGTGGAGAGCGCGTTCACCACCGAGATGCCGACGCCGTGCAGTCCACCGGACACCGCGTAGGAGTCGGAGTCGAACTTGCCGCCTGCGTGCAGCTGCGTCATGACGACCTCGACGGTGGGTACACCGGAGGAGTGCATGGCGACGGGGATTCCTCGACCGTCGTCCTTGACCTCGACGCTGCCGTCCTCGTGGATGGTGACGTCGACGGTGGAGGCATAGCCGGCCATGGCCTCGTCGACGGAGTTGTCGACGACCTCCCAGATCAGGTGATGCAGGCCTCGTTCACCGGTGGAACCGATGTACATACCGGGCCTCTTACGAACCGCTTCCAGGCCCTCGAGGACCGTGATGGACGAAGCGCCGTAATCCTTGCTGTTCTCGTTGTTACCTGACTTCTGGGCAGCCACGGTTAGCTGGTTCTCCTTCTACGCGTCCACTACCCCGCTCACACCCCGTCAGGGTGCTACCGCAGGGACGAGCGCAGTCGCTTTCGGCCGCGCCCGGGTCCATGCGTTTGTTCCGGGCTTGATGTCGTACCGGTCCATAGTACTGGTTGCCTACGACAGCATGGGCACGATGACACCCCTAAAAGCCCCCTGATTGCTTCACAGGCGCATTTTCTCGATGCCGGACGACAAATATGA
The DNA here is from genome assembly GCF_040636045.1 of Rhodococcus sp. NPDC006774. NCBI lineage: Bacteria > Bacillati > Actinomycetota > Actinomycetes > Mycobacteriales > Nocardiaceae > Rhodococcus > Rhodococcus sp. NPDC006774. The sequence continues at coordinate 292,894 of NZ_JBEYIW010000005.1, read as the reverse complement.
AGGGTGAATCCAGCTGCTCCCCTAGAGATCGAGCACGATCCGTTCGCCCTCGGATCGCGAAACGCAGATCAACATCTCGTGTTGCTGCTCCTCGACCGTGAGTCGATTCTCTCGATGCTGCGGTGTTCCGCTCAGTACTCGAACCCGACACGTCCCGCAGAATCCCTGTTGGCAGGAGTACGCGACGTCCGGGCGCAGACGCCGAATGGCATGCAGCGCAGTCTCGTCCGGACCCACTGCGATGACCTGCCCGGAATCGACGAGCTGGACCTCGAACTCGGCGCCGTTCTTCACCGGCGGAGGCGAGAACCGCTCGAAGTGCAGATGAGTGGCGGGCAGCGAGTCGAACGAGGCCCGAACCAGATCGATCATCGGCGGAGTGTCATTGGTGACCGATGCGCTCGACAAATGGTTCGCTCTGCTCGACGGTGACGACTACGACGCGTCGTTCGCGGCGCCGGCCGTCGCACGCACCCGGCTACTGACGTTGGATTCACGCGAGGTGCTGTGCGTCGACGAGCAGGTGGTCCAACTGACGTTCTCGGCCGCCGACGGCGCGGCGCTGCCTGCTTGGGCACCGGGAATGCACCTGGATTTCTATCTCCCGTCCGGACGCCGTCGGCAGTACTCGCTGTGCGGACGACCGAATACCGACTCCTACTCCATCGCCGTGCGCCTGGTGCCCGACGGCGGCGGCGGGTCGCGTGAGATGCACGATCTCCCGGTCGGTACCGAGGTGGCAATTCGCGGGCCGCGCAACGGTTTTCCGTTCGTCCAGTCCGAGCATGCAGTGTTCGTGGCCGGCGGAATCGGCATCACCGCCATCATCTCGATGGTGCGTCGTGCTCGTGAGACGGGGATGGACTGGCACCTCGTCTACTGCGGCCGCTCGCGCGAATCGATGCCGTTCCTCGACGAGATCGCCGGCTGGGATGCCGATCGCGTGACGGTGCGGACCGACGATGTGGACGGCATGCCGTCGAGCATGGATCTGCTCGGTGCCACGGCACCCGGCGGTTCGGTCTACGTGTGTGGACCGGTCTGATCGGGCTCGTCACGGCCGTACAGATTCTTCGGAATGGTGCGTCCCGCTCGGAACGAGTCGACCATCTGTGCCATTGCGCCGAGCTTGCTCCGCAACGTGCGTTTGGTCATCGATCGGCGGACCGAGCTGCCGGTGAGGTGGCCAGATACTGCACTGCCTGCGCCGTCGACCCTTCCTGAGAAGGGTGATAGGTGCGCTTGAAGTAGCGCAGCGATGCCTTCATCATCGACATCGGGGTCGGGAACAGACCGGCGTTGGCCACTCGGCGAAATTCTCGGAACGACGGTGTGCGCTGCTTGGGTGGAAGGTGCGCGAGCGTCGGATCCTGGCTCATCAGAAAGCGAACGCCGCGGGTCCAGAACCACACGAGGGTGGGCGCGATGACGACGTACGTGCGAATTCGGCGGGCCGGGCGCACGTCGAAGTACCGCATCACCTCGTAGGCCACCGAACGATGTTCGACCTCCTCGGCTCCGTGCCACCGCAGCAGATCCAGCATGATCGGATCGACGTCGGCCTCGTCCAACTCCGAGGCATTGAGCACCCAATCGCCCAGGAAGGCGGTGAGGTGCTCTGCGGCGGCGATGAGGGCGAGACGTTCGACCAAACTGTTCTGGCCGTGACCGGACCTGTTGCCGAGGGCGCGGCCGAAGAGAAACTTCATCTGATCGACGTAGGGATCGACATCGATGCCGTGCGCCCTGAGCTGGTCGTGGACATCGGTGTGCGCCTGCGCGTGCATGGCTTCCTGACCGATGAATCCGATCACGTCGTCGCGCAGCTGATCGTCGTGGATGAGCGGCAGCGCTTCCTTGAACGTGCGCACGAACCATTCCTCACCCTCGGGCAGAAGCAGGTGCATCACGTTGATCAGGTGGGTCGCGAGTGGATTGCCGTCCATGTAGTGCAACGGCAGAGAATTCCAGTCGAACTCGACTTTTCTGGCATGTAGAACGACTCGGTCTTCGGGGGTTCCGTCCACATCGACGGCCGCTGTCGATGCCTTCTTGGTTGGTGCAGACACAACTTCTCCTCGTCCGATGGCCGTGCAGAACATCTTCATCGATCCCCCGACCGCTGAGTGTCGCGAATCACGCTACGCACATCGACCATGTCACAGCAACACTGGCCCCAACATCTGTTGAGGATCACCTGGACCAGCCGGTTCGGAAAGCCATCGTTGGGATGTATCACTATCCGTACGTGTCGCGCGGGCCCCGTCCGCGCACGTGACGTTCTCCCTTTCTCCAGCTCTGCGTCGTCGGACCGGTGATACGCAGAGACGTCACCACGCCGTGACCGACGGCAGCTGCGATCTTGGCCAGAATCTGCGACTGCATCAGCCTCAACTGCGTCGCCCATGCCGTGGACTCCGCCGAAATACTCAACACTCCGTCCTTGAGACCGGTGGGGTCCGCATGAGCCGAGATGTCCTCGCCGACCACGCTCGGCCACCGGCCCAGCACCGCGCCCTCGGACACCTTGGCCGACCACCCACGCTTGGACGCGATCGAATTCGCCAACGCCCCGAAGGCCTGGGGATCACGGTCGTCCGGTCCGGCACCCGACCAACCGCGTCTACGACGCCCCCGCAGCGCTCGAACTCCGCCGGTGGGCGACGACCGTCCCTGTCCCACCGATTTGCCACTGGCCTTGGCTGCGGCCCGCGCGTCCTCGAGTGCTCGACGCGCCAGATCGACGCCTTTCAGTTCCGGTACTTCACCGTTGTCTGTGGGCGATGCCTCGTCGTCAGTCATGGAACCTCACCTTCCGAACGTGCGATGCCGTTGTCGTCCGACAGGTCCGAGATTCGCGAGATACGCCCTGCTGCACCGGAATCCGAACTCTGCGTCGCCTCGACCCCGTACCGTCGAGCATCGAGTTCGGGAGGGACGTCCTCCGGTACCGCCGCCGTGATGAGGACCTGCTCTGCGCCGGCGGCCACCGTCGCCAACGCAGTGCGCCTCTTGCGGTCGAGCTCGGCGAACACGTCGTCGAGCATCAGAACCGGGTCGGTGCCGTCCTCTCGCAACAGCGCAAAGGACCCGAGCCGCAACGACAGTGCATACGACCACGATTCACCATGGCTGGCAAAGCCTTTGGTCGGTTGATCACCGAGCATCAATTCCAGGTCGTCGCGGTGCGGTCCCACCAGACACACCCCACGTTCGATCTCGCGCTGTCTCATCACCGAAAGTTGGTGAAGGAAAGCAGCTTCCAGCACATCGATGTCATCAGGCTCGGGTGCGCGATCGGCATCGGAGAATTCCGGTGGGAGCGCATCGGCAAGACTGCAACGATAGGCAACGGCAGCCAACCGCGATTCCGGTGCGATCGAACTGTAGGCCTGTTGCACGAAAGGCATCAGCTCGTGCACCAAAGCTATTCTGGCAGCGAGCAATCGAGCTCCATGAGCCGCGAGATGACCATCCCAGACGTCCAGGGTGGCAAGGGCACTCGCGCCGTCTCCGGACGACGCTCCGCGGCGCAACGATCCACTCGCTGTCTTCAGCAGAGCCGATCGTTGCCGCAGAACCTTGTCGTAATCGGCACGGACAGTGGCCATTCGAGGAATGCGACTGGTGAGCAGCTCGTCGAGATAGCGTCGTCGCTCGCCGGGATCGCCGCGGACCAGCGAGAGATCCTCGGGAGCGAACAGCACACTCTGCAACACGCCCAGAATCTCGCGTGGGCGCCGCAGTGGTGACCTGTTCATCCGAGCCTTGTTGGCTCTACCTTCGAGAAGCTCGACATCGATGATCAGTTCGCGACCGTGATTGACCACGGCACTGCCCACGAACGCCTTGGCGGCACCTGCCCTGATCATGGGAGCGTCCGACGACACGCGATGGGAGGACAACGTCGACAGATAGTTGATCGACTCGAGCAGATTGGTCTTGCCGTGTCCGTTCGGCCCCACGAACACGGTCGAGCCCGGTCCGAGGTCGACGGTGAGGTCGTCCCAGGATCGGAAATCGTGTAGCTGCAGAGACCGGACGAACACTTACTCGGTGTTCTTCGGCGCCGGGGCGCGCAGGGTCTCGTCGGCGTCGGCCTTCTTGACCGCATGCCCGCCGAACTGATTCCGCAGTGCCGAAACAGCCTTCATGGCAGGCGAATCCTCTTGCCGCGACGCAAATCTCGCGAACAACGCCGCAGAGATCACCGGCGCGGGGACAGCGTGACGAATGGCTTCCTCGACGGTCCAACGGCCCTCACCGGAATCCTCGGTGTACCCGGAGATCTCACTGAACTCCGGATCCTGACCGAGCGCTTCGACCAGTAGATCGAGCAGCCACGACCGCACGACCGTGCCCTTGCTCCAGGCCCGAAGCACTCCTTGCACGTCCTGCACGAGTTCTTCGGCTTCGAGGATCTCGTAACCCTCGGCATACGCCTGCATCAGCCCGTACTCGATGCCGTTGTGCACCATCTTCGAGTAGTGACCGGCACCGACCGGACCGGCGTGAACGAAACCGTCCGCGCGCTCGCCCTCGGGACGCAATGCATCGAAGATCGGCATCGCACGGGCGACATGCTCGTCCTGGCCACCGACCATCAGGCCGTAGCCGTTCTTCAGGCCCCAGACGCCACCGGATACCCCGGCATCGATGTAACCGATTCCCTTGGCGTCCAACAACTCTGCGTTGGGCTTGTCGTCGGTGAACCGAGAGTTGCCGCCGTCTATCACCAGATCGCCCGGCTCGAGTACATCGGCCAGACCGGTGACGGTATCGCGGGTGATCTTGCCCGACGGAACCATCACCCACACCACGCGGGGCGCCGTCAACGCCTCCGCCAGACCGGCCAGTGACGGGGTATCGGTCACCTCGGGTCGAGGGTCGTAACCGACGACCTCGTGACCGTGCTCACGCAGTCTCTCGCGCATGTTGAAGCCCATTTTTCCGAGACCGACCAAGCCCAGCTGCATGATGAGGCGTCCTTGTCTGTGTCAGGTGCGAAAGTTCCCGCGGGTTCAACAGTAACGAGGCTGGATCAGCCCGGCAGCCTGACCGGCATCAGCAAGTACGTGTACTCGGACTGCGGTGCCGCGAACTTGCCTGCGTCATCGGGCACGAGTTCTTCGTCCGAGGTCGGCCGCAGCACTGCGGGCCGGCTCGGCGTGGTGAATCCGAAGGTGACCTTCTCGCTGTGCAACGACGACAGTCCGTCGATGAGGTAGCCGGGGTTGAACGCGATGGTCAGTGCCTCGCCCTGGAAATCGGCAGGCAGTGCCTCCTCGGCGCGGCCTGCATCGTCGCCACCTGCGGAGAGCAACACGCCCTCGGCGTTGAATTCGAGGCGAACCTGCGCGCCACGCTCGGCAACGAGAGCCACACGCTTGATGGCCTCGATGAGCGATGCGATCTCGAGGGTCGCCACCGCAGTGTGCTCGGCCGGCAGCAACTGACGGAACTTCGGGAATTCGGCATCGAGCAGACGCGTGGTGGTGCGGCGCCCGTCGCTGACGATGCCCAGCAAACCGTCGCTACCGATGGACGAGCCGGAACCGAGGGCCAGCTCGACCGGTGAGCCGGAGTTACCACCGAGCGTTTTTGCCGACTCGGACAAAGTCTTGGCCGGGATGAGCACCGCGGTGGTGGTGTCGGCCCCGGCGGGAGCCCATTCCACCTCACGAACCGCCAACCGGAAACGGTCGGTGGCCGCGAGAACGACGTTGGTGCCGTCGATCTCCACGCGGATACCGGTGAGCATGGGAAGCGTGTCGTCCTTGCCCGCCGCAATCGCGACCTGGGCAATCGCCTCGGAGAAGACATCACCGGCCAGCGAACCGGTGTTGCTGGGCAACTCGGGGAGCTGCGGGTAATCCTCCACCGGCATCGTCGGCAGCGAGAACTTGGCGCTTCCGCAGTTGACCAGAACGCGGGTGCCGTCGACCGTGACGTCGACCGGCTTGTTCGGCAAAGACTTGGTGATATCGGCAAGTAGCTTGCCCGACACCAGGACTCGGCCGGCAGTGGCAACTTCGGCCGACACTTTGACCTGAGCGGAGACCTCGTAGTCGAATCCGGACACCGTCAGACCCTGCTCGTCGGCAGCGAGAAGAACTCCACCGAGAACGGGAACGGGCGGCCGAGACGGCAGGCTACGGGCTACCCACGCGACGGAATCGGAAAAATCTTCACGAGCAACGCGAAACTTCAAACTTCCAAGCTCCATCGCTCGGCATTTCCTCTCGTTCGGTGGTGTTCGTCGTCATGGCCGGAGCGGTGCAACCACGATGGTTGCGGCTCGAACCGATGCAAGGACGAGTGTGGCACATCCAGCGCAAGCACACCGTATGCCCTCCGAACCGAAGACGGAAGCGCGAGGGTCACGCCGAACGTGGGATTCGGGTGATCTCGGGGGGCCTGTGAACGGATCGTTCCCCAACACCTGTTTTCAAAGAAGTTCTTTCAAGGAGAAAACAGAAGTATTAATAGGTCCTGTGGAATCTGTGCACGGACCATTCGATCCGCTGGTGGCCGAGCGTGGTGTCGTGGGGATGAACTCGGGACCAATACGTGGTTGACGACCGGCTGCCTGTGGACGAATCACATCGGTGCACAGGCGCCCACACTCCATCCCCAGAACTTCGATGTTGTCCACATGGTTATCCACAGGTGTGAATCAATGGTCGGCGCCTCCAGAAATCGAGGAATCTGCGTCGAGAATCGCTCCGGCGAACGACGGGAAAACAGCGACGGCACCGAACCCGCGATGGGATTCGGTGCCGTCTTCCGGGATCGTTCGTTGCCGGTTGCCTACCGCTTCGAGCGCTGCTTGATCCGCGCGGTCAGCTCCTGAACCTGGTCGTACACCTTGCGACGCTCGGTCATCTCCTTGCGAATCTTCTTGTCCGCGTACATCACCGTCGTGTGGTCCCGGCCGAACGTCTGGCCGATCTTGGGCAACGACAGATCGGTGAGCTCCCGGCAGAGATACATCGCGATCTGCCTGGCCATGGCCAGTGCTCTGGCCTTACCCGGCCCACACAGGTCCTCGATGGAGGTGTTGAAGTACTCCGCGGTCACGGCCATGATCGTGGCCGCATTGATCTCCAGACTCGACGAATCGGGGATGAGATCGCGGAGAACCACCTCGGCCAGAGTGAGGTCGAGTGCTTGTCCGTTGAGCGATGCGAACGCCGTCACTCGGATGAGGGCGCCTTCGAGCTCACGAATATTGCGCTCGATTCGGCTGGCGATGAGCTCGAGCACGTCGTGCGGCACATCGAGCCGGTCCATCCGAGCCTTCTTGCTCAGAATGGCGATCCGCGTCTCGAGCTCGGGCGGCTGCACATCGGTGATCAGGCCCCACTCGAAGCGGGTACGAAGCCGCTCCTCGAGCGTGGCCAACTGCTTCGGTGGGCGGTCGGACGAGACGACGATCTGTTTGTTCGCGTTGTGCAGGGTGTTGAAGGTGTGGAAGAACTCCTCCTGGATGCCTTCCTTGCCCTCGATGAACTGGATGTCGTCGACGAGCAGTACGTCGGTCTCCCGGTAGCGGCGCTTGAACGCCACCTTGCGGTCGTCACGAAGACTGTTGATGAAGTCGTTGGTGAATTCCTCGGTCGAGACGTACTTCACGCGCATGCCCGGGAACAGGCGCTGCGCATAGTGCCCGGCCGCGTGCAGGAGGTGAGTCTTGCCCAGACCCGACGCCCCCCACACGAACAGCGGGTTGTAGGCGCGAGCAGGTGCTTCGGCAATCGCCACCGCGGCTGCGTGAGCGAATCGATTGGAGGCGCCGATGACGAAGGTGTCGAAGGTGTACTTCGAGTTGAGGCTGTTGGCACCCGAAGAAGGAGGCGTCGACTCGGGAGGTTTCGTGAAGTACGTCGGCCACGAGTTCTGGACGCTAGCGAGAGCCTCGCGTTCGTCGTCGACCTCTTCGTAGTCGGCCGTCTCGGAGTCCGACGGCTCGTCGTCTCTGCTGGTCAGGACGCGGCGCCGATAAGTCGGAGAACTGGGGGCATCGGGGTACGGCGATCGCTCGGAGTCGATCTTCTCGTCCTCGGGAGCGGAGATACGCACTCCGAGTCCCTCGACACCCTGTCCCAGGTGACGCCCGAGGGCGCCGAGAATGGGTTCGCGAAGATCTCGTTCGATCGCTTCCTGCGCAAAAGTCGACGGAACTGCGAGCAGTGCGAAGCCCTGCGTCAATGTCAGCGGTTTGACCAGCGCGAGCCAGGCCTTCTGGCCTTTGGTCAGCGGCGACCCACTGTGTCGGTCGGATGTGAGCTCCGCGACCACCTCGGGCCAGATGCGCGCGAGCGCATCCGGATCGTCGTTCACGTTGGGCCCTCCGTCGTCGAGCATTGGTCTCGGGCGGTGTTCGACGCGTGAATTCGCGCGTCGTTTCGTACCCGCGCGGCAACGTCGTCGGATAGCGTCGTCGTTCGTGCGTCGCTGCGGCCGAGACCAGGGTCCGTGGGTGGACCCCGCAAGGTACGAATATGCCACCTGAACTGTGTTTCCACACAATTATCCACAGGTGTGGATAAACGACACCGATGTGACCCCAGAACGCGTTCGGGCTCGTGGTATGGCAATTGCGCCAGTCTGACCTGCACCGATGCCGACTGTCTGTGGTGCGATCGAACGAATTGTGTCGCAGCGTGTGGTCGTCCGGCGGCGATTTCGACGCACATCACACCATCGGTGGCGGGAAACCGGCACTGCCTGTGTATGAACGACGGCGCTCGTGGCTCGAGAGCGAGTTTGACCGGCGGTGACTCGATCAGTACTCTCGAACAGTCACCCAATAGCGAGGTGGCCGATGCTTGCTGGCTGCTCACAGTCTGTCTTCACTCGGATTTCTCGCTCGGGAGGCAAGCAAGTTCATCCGGACTCGCTGAGAACCTTTCCAGCAGGCGCCGACAGATCGGCGTTTCAATCTCGAGGAGTGTTGACCGTGGCCAAGGGCAAGCGGACGTTCCAGCCGAACAATCGCCGCCGCGCGCGCGTTCATGGCTTCCGTCTTCGTATGCGTACCCGTGCGGGTCGTGCAATCGTTTCCGCACGTCGCGGCAAGGGCCGTAAAGAACTCACAGCCTGATATCTGTTCGTCCGAAGCTTGGAGCTCGGGATGCTTCCTGAGCCGAATCGACTACACCGAGCACGTGATTTCTCCGTAGCGGTGCGTCGAGGACGCCGAATGGGTAGATCGAATCTTGTGGTTCACGCCGTAGTGCGTGACGAACAGGACATCGCATCGACCGTTCGCGGGCCACGTTTCGGATTGATCGTCAGCAAGGCAGTCGGGCCGGCCGTAACTCGTCATAGAGTTGCGCGCCGGCTTCGGCATATCTGTACCGACGTCATCGGTGAGCTCCCGGAGACCACCGACGTGGTGATCCGTGCACTGCCCGGAGCTGCGAGTGCGTCCTCGGCAGATCTACTGGTTCAACTGCGTTCAGGATTGAAGAAGCTCGGTCTTCTCGAAGCTCCGAAGGGTCCGCCGTCATGACATTCATGGGCAACCTTCGTTCCATTCCTGCTCGAACACTCGTCTATTTCATCGGGTTGTACCGGACCTACGTGTCCCCGATGAGACCCCCCACCTGTCGCTTCTCCCCCACCTGCAGCGAATACGCCATCGAGGCGCTCCAGGTACACGGGATGACGAAGGGCTCGTTGCTGGCAGTCGTCCGCCTCCTCAAATGTGCTCCCTGGCACTCTGGAGGTTGGGACCCGGTACCCGAACCCGGTAGGTGGCGCGCGATCGTCACCGAACCGACCGAAACCGAAGAACACCACGATCTCGCGCGAGTGGAAGAACAGAGGAGTACATAGAGCCGTGCTCGACTTCATTTACTACCCGGTTGCCTGGATTCTCTGGGTGTGGCACAAGGTGTTCGGCTTTGTGTTCCAGGATCCCAGCAATGGGTTCGCCTGGGCACTGTCCGTCGTCTTCCTGGTCTTCACCCTCCGCCTGATTCTGTACAAGCCCTTCGTCAAGCAGGTCCGCACCACGCGGCAGATGCAGGAGCTACAGCCGCAGATCAAGGCTCTGCAGAAGAAGTACGGCAAAGACAAGCAGAAGATGGCCGTGGAGATGCAGAAGCTCCAGAAGGAACACGGCTTCAATCCGCTGATGGGTTGCCTGCCCGTGCTGGCGCAGGCACCGGTGTTCATCGGTCTGTTCCACGTGCTGCGCTCGTTCAACCGCACCGGTACCGGCTTCGGCCAGCTCGGGTTGACCCCCGAGGAGAACCGCGAGCTGTCCAACTACGCGTTCAACGTGGCCGACGTGCAGTCCTTCCTGGACGCCCGTCTGTTCGGCGCTCCGATCTCGGCGTGGATCACCATGCCGCAGGATCAGCTCAACGCGTTCGCCGTGGGTCCCGACGCCACCATTCCGTCCACGTGGGTCATCGCTGCTGTGTCGATCCCGCTGATGATCATCGCGGCGATCATGACGCACATGAACTCCCGTGCCTCGGTTGCACGCCAGAGCGCAGCCGCTGCTGCGAACCCGCAGTCCGCGATCATGAACAAGCTCGCGCTCTACGTCTTCCCGCTCGGCGTTCTGGTGTTCGGCGCCCTGCTTCCCGTCGCGATCCTGCTGTACTGGGTCAGCAACAACACCTGGACGTACGTGCAGCAGCATCTGGTGTTCGGAAAGATCGACAAGGAAGAAGCATCCAAGGCCGCAGTTGCGATGGAGAAGCGTTCCGAGAACGCGCCGAAGCCGGGTGTGAAGCCGGTGTCCACCACCAAGCCGAAGCCCGGTGCTCGCCCCAAGCTCTCGAAGATGACGCCGACGAGCGATTCGTCGACGGCCGAGACCGGCGAGGGCATTGCCGATTCGACCACCGGTGCTGCATCGCCGGCGAAACCGAGACCGCAGGCGAACCGGAACAAGTCGACCAAGCGCAAGCGGCGCTGACCGACACGTCGAGAGAAGGACGAACATGGCAGCGGACGTAGAAGAAGCTCAGAACGACGAAGTACAGAACACAGTCGGTGCGGTATCCGGGGATGGAGCAAGTGACGTGGCGGTCGAGGCCGATCAGGTGAGTGCAGTCGACGTGGATTCGAACGAGACTCCTGTGGTCGAGAAGTCCGAGGATTCGAGCGTCGTCGAGGACAAGTCCGACGATGCGTCGGACGAGGACGATGAGGACGACGAGGACTACCTGGTCGAAGAAGGCGAGATCGCCGGCGACTACCTCGAGCAGTTGCTCGACGTCCTGGACTTCGACGGCGATATCGATCTCGACGTGGAGGGTGACCGCGCCATCGTCAGCATCGACGGTGGCGACGATCTCGCCAAGCTCGTCGGTCGCAAGGGTGAAGTTCTCGATGCACTGCAGGAGCTGACTCGTCTCGCCGTTCAGCAGTCGACGGGTGAGCGCAGCAAGCTGATGCTCGACGTCGCCGGCTGGCGTGCGAATCGGCGGACCGAACTCGGCAACCTCGGTGCCGAAGCAGCGCGTCGTGTACTCGAATCCGGAGAGCGCGAAGAGCTGACCCCGATGACCCCGTTCGAGCGAAAGATCGTGCACGACGCGGTCGCCAAGATCGACGGCGTCGCGAGCGAGAGCACCGGCGTCGAGCCGGCTCGACGAGTAGTCGTCGTCAAGGCATAACAGAGCGTTCCAGTCGATGGCCCCCACTTCGGTGGGGGCCATCGTCGTATCCGGATGTTCTGGATCCGTCGGCGGAATCTCATCGATGTAATTTGCTCGACGGCTGCCAATGGGTCGCGCGGTTGGGATCGATTTTCTTGCCGGATTCTCGAGATCAGGCATGCACTGCGCTTTCGTCACTGTGACGGCAAAGACGACGGTGATTCTTCTGCTCCGTTGCGCGTCGGTCGAGTTTGTTTCACGTGAAACACGCCGCATGCGAGGCGCGAACATTTGTGGCCGAAACTTCGATGGAGATTAGTTCGTGGAGGGCTGCCGTGCGACCGACCGCCCGGATAGATGCACGGGCGTCGGTTCCAGGCAGTTGCGAATTTTGGCGACCGATCGAGCTGGTCCGGATCCCGGCGGTTTCACGGGAAACAGTACGACTGCTATCGGAGTCCATCGACTTCTGGTCAGCACAGGACACCCAGCCACAATCGATCCGGTGGGCCGAATCGATTCGATCCAGATCGGCCTTTGTCGGGTTCAGCGATCGTGTCCGCTGAGCGGGTCTCTGCCGGTGGCCCTACCCATGATGTCGTGACCATCCCTCAGTGGCGCGACCTGTGCCAGTTGTGAAGGGCTGGAGTCGCACTCCACGAGATGTCGACGATCCATCGGTACCGGATCCATCCAAGGCAATCGGATTGCAGGAAGGGCACCGCTAGTCGGAGGTTCGAGCTGTGACCATCCTCGGCAGGCCATCCAGGCGCGTGGGGCCGAGGTTGTCACGAGCGGTGCCGATCGAGGAGCTCGATGTTCTCGATTCGGAGAGACGGGCCGGAGAGACGGGCCGGAGTGCGTTCGGGACTGCGGGACATCGACAGGACGCGCGTGTGGGTCGTCGAGTCCGTGGGCGATCTGGATGACCGGTAGATGCAAATGATCTGTGGATGCGGCTGCGAGTTCGGATGCGGCGAGTAGGTGTTCGAGTCGATCATGATGCGATCGAGAACATCTACGTCTCGGGGCCGCTCCCCGACTGTGGCCGTGACTGGAACCGCGGGTGCCCGGAACTGTGCTCGTCGCGGGACGAGATTCGTTCGTGTTCCGATCGTCCGCGGATCCACTCCCCCCGGACAACGTCGGCTCCAGCTGGTGCCCAGTTTCACGTGAAACATTGTCATCGTTGATCGGTTGCTCACGGACGTGTCTGCAGACATGGACGCGATCGATGTCGGGTGTACATCAACGCGTGGGGTCAGGGATGGGCGGCCGACATTGATGTGGCCGACACTTCGCCCTGTGGATCCGTCCATTGTCGTGCGGGCGCGCGCCAACCGATCGGCCGAGCCCGTTGTGTGTAGCGCCGGCAATCCGATCCAGTTGGGACGAGACAGCTCGCCGAGTCACGGGCGCGACGATGTCGACATCGATGCGTCGGGAAGTCGTCGACCGCGATGTCGTCGACGACGCTCGGGAGAACGTGTCGAGAGGTTCGGCCGATGGTCCGTCCGGCAGCAGTTTCACGTGAAACATGGCATGCCGACTCGAGCGGCCTGTGAGGGCTAAGAAATGGCCCGGCGGCATCGGTCACACCATTCCGGTTCGGGTCGGCAGATTGGCCGCAAGACCGAGGACGGGATAGCTCCATCCGTTGGCCCGACTCGGCCGAACATCGGCATGCGCTTCGTTCGTGAATGGATGAGCGGCTCCGTCCGAGTGTCGCCCGTCAGGTGCCCGCTCTGCGGCCGATTGTGAAGTGGAGAGCGTATTCGACCGAGTTACAGCAATGTCGTTTGGCGTTCCGTGCCCGGGCACGGGAAGATGTTTCACGTGGAACAAGAAGGATCGGATAGCAACCAGTTGATGGCCGTGGCGGAGCAGATCTTCGGTGATCGGCTCGAGTTGGCACGGAGGTATCACGACTCGTTGGCGACGGCCGGTGTCGAACGAGGCCTCATCGGACCGCGTGAAGTGCCACGGCTGTGGGAGCGACACATCCTCAACTGTGCGGCGATCGGTGAGCTGATCGATGAAGGCGAGACCGTTGTGGATATCGGCAGTGGCGCGGGCTTGCCAGGAATCCCGCTGGCGATCGCGCGACCCGATCTGCGCGTGACCCTCGTCGAGCCCCTTCTTCGCCGAACCGTGTATCTCGCCGAATTCATCGAAGAACACGATCTGAATATCTTGGTCGTGCGTGGCCGCGCGGAACAGCCCGGCGTCAAGAAGGAAGCCGGCGGTGCCGACGTGGTCACGTCGAGAGCGGTGGCGCCGTTGGAGAAGCTGGCGAAGTGGTCACTCCCCCTGGTTCATGAGCACGGGCGCATGCTGGCTCTGAAGGGTTCGAGCGCCGCAGAGGAGATCGAACGCGACCGGACTTCCCTCACTCGAATGGGTGCTGGCAAGCTGGAGGTAGTGGAGTGTGGAGTGGGTCTGTTGCCCACTCCCACCATCGTCGTCAGAGCGGTGCGTGAGCCGCGGAGACTGAGTCGTCACTGATTTCGATCGTGGGCTCGTACGCCCCACGCTCGATCTGATCGATCGTATTGAACACAGTCAGTTCCGCACTAAGGAGCACATATGTCGGGTGGGTCCGATCCCGCTGTTTCACGTGAAACAGCGTCCAAGAAGAACGCGTCGAGCAACTCGGGGAACAAGTCGGGGGTGGCGGCCAACTCCGGGTTCGAGTACACCAACGCGATCTCACCGAACGACACTCCCATCGGCGCCGCGGCACATCGAGCCAGCCAAGTTCTGCATCCCGGATCGGTGTCGCTGCCGAAGCCTGCGAAGCGACGCATGCTGACGATTGCCAATCAGAAGGGCGGCGTCGGGAAGACGACGACCGCCGTGAACCTGGCTGCCGCTCTCGCACTCCAGGGCCTGACAGTTCTGGTGGTCGATCTGGACCCTCAGGGCAACGCCAGCACGGCGTTGGGCGTCGAGCATCACTCCGGTGTGCCGTCCAGCTACGAGGTCCTCATCGGTGAGGTGAGCGCCAAGGACGCAGTGCAGAAGAGTCCGCACAGCGACAGGTTGTTCTGCATCCCGGCAACCATCGACCTCGCCGGCGCAGAGATCGAATTGGTGTCCATGGTCGCCCGTGAGGGGCGCCTCAAGACGGCGCTGTCGGTGGAGGAGCTCGCCGGCATCGACGCCGACTTCATCCTGATCGACTGCCCCCCGTCGCTCGGTCTGCTGACGGTCAACGCGCTCGTCGCTGCGACCGAGGTGCTCATCCCCATTCAATGCGAGTACTACGCGCTCGAAGGTGTGGGCCAGCTCCTTCGCAATATCGAGCTGGTGCAGTCGCATCTGAATCCCGAACTCCACGTCTCCACCGTGATCCTGACGATGTACGACGGGCGCACCAAGTTGGCAGACCAGGTCGCGGAAGAGGTCCGCAAGCACTTCGGCGACGCCGTCCTGCGCGCCGTCATACCTCGCAGCGTGAAGGTATCCGAGGCTCCCGGGTACGGCATGACGGTGTTGGATTACGACCCCGGTTCACGAGGTGCGATGAGCTACCTGGACGCCGGACGAGAGCTCGCTGCCCGATCGGCCGGCATCGACGAAGCACGAAAGAAGTAACCAGATGAGCTCAACGCGCAAAGGTGGTCTGGGTCGCGGCCTGGCCTCACTCATTCCCACCGGACCTGACGCCGGCCCACGTCTGGGCAACGCTGCAGCAGACGTGATCATCGGGGCCGATCGCAACGCGAAGGACCGTCCGGACACGTCCACCAAGCCGAAACGAACCGCACCGGCCGACGAGCCCACCGAGACCGCGACGGCACCCACACCGACACCGCCGGTGCTGAGTGGAGACGACCTCTCCCCCGTCGGCGCCGTCTACCGCGAGATCGCACCGGATCGAATCGAAGCCAATCCGAAGCAGCCGAGGCACGTCTTCGACGACGACTCGTTGGCCGAATTGGTCCACTCGATCCGCGAATTCGGGCTCATGCAGCCCATCGTGGTTCGTCTCGTATCGGGTTCCGCTGCCGCCGGAGACGCGAAATATCAGCTCGTCATGGGCGAGCGTCGGTGGCGAGCAAGCCAGGAAGCCGGCCTCGAGTCGATCCCCGCGATCGTTCGGGAAACCGCAGACGACGCCATGTTGCGCGATGCCTTGCTCGAGAACATCCATCGGGTGCAGCTCAATCCACTCGAAGAAGCGGCCGCGTATCAACAGCTGCTCGAAGAATTCGACGTCACGCACGAGGAATTGGCCGCGAAAATCGGTCGGTCACGTCCGGTCGTCACCAACATGATCCGTCTGTTGAAGTTGCCGATTCCCGTGCAACGACGAGTAGCTGCCGGAGTTCTGTCGGCCGGCCACGCCCGCGCCTTGCTGTCGCTGGACGCTGGGTCGGATGCGCAGGAGTCGTTGGCGGCGCGAATCGTCGCCGAAGGTCTGTCCGTTCGCGCGACCGAAGAGGCCGTCACCCTTGCCAATCGGGAGGACGGAAAGAGCCCGGAACCGGCACCCCGGCGCAAGCCGATTCAGATGCCGGGCCTCCAGGACGTCGCCGATCGCCTCTCGGATTCGTTCGATACACGGGTGACAGTCAGTCTCGGCAAGCGAAAAGGGAAGATCGTGGTCGAATTCGGTTCTGTCGACGACCTTCAGAGGATCGTCGAGATGATGGAAGCGCAGAAGAAAAAGTAGCGGCGATTTTTCAGGACCAGTCATACGCGGTCGAAACGTCACTGTGACGTAGCTCGGTCGGAGGCGGTCCCGAAATCTCGAAATCTGCTCGAAAAATACTGTGATGCAACACATTTGAATGATCGGCTCCACCCGACGGGTTAAACGAATCAATCGCCTATCCTGATCGAGGAGCGGATCGGCTCCGATCGAGAATTCTCGCGGTGAACGAGAGCACGAAGGCTGAGGTAAGCGGTGTCGGCGATGGTGACCGGAGTGACGCTCGGTTCGTTCGAGCACTTACCGACGCATTCGCGGCGATGCAGCTTCTGGGTCCTCGACCCCGCGTCGGAGAGTTCCACGGTCGACCTCGAATTCGAGAACGAAGTATGGCTGTCGACCATCATGCTCGAGTGGGGATCGTGCGGGCAGTTGCTGTCCGTCGACGGCAGGACGATCGGATGCGCCCTCTACTGTCCACCCCGCGCAGTTCCGCGGGCGACGACGTTCCCGACATCGCCGGTCAGTCACGATGCAGTTCTACTGACCCAACTCCGGATCGATTCGCCGGACGACGCGGACCTGCATTCGGCCACGCTGATTCAGGCGGTCGTGGGCGATCTCGTCAATCGTGGAGTTCGCGCTCTGGAGGCGTTCGGTATTCGGCGCAACGCCGACGATGCTGCGCCGGCGGTTCCGAACGCCACGGCGCAGCTGACGTGTTCGGCGTCGACGTGCATGATCGAAGCGGACTTCCTCGAGAAGGTCGGGTTCGAGGTCATTGCTCCCCACCACAGATTCCCGAGACTGAGGCTCGAGCTCGATCGCGATCACGGGTGGAAGCAGGATGTCGAGTCTGCACTCGAGCAGCTACTGATCGCGGCCAGCATCTCCGTCGTCGACATCGAGCAGAAGTCGACGGTCGGGGCGCGCTGACCGTTCACCGACCGACGCGTTCGCGCGCGGTAGGTCAGGGGCGATCGGAGGCAGCGAGCTCTTCGGCGAGCAACTCGGCGAAGGTGAACGTTCCGGTCGGCTGATCGTCCTGACCGAGTAGGTACAGGCGCTTCACGGCGATCAAAATAGCTTCGGCGATGATGTCGCGGAACCGCGGGTCGCTGAGAACTTCGACGTCGGATTCGTTGGTGAGGTAGCCGAGGTCGATCTGGATGGTCGGCATGTTGGTCAGGCGCAACAGATCCCACGTGCGGCCATGGCTGCGGCAGTCGAGAAGCGGTGTGCGGGCGACAATTTCACGCTGCACGTAGCTGGTCAGTACTTGACCGATCATCGAGGTGGATCCGTGCGAGTTACCGAAGTGGAAGCTCGCGACGCCGTTGGCCACGGGGCTGGTGCTCGATGCGCAGCGCAACGAGATCATCAGATCGGCACCCCAGGCGTTGGCCGTCTCGGCGCGGTCGGCGACCGAAGGATTGGTCCCGCGCGCACGGGAGAGGAAGGTCTCCATTCCGGTCGCGGCCATGCGGCCTTCGAGTCGACTCGCCAGATCCCAGAGAATCTCCGATTCGGAGACGCGGCCGAAGGCTCCGTCGACGATGCGTCCGGTGTCGGCTCCACCGAGATCGGGATCGATCACGATGCGCTTGCCGGTCAACTGCGGTCCGGACTTGCGAACGAGTTCTTCCTCGCTCATGGCGTGAGGGGATCCACCGGTGACGCGAGTTCCGAGAAGGTCGAGAGAGCGCAGGGTCGCCGGTCCACAGATGCCGTCCGGGGAGAGTCCGATCTCGCGCTGGAACGAAGACAGGCCCTCGTGTGTGCGGGGGCCGAAGAAGCCGTCGACGCGTTCGTTGTAGAAGCCGAGATCCTGCAGCCTCGTTTGCAACGAGGCGACATCGTCGCCGTACAGCGGAGCGGACAGCTGGTAGATGAGGGTTCGAGCGCCGAGATGGTACGACGCTTCTTTCAGCGCGCGATACGTGGCCGGGCCGACCACACCGTCGACCAGCAGACCGCGATGCTGCTGGAATGCGCGTACTGCTCCACCGAGGGCACCGTCGAAGACGGAACCGGGAGCTGTCCAGTGGCCGTCGTCCATCGGGCCGGGGGGAACGACTGCTTCGTGAAGAAATCCGAGAGCCGACAGAGTGCCGCGGACCTCGGCGACGGCGGGTCCGGAATCGCCGTGACTGAGTTCCTGCATCCTCGACAAAGCCTCTCGATCGTTCCGACGGCACTCACACTTGCAGCTGATGTGCCGATGCCGAAGCATCGGCACATCCGATGATTGTCGCAGAAAGACTGGCTTCCGCTGCAATCCACACTGTGTGTGGGTGAGTCAGATAACGCCTTCGAGGTCCTTGAGCAGCGCGGCCTTGCCCTTTGCGCCGACAATTTGCTTGACCGGCTTGCCACCCTGGAAGAGGATCAGCGTGGGAATCGACATGACCTTGAAGTCGCGAGCAGCCTGCGGGTTGGCGTCGATGTCGAGCTTGGCGATGGTGAGCTTGTCCTTGTGCTCGGCCGCGATTTCCTCGAGAACCGGGGCGACCATCTTGCACGGGCCGCACCAGGTGGCCCAGAAGTCGACCAGGACGGGCTTCTCACTGGTCAGAACATCGTCGACGAACGACGCGTCGGTGATGGTGACTGTGCTCTTGTCGTCGGACATTGTGTATCTCCTCGATGTTGGAAGTTCGGTGCCTGTCAGGCGTTGACTGCGTCGACCGGCTGGTCGGCGTGTTCGAGCGTGTTGCTGGTGATGTCGCCCTGCTCGGCCAACCAACGCTCGGCGTCGATCGACGCGGTGCAGCCCGTACCCGCAGCCGTGATGGCCTGCTGGTACACGTGATCGACGAGGTCTCCGGCAGCGAACACGCCTTCGACGGACGTGGCCGAAGTGGGCGACGCGACCGTGACGTAGCCGGCGTCGTCGAGCTCGACTTGGCCCTTGACCAGCTCGTTGCGGGGATCGTGGCCGATTGCCACGAACATTCCGGTCACGTCGAGGGTGGTCTTCTCGCCGGTTTCCGCGTGCTCGAGCGAAAGCCCGGTGACGCTGGTGTCGCCGAGGACCTCGAGCACCTTGGTATCGGTGAGGAAGCGAATCTTGTCGTTGTTCTTGGCGCGTTCGAGCATGATGCGCGACGCACGGAACTCGCTGCGGCGGTGCACGATCGTGACACTGCGGGCGAAGCGAGTGAGGAAGGTCGCTTCCTCCATGGCCGAGTCGCCACCACCGATGACGGCGATGTCCTGATCGCGGAAGAAGAAGCCGTCACAGGTGGCGCAGGCGCTGACGCCGCGTCCGAGCAACTTCTCCTCACCGGGGATGGACAGGTAGCGAGCTGCTGCGCCCATGGCGAGGATGATCGCGCGGGCACGGTAGGTCTCGCCGCCGGCGGAGACCGTCTTGATCGGGCCCGTCAGGTCGAGCTCCTCGACGTCCTCGGTTCGGATGTCGGCGCCGAATCGTTTCGCCTGCTCGCGCATCTGCTCCATCAGATCCGGGCCCATGATGCCCTCGCGGAACCCGGGAAAATTCTCGACCTCGGTGGTGGTCATCAACGCACCGCCGAACTGCGTTCCCTCGAACAGGATCGGTTCCAGTTCCGCCCGTGCGGCGTAGACACCGGCGGTGTAACCGGCCGGTCCCGAGCCGACGATGATGAGATCGTGAACCTTGGGGGTACTCAATGCAGACCTTCCGATCATGTGCGGGGTATACGTGCGGTCGACAACCGAGTGCTCAGCGCACACGCCGGTCGACGTACATCTGGTCAACACCACCCTAGAGGCAGTTGTTCCCCGGTGAGAGATCTGTCAGCCGATATCCCGACGCGTCAGCACGTCCGGGTTGGCGGTGCCACAGTCGTTACCCACCGCAAGGGCGATGAACTGTGCGGGCTGCGCTCCGGCGAGGACCAGCAGGGTTCCGTCTCGCCCGTCGACGCGCACTCGACTCGATCCGAGAACGGTGGTGGCCGGATCCACATCGTTGGATTGCAGACAGGCAGCGAGGTCGGCCGGATCGGCCAGTACCCCGGGATCACGCTTGCCGATGATGCTGAACGCGAAACCGGAGTCGAGGTCGGCAGAATCGAGAACCAGCGACGAATCCGGAGCCTGCGACGGGTCGGCAGTGATCGATTCGGGTTCGTCCGGTGTGAACAGGACCGCCGCGGCAGCAATCGATCCGGTCGCCAGAAGTATTGCGGCAGCGGCGGTTCCGAGAACGACACGGCGTCTGCGCGGACGCAGCGGAACGACGACGCCCACCGGGGACGCCGAGTGCTCGACCGCCGATTGCTCGACCGTGTGGAGGGTGCGATCGATCTGTCGAGCGACGTCGGGCGGAATCGGCATCGTCCCGGTGGGATCCTCGCCCACCTCGTGCAGACGAGCCGAGACGGCGTCGAGACCGGCGAGTATCTGCATCGAATCCTCGTCGAGTCGAACCAGTGGCCACAGTTGCCTACTGACGTCCTCGGGAAGTGCATCCGCATGCAGATCGGCGAGTAGCTCCGGCGAGAACGGGGCTTGTAGAGCGTCGGTGCTCGACGGCACGTTCCTGCCTCCCTTCGCCTGGTCTGCTTTCCCTCTCACACGGTATAGACGCGAGGGGGTCAGATTCGGTTCCCCGCATCTTTCAAGTACGCGAGCTGCGTCGAGAGTTTGAGTCGACCGCGGGCGCATCGACTCTTGACGGTACCGGTGGGAACGCCGAGCAATGCGGCAGCGTCGGCCACCGAGTAGCCCTCCATGTCCACGATGACGACGGCTGCACGTTGGTCGGGCGGCAACGTCATCAGAGCCTGCCGAACGAGAATGCTCGTCTCCGTCTCGGAGATCCGATCCCTGGGCGACACCGGCTCGTGACTTTCGTTCTCGCTCAACGGAACCGACGGGCGCGCTTTGTTTCTACGGATGCGGTCGAGGCAGGCATTGACGACGATCTTGTGCAGCCAACTCCGCACTGCGGCGTCGGCGCGAAACGACCCGGCCGTGCGATGGGCGGACAGCAATGCCTCCTGCAGAGCATCGGAGGCGTCCTCGGGCGTGTAGCTCGTGCGGCGGGCCGTCAGCCACAGATGTTCGTGGTGTCGGTAGATGAGTGTGGCGAAGGCATTCGGCTCCCCGGCCGCATGGGCAGCAAGAAGCTCCGCATCCGTGCGCTCCCCTGGCGCCGAATCGAAACGTTCGGTCATACGAAAACGGCTCCCCCCGTGTTAACGCATTGGGGGGAGCCTAGGCCATCGAGACCGCGAAGTACGAAACGAACCCGTTTTGGTTACCGAATGCCCGATCTAGGAGTCGAAACCGATCCCGGAGATCGAGGTGGCGATGCGACCGCCCTGTTCACCGAGACTCGTGATCCAGACGAGCACGTTCCCGGTCGGCTCC
This sequence comes from Rhodococcus sp. NPDC006774, assembly GCF_040636045.1. Taxonomy (NCBI): domain Bacteria; kingdom Bacillati; phylum Actinomycetota; class Actinomycetes; order Mycobacteriales; family Nocardiaceae; genus Rhodococcus; species Rhodococcus sp. NPDC006774. The sequence goes on along the minus strand of NZ_JBEYIW010000005.1, from coordinate 271,249 downwards.
GTGTCGCTGAGGGCGATGTCGGTTCGGCCGTTCTGCAGCGTGGCTTCACCGAGCAGCGTGGTGTCGCTCAGGCTGGGTGAGTCGTTCGGGGCCGACCGGATCTCCACGACGGTTCCTGGAGACGTCGATTCGATCCACGCGTTCTGCAGCGTCGAGGACGGGATGGACACGAGCAGCCCGACACCGTTCTTGAGGGCCGGGAACTGCTGGAAGTACGAGTCGGTCGTCCAGGCGGTGTTGGGGTCGTTGTCGATCACGTTGGAGGCGGTACTCGGGTTGTCCGCGGAACCCTGGGGTGAGAACACGCTGACGCCGTTCATCGCCACCGGTCCACCGGCCTCGGCCGGAGGAGCAGTCGCATCGCCTGCCGGTGGTGCGGTGGCCGGAGTGGTGAGACCGAAGTCCTGGGTGTCGAGCGGAGTGTCGGTGTCGTTGCCGGCAATCGAAGTGAACAGCCAGAAGCCGGCGAACGCGAGAACGACGACAGTCAGTGCGCCGAGTACCGCGATGGCGATGTTGGTGCGCATCGACTTGGCCTTCTCGGCGGCGATCTCCTCGGGATCCGCGAGCGAGTGCCCACTGGCACCGGGCGCTCGCTGGCCCAGTCGCAGCGCCGGCATCAGATCCGTCTTGTCGTTGACGACCGCTGCTTGATCGAGGACGTGCTGCACGGTGGCAGCGGTGCGGATTCCGCTGTTCTGTTCCAGTGCCCGCACTGCGACTGCGGAGATCTCGAACGGAACGTCCGGACGGACCTGTCGCGGCTCGAGCGGGGCACCCTTGTCGTCGCGGTCGGCCGGGCGCATGCCACCGACGCTGCGGGCCTGAGCCGCATCACCGGATACGACGGCACCGCCGGTGGTGTCGGACAGCGGCCACCTGGCGGTGATCAGCGCGTAGAGCATTGCGCCGAGTCCGCGGACGTCCGAACTCGGGTCGGCGTCGGCCAGTGTCGCGGGGAAGGCGAGGACGGCATTGCCGCTGGAGCTGATGCGCACGCGATCGGGGTGATCGATCGACAGGGCACCGCCGCTGCGGTGTGCGGCCTCGGCTGCTGCGGCCAGTACCTTGATCGCGCGCGCAGCACCGGTGGGTGCAGGCACGGTGTCGGCCATTTCGCGCAGCGACCGGCCGGGCGTCCACTCGGCGACGACGATGCCGCCGGAGCTGCCACGCACCACGTCGAGCACGCGGGCGAGGCCGGGCGAATTGATCCGACCCAGACGGAGCGTGCGCGAGAGAATTGCCTGCGGTCCCTGGGTGCGGTCGTCGGTCGAGGCGGTGGATTGCTGATCGGCGTCGACGAACGTCAGTGCGACCTCGCGATCGAGCTTCACGTCGTGGGCCTGCCAGAACTTGAGTCCACGTGCGCCGCCGTGCGGTGCCAGCAGTCGGTACCGTCCTCCGGCCACAGAGGCACCGGGAATGAGTGTCGGGCCGCGGAGCGTGCGCTCGGGAGCGCTCGCCGGGGCTGTTGCAGCTGCGGCCTCGTCCGTGGTGGTCGAGTCGGCAGTGCCGGGTGTGGCCGGAGTTGCTGCGGTCTTCTCGGAATCCGCATCGGCCGCGGACTTCGACTGCTCCGGCTTCGACTGCTGCGTCGACTTCTTCTCGCCGGGGGTCTCGACCGGAAGATCGGCTTTGGAGATGGAGATGGTCTTGTCGGTCGGACGCGCCGCGAGAGCAGCCTTGGAGATGGAAATCGTCTGATCCACCGGCTTCGGAGCAGGCTTGTCGGCGGCGGGCTTGTCGGCAGCGGACTCGACGGGAGTTGCCTCGGCGGCGGTCTTCTCGACGTCCTGCTCGGGAGCCGCGGCCGCGCTCGGTGCCGTCGACTCGGCTGCAGTCTTCGAGTCAGCGGCAGCCTTCGACGGTGTCTCGGCGGGCTTCGGAGTCTTGGCGGAAGAAGCAGACTCGGCCTTCACGGGCTCGGTGCGGTCCTGGGTGTCGACCTCGACGCCGCCGCTCGTTCGGTCGGCTTCGCTTGCTGGAGATTGTGCCGGCCCCCCAGCAACATCGTCGTCGGTCACAGTAACTCCTTCAGGCGAATATGCCCCGTGTTGATCTACGAACGGTCGACCCTCATGAGCGTCTGCCCCCGGGTGCCGATGACCAGGGTACGGGAGCCGATCCCGCGCAGTGTCCCATGTGGGCTCGGTTCGAATAACCGGAATCACGCCGGTTTCTGCAGCAGCCAGATCTGCGTCCCGCGCTTCGGACGTGCCGCGGAATCTGCGGACGAGGCGGCTCAGGGCCACGGTGACCGCCAGAACTTCGGGAATCTTGCCGAACCAGAGGATCGAGAACGTGATGCCGAGCATGATGACGGCGTCGATCGCCACGCGGGCGAAATTGCCGACCCAGCCGTTCATCATGGCGTCGAGCCCGAGGATCCGGTCGATCGCGAGCATGGCCGCGCCGCCGGCCAGTGAGGCGATGAGCACCAGCCAGACCGTCTTGCCGACGTTGGCCATCCGCAGGCTGCCCAGGCTCTTGTGGAGCAGGTATCCGCCGATGATCGCGCCGACGGTGTAGCCCAGGCCGGTCGCTGCACCGAGGAGCAGCACCACCTGCTCGGGCGAGGACGCGACGATCGGGGCGAGCAACGACAGGCCGATCTTGACGGCGGTGATGCCGAGGATGATCCACGTCGGTGTCCAGGCCTTCTCACGGGCGTAGAAGACTCGCAGGTGGATCAGCACCAGGGCGTACGGGATGAGGGAGAACGCCGACCAGCTGACGGCCTCGCCGAGTCTGGGTGCGACCTCGGCGAACCGGCCGAAGCCGTACAGCGCCTCGCCCACCGAAGGCCCCGCGAAGGTCAGGAACACCACGATCGGCACCAGCGCGACCATCGTCAGGCGGGTCGCGACCGAGAGATCGTCGACGACGGACGGAGTGTCACCGTTGGCTGCGTTGCGGCTGAGTCTGGGCATGATGGCCGTCAGCACCGTCACGCCGAGGATGCCGTAGGGCAGCTGCAGCACGATCCAGGCCTGCGAGTAGATCACGTTGCTCGCATCGTCGGTGCCCGACGCGATCCTGGTGGCCACGATCAGCCCGATCTGGCTGATGACGACGTAGAGCACGATCGCGGCTGCCATCGCGCCGAACTTCTTGAGTCGCTCGTCGAATCCCCACAGCGGGCGCAGGTCGATGCGTTCGCGGCGCAGGGCCGGGATCAGAGCGAGGACCTGGGTGATGACACCGGCGGTCACACCGAGGCCGAGAACGAGGATCTTGGGGTTGCTCATCTCGATCGTGTTCGCGGTGATCTCGCCCGGGACGAAGGGGTACAGGGCGAACACCGCGAGCACGATCAGGTTGTTGTACACCGGTGCCCAGGCTCCGGGCTTGAAGTTCTGCCGGGTGTTGAGCACCGCCGTGAGCAGGCCGGACAGTCCGTAGAACATCAGCGCGGGCAGTACCAGATAGGTGAACGCGATGGTCAGGTCCTCGTTGACCTTCGGATCGCCGTCGAGCATCAGCCGCGCCAACAGTGGGGCTGCGATGGTGGCGGCGAGTGCCACGGTTCCGAGGAGCGCCACCGCGATGGTGAAGAGGCGCCGAACGAATGCCCGTCCGCCGTCGGCGTCCTCCTGCTCGGCTCGGACCAACACCGGAACGACGATGGCTCCGAGCACTGCGCCGAGGACCAGCTCGGAGATCATGTTCGGCAGGATCGTCGAGACGGTGAACGCACTGGCCAGCGCCGCGCCGAGGGTGGCCGTCATGGCGACCTGCTTGGCGAATCCGGTGATGCGGCTGACCAGGGTCGCTACCGCGATCGAACCGGACGCGGCCAGCAGTGACTTCTGCGGCCTCGGTTCGGGCTGTGGTGCCGGGTCGGACCCGCCCGGCGGAATTCTCGTCGGCGGAACCGTTCCGGACGGTGCCTGCGGGTAGTCCTCGTCCCGGAATCGCGGGATCATCTGGGTGACGGTGTCGTCGGCGGCCGGTTGCCCGTCGAGCGGCGGCGGCGCCGGGTACGAGCGCAGCTCCGGCCGCGACTGCCGCTCCCACGGCGCGGACCGCGGTGGCGTCGTGCGGCGGAACACCTGCGATGCGGGCATGCGTGACCGCGGCAGGTCGCCGTCGTACGGGACGTTGCCTGTCATGGTCTCTCGTACCCTTCGTCGGCCGGGTCGGGTTGACCTCTGAAACGGTGCCAGAGGCGTCGACCTGCAAGTAACAGTAGGAGAGCACCGGCGCAGGCGGTAATTATCGCCAGTGCCTGGCCGTATGCGTTCGATCGAACGGACACCGTCGAGACCTCGCCGAGCCGGGAGCCGTCGAGCGTCGTGACGGAGAAGTCGACCGACAGATTGCGGGTGTCGTCCACCTCGGCCGGGACGGTGATGGTCCGTGATCCACGGGCCGGAAGTTGGGTGATGCCGACGTCACTGATCGTCATCTCCTGCGGCGCATCGACCCGGAGCAGCACGTTGACCGGGACGGGAAGGTCGTTGCGGGCGACGAGCAGCAGCGGGCTCTGCTCCGAGGCGAGGGTGTAGACCCCGCCCGGGGCCAGCACGGTCACCGATCCGTAGATGGTGTCCAGTCCGATGCGGATGGCGGCGAGTCGGTCGCTCGCCATGGTGCCGGTTTCGTCACTGGCGGCGCCGGCGCGACCCGCCGTCGACAGTGCGCGGAGCATGTCCTCGCGCAGCGGGGCGGTGTACAGCCGTGGGGTCAGCTCGGACTGAGGATCGTCGACGAGCGATTGCATCAGGGTGTCGACCCGGGCGCTCTGCGATCGCACCAGGCCGATGGTGTCGGCATCGAGTTCGGTGGATGCGTCGATGCTGGTCACCGAGGGTCCGGACGTGGGCTCGGCGAGCAACTCGGCCAGTGGGCGCGGCGTCGCCAGACCGGAACGCAGCAGCGAGGACACCGTCGACAGAATCGCCGACGGTTCGTCCCCGCCCGCGGTCCAGTACTGCGGGGGCGCGACGGTGACGGTGCGGCCGGGCCGATCGGTGCCGACGAGTGCATGGAAGTTGATGGCTCCGAGCGCATCCTGCAGGCGTGCGGTGCGGGAGTCGGTGGCGAGATCGAAGCGCTGCTCGGTGGGGGTCAGGGCGGGCGTGGACGGGGTGTCTCCGACGCCGGCCAGCGCCGCAGCAGTAGCGGCGTCGTAGTGGGTGACGGCCAGTGTCTCGGTCTGCTGATCCCCCGACGGCTGGGTCTCGGACGAAACCAGCAGCGAGGTGGGGGCCGAGGTCGGCGGGTCGAGGCTGTTGTCGGCGACCAGCACGGTGTCGGTGCCGGCCGACCGCAGAGCATCGGCGGTGCCCGGGTCGACCCCGCCGGTGGTGCTCCAGGTGAAGCCTCGTGTCGAGGTGATGCCGAGGATGCCGTCGACGATGTCGGCCGGGGTACTGACGGCACTGCTGAGCAACGTGGGATCGCCGATGTCGGCCACCGCTCCCAGATCGGTCTGAGCGAACGGCATCGCCGTCACGCAGCTGCTCGACGCGACCGCTTCGAGTCGGGACAGCCACTGGGCCGCGGCTGCACTTCCGGTGCCCTCGCGGGTCGTGCTGGCGGGATCGGCCGGGTTGTCGACGACGAGGTATCCGCGGGTCATGTTCGAGACGGTGACGAGCAGGTCGGGGTCGAGGCCGATACACAGGCTCGACGCCAGTCTGCCGTCGGGATCGAGGCCGGGTTGCGTCGCGAATTCGAAGGCTTTGAGCAGGGTGTCGAGCCGTCCGCCACCGGTGAGTTCGCCGGCCAGTTCGTCGTCGATCAGCCGAACGCGCTCGTCCACGGAACCGGGGATTCCGGCAGCGAGGCGAGGAATGTCGGCCAGTGGCCACAGGACCGTCATCGCGACGGGGTTGCTGGTGTTCGGGGGCAGCGGCATAGCGCCGGGAGCGGTGGGGTCCATCTCACCGGGATTGCGGGGTAGTCCGACGACCGGGAGCAGGAAGCGGGCGTCGTCGAGTCGTGCGGTTCCGCCGTATTCGGGGGTGCCGTTGACGTTGAGCAGTAGCGGGTAGACGCCGGGGGCCTCGATTCCCAGCGAGGGTTCGGTGGTGCTGCGCAGCTGCATCGACATGTCGAACTGGCGGCTCTCGTCCTTCTCCAACGAGTCGGCGACCGTGACGAAATCGCCGACCCGCTCGAATCGGTCCTGGTCGAGAGTCAACGAGGTCCGCAGTCCGGCGGTGGTGTCGACGGCGGCAGCGGCCTGCATCCGGACACTGACGTCGTCGACGCGGCGGTCCCCGGTGTTTCTCACCGTGGCGCGCACGGTGACGAACGGGTCGCTGCTGGTGGTGACGGTGGAGGGGGCGACGGTCTCGATGCTCAGCGTCAGGAAGGGGTTGCCGTCCTGCGTCATCGGAGTGTCCGGAACTGCGCTGGTGGTGCCGCTCGCGTCGCCGACGGAGGAGTCGGGTTGGGCTGCGGCGCCGGGAAGCTGCGCGGGGATCAGTGCTGCGGTGCCGACCGACGGTGCCACCGCAAGAACGAACGTGGTCAATGCGGCGGCAGCGACCTTCCGGGCCCGCACGATCACTTCCCGCCGGGGATGGGTGCGCCCGAGTTGCCGCTGCTCATGTCGTCGATCAGGCGGGTGGCGATGGCGGCGAGTTTGCGTTCGTCGGCATAGGCGAGTCGAGACGGTAGTTCGGTCAGCGGAACCCACGCGACCTCGGTCACTTCGAGGTCCTCGTCGGAGAGTTCGCCGCCCAGGAATCGGAGCAGGTAGTGGTGGACGGTCTTGTGGACGCGTCGGCCCTCGGTGACGAACCAGTAGTCGATGCTGCCCAGCGAGGCCAGGACGGTACCGCGGATACCGGTTTCCTCGGCGACCTCGCGCATGGCCGTCTGCTCGGCCGTTTCGCCCTGCTCGATGTGACCCTTGGGCAGGGACCAGAGCAGGCGTCCGCGGCGGTCGGTGCGGCCGATCAGGGCGGCGCAACGCTTGGCCGGAGGCCCGTCGAGGCCGTCGACCACGAGGCCGCCTGCGGAGGTCTCGCGGACGGTCCGCAGCTTGGGTGCTTCGGTGTCGGCGCGTGCCTGACGCCGCCGCGGGTTGCGGCGGCTCCTGTTCGCACGTTCGGCAGCAGACACCCGATCCATACTAGTTGCCTGTGCGCACTCTTCTACTGTGCCGCACCGCGGGGTGAAGGCCGGGACAATCGATCGGCTCGGCGCAAGTAGGCTCTTCCACCGTGGCCGATCAGTCCCTGTCCTCCGTTTCCGCCGAGCAGACCGATGCCCGCCGGGAGAGGTTGCTGGCGGGAGCTGCTGTGACGCTGCGCGAACTCGCTCCGGTGTTGACGCCGCTGGGTGCACTGTTCGCGGCGGCGGGGCACGAGCTCTTCCTCGTCGGTGGCACGGTGCGCGATGCAGTTCTCGGTCGACTCGGAACCGACTTGGATTTCACCACCGACGCCAGGCCCGAGGACGTGCAGAGGTTGCTGTCGGGCTGGGCGGACCATCAGTGGGACACCGGCATCGCGTTCGGGACCATCAGTGCGGCCAAGGACGGCCAGACGATCGAGATCACCACCTATCGCACCGACTCCTACGATCAGGTCTCCCGCAATCCCGAGGTGCAGTACGGCAACAGCCTCGAAGAAGATCTCGTTCGACGCGATTTCACCGTCAACGCCATGGCAGTACGTCTCGGAGCGGACGGTGCTCAGGAGTTCGTCGATCCACTCGGCGGGATGGATGCGCTGCTCGAGGGTGTTCTCGATACCCCGTCGGCACCGGAGGTGTCGTTCGGAGACGATCCACTGCGGATGCTGCGGGCCGCGCGGTTCGTCTCTCAGTTGGGATTCACGCTGATGCCTCGGGTGCATCGGGCCATCGAGGACATGGCGGAGCAGATCGACCGCATCACCGCCGAGCGAATCCAGGTGGAGTTGGACAAGCTGTTGCTCGGCTCGCACCCGGTCGACGGCATCGACGTGATGTGCGAGACGGGATTGGCGCAGCGGATCGTTCCCGAGGTGCCCAACATGAAGCTCGAGATCGACGAGCACCACCAGCACAAGGACGTGTACACCCACTCGCTGACGGTGCTCGCGCAGGCGATCGATCTCGAGGACGGCGATCCCGACCTCGTATTGCGTTGGGCCGCACTGCTGCACGACATCGGCAAGCCCGATACCAAGCGAAACGAGCCGGGCGGCGGAGTCAGCTTCCATCACCACGAGGTCGTCGGAGCCAAGCTGGTCCGAAAGCGCATGCGCGCCTTGAAATATTCCAAGAAGATGATCGAGGACGTCTCGCATCTGGTGTTCCTGCATCTGCGTTTCCACGGCTACGGCAAGGGTCAGTGGACCGACTCTGCCGTCCGCCGCTACGCCACCGATGCCGGCGAGCTACTGCCCAAGCTGCACAAGCTGGTTCGGGCCGACTCGACCACGAGGAACAAGCGTCGAGCCGCGGCGCTGCAGGCCACCTACGACGACCTGGAAGAACGCATCGCCCGCATCGCCGAGCAGGAGGACCTGGCGCGGGTGCGGCCGGACCTCGACGGTAACGCCATCATGGAGTTGCTGAACATCCCGGCCGGACCCGACGTGGGCAAGGCATGGAAGTTCCTGAAAGAACTGCGCCTCGATCGAGGACCACTCTCCCGCGAGGACGCCGAGGCCGCGCTGCTCGAGTGGTGGCCCACGCAGTAGGCGCGTCCCGCGCACGTGCTCAGGACGAGCGAAGATCGGCCTTGACGAGGTAGACGTTGTAGCTGTCCCACTCGGAGATGGTGAAGTACAGCTCGTTCGAGGTCGACCACGGGTGAATGAAGCCGCCGTACGCTTTCGGGTACTCGGCAGTGTCGATCAACGTGCTGGGCGCGGTCCACTCCCCCTGCGGCGAATTCGCCTCTCGCAGCACGATATCCCCGCGGATCGGATCGAGATACGTCATCTGCCACAGGCCTCGGGACTCGTCGTGACGGACCGACAGTTCCCCGGCCATACCGTCGGCGATGGGGGTGGCCTCGTTCGATCCGACGGGAGCCCAGGTGCCGTTCACCCAGTATTGGTATGCGGTTTTGTTCAGCACGTCGGTTTTCGGGACGCGAGCGAGACCGACCTGTCCGACGCGTCCGTTGACGGTGCCGAACATGTAGACGTACTCCCCCGCCGGGACCATTGTGGACACCTGGAACTTGGAGAAGCCGAAGACGTTGTCCCACTTGGCATGCTGGTCCTTGACCCAGGTGGAACCGTTGTCGTCGGAATAGGCGATGCCGCCGTAGTTGGTCCACCACAGGCCGGGAATCGTGCTCCAGCGCCTGATGGACATGTACGACATGTACTGCCGATCGTCTATGGCGAAACCGGAGGTGGGAATGACCGTGGTCTCCCAGTTCTTCACCTTGCGCGAGGGCAGTAATTCGGCTGCGTGACAACGGGAATCCTGCACCATCGAGTCCAGGGTCATACCGTCGGACAGGTCGGTGTCGGTGCTGTGGCCGAGCGCGTTGGAGCGCCAGTCGTCGCCGCCGACGACGCCGAACTCCCACCCCTTACCGAAGGAATCGCCGAATGCGACGGCGACCTCGCCGGGCTTGCTCTCTCACATGATGCCGAGGTCGGTTCCGTTCACCTGCCAGCGCTTGTCGGTGCGGTTCTCCGACCCGGGTCCGGTCAATTGGGAGACCACTGCGACGCTCCCGACGGTGGGTATCGCCACAGGCGGAGTCTTCGGACCGGGCTCGGCTGCAGGGATGGCGGGTGCAGGCGGCGCCGTTCCCGGGGTACCACCGGGTCCGGGAATCGGGATGGGAATGGTTTCGGGTTGCGGGTCGATCTCGATGCGGGGGAACGGCAGATGATCTGCAGAGCCCGTTGCCGGCGTCGGTGAATCGGTGTCGTCGGTGAGATCGGGGCACGGGTCCGCACACGGGTCGGTCAGCGGTTCGGCCTGCACGCGAGTGTTGTTCGGGGCGGGGTCGGGAACCGGCACGAGTTCGATCGACGGATACGGCACGGGGATCACCACACGATCCGGCAACGGCGGCAGCTGCGGCGGATTGCCCGGCCCGGTGGGCTCGGGTGGGTAGTCCTTGGGGTCGAATCCTGTTTCGCCACAGGAGTTCACCGGCGGAGGCGGTGCTGCGAACGCCGGGGGCGCAGCAAGAACGGCCGTACCTGCGGCAACCGCGAGTATGCACCCGAGCGACGTCGTGCGGCCGTACATGCGGTGCCCCCGTGCTCTCCGACGAAACCTATCGGTCCGATACGGAAAGGTACACCACGTCAGCGGCGTGTGCGCCCGGTGTTCATCACCGCCGCGGCCAGGCCGAGAGCGTAGATACCGGCCCCGACGAACACCAGGATGTGCGCGGTGGGGTCCTGGCTCAGATCGGTCGTGTCCGGGCCGACCGCGACCGCCGCAGCAGCGAGGGCAGCGACGAATGCGACGTTGAACACGGTGTCCTGCAACGCGAAAACGCGTCCGCGATGGGCGTCGTCGATCTCTATCTGCATGGCAGCGTCGCCACTGAGTTTGACGGTCTGCCCGGCGATGCCCAGAAGGAAGGCTCCGATCAGCAGACTGGTCTGCGTCAGACCCGATACGGCACCGAGCTGCGCCACGATGGCGAGCACAAGCGCGGCGGCGATCGTGCGGGTGCGCCCGAAACGGGGAACGGCGAAGGGGGTGATCAGGGCGGCGAGGAACATGCCGATCGCCGTGGCACCGACAGCGATGCCGAAGCCGGCGAGGCCGCCGGGCAGCGAGCTCTCTACTGCGCTCTCGCGCAGAATCAACACCATGATCAGCGTGTTGATGCCGAACACGATGCGGTGCGCACCGATGCCGAGCATCGCGGTCGTGACACCGGCGGAGCGCCAGACGGCCTGTGCGCCCGATTTCAGTCCCGCAGCAACGTCTTTCAGCGGACTGTCGGTGCGGCTCTCGACGCCCGGTCCGAGCGATCGCGGGCGGAACCGCGCGGCGGCGAGCGCCCCGACGATCGATCCGGTGGCGGCGAGACCGACTGCGATGCCCGAACCGAGATCCCCTGCGCCGACGAGACCGATCACCGCGACCGCGAGGCCCGCACCTGCCGCTGCGAAACCGGATCCGACGGTCGCCAGTACCGAGTTCATCGGTACCAGCCACGATTGCCGAATCACGTGTGGCAAGGACGCCGAGGCGCCGGCCAGTACGAATCTGCTCAGCCCTACAGTGGCCAGCGCCAGCAGCAACAGCGGTGTCGAGTCCACTCCGGCACACAGCAGCAGCGCGGTGGCCATGATCAGGACAATGCGGATCAGATTGGCCCACAGCAGGACCGACCGCCGATCCCATCGATCCAGTAGAGCTCCGGCGAACGGCCCGACCAGCGAATACGGGACGAGCAGCACCGCGAACCCCGCCGCGATCTCGGCAGGATTCGTCGCACGCTCCGGGTTGAACAGAATGGCACCGCTGAGCGCGGCCTGGAACAACCCGTCGCCGAACTGACCGGCGAACCTGATGGTGGTCAGCTTGCCGACCCCCGGAGATTCGCGTAGCCGGGTACGGAAGGAAGCGTCGCTCACCGACGGGACTTTAGCCCCCGCCCGTCATACGGAGACGGCGGGAGTCGCGGCCCACCACGCCATCGTTGCGGCAGTGCCGTCGACGAGTGACGTCGGCTGCTGCCCGAGGATCGCCTCGCTGCGGCTCGAGTCGAGGACGTAGGGGTAGCGGAACTGGTAGAGGGTGTCGCCGAGTTCCTTCATCGGTCCGGGCACCGCGCTCAGCAGTCGCAGTGCCCAGGCCGGAATGGTGCCGACCTTCGGAGACGGTAATTGTGCTGCAGCCGAGAACATCTCGATCATCGCTCGTTGCGACACCGCAGGCGCGGTGGGCGCATGCAGGACGGTGTTCCACAGCGACGGCGACGCCGCGGCCGTGATCATCGCGGCTGCCAGATCCGGCACGTAGGTGAACGAGTGGGGCAGATCGGCAGAGGCCAAGACGCGGACCGGTTTGCCTGCCAGAATCGGCGCGATCACCCGCTCACCCATGTGCGAGGTCAACACACGCGGCCCGTAGAAATCCGAGGCAGCGACGCTGACGGTGGGTGTCGAGTGCGCGTCGCGTGCGGCCAACAGTTGGGTGCGCACCCCCAGCTTGCGGAACGTCGCGTCGCGGGGCGAATCCTCGCGGATCGGACCGTCGACTCGGCCGTAGGCGTACAGACTTTCGGGGAACGCGACGACGGTGCCCGCGGCCGCGTCGAGCACGCGGTGTTCCATCGCGACGAGCTTGTTCCGCCACACCGTGTTCTCGTACGCGACGTGGGTGCAGTGGTAGACGGCGGTGGCACCGCTCAGGTGGGGTCGAAGGTCATCGGATTCGATGTCCACAACGCGGCGTTCGATCATCGGGTGCTCGGGGCCGCTGCCGGATCGAGTGAGGACTCGCACCGAATGACCCTGTGCAGCAAGCTGTTCGGCGACCGTCCAGCCGACAGGTCCGGCTCCCGTGACGACGTGAAGTTCGGTCATGATCGCTCCATTCGAGGTAAACGAGAGCGGTGCTCTCTGATACGTCGAGTCTGCACCCATGGCTGCACAAAAGCAAGAGCACTGCTCTCTTAAAAGAGCAGGAGTTACTGTGAGTGCCATGGCGAGCACTCCCCGCACCCGAGCCCGCGCTCAGACCCTGGCCGACATCACGCGCATCGGACGCGAACACCTGGCCGCCGACGGCGCCGCGGCCCTGTCGTTGCGCGCCGTCGCGCGGGACCTCGGAGTCGTGTCCTCGGCCGTGTACCGATACGTCGCCAGTCGCGACGAGCTGCTGACCCTGCTCGTCGTCGACGGATACACCGAGCTCGGCGACACCGTCGACGCAGCGGTGGACGCAGCGGACGGACCCAAGGAGAAATTCCTCGCGCTCGGCCGGACGGTGCGGCAGTGGGGATTGCGGGAGCCGGCGCGCTACGCGTTGCTGTTCGGCAGCCCGGTGCCCGGCTATCACGCCCCCGCGGAGCAGACCACCGGGCCGGGCACCCGAGTGATCACCACGTTGGTGGCCGTCCTGCACTCGGCGTGGCAGACACGTCGACCGGACGTCGAGGCCGATCCTCCCGAGCTGGCGTCACTGCACGGCAGCTTCGAGGACATTCGTGCACAGATGGAGATGGATCTGCCCGACGAGCTGATCGCACTGGGAGTCATGGTGTGGGCGTCACTGTTCGGGGCCATCAGCTTCGATGTGTTCGATCAGTACGGAGCCACGACGTTCGCCAGCAGGGACGATCTGTTCGAGTACCAGTTGGGACTTCTTACCGATATCGCCGGACTCGACTCATGAGGACTGGCCGTATCGCTTGCGCCACATCCGCGGGTGCTCGGTGCCACAATGATGAGCGTGGCATCGCATGCGGAGGAACCCGAGGACCAGACGGCGTCGGCCTTGCGCGATGTTCGTCCCGGCAGTCTGTTGGTGTCGTCCATCGAACTCGTGGAGCCCACGTTCAGGCGCACCGTCATCTACATCATCGAACACAACGACGCGGGCAGCCTCGGTGTCGTGATCAATCGTCCCAGTGAGACGGCGGTGCAGAACGTACTGCCCAACTGGTCCGAGCTGGCAGCCAAGCCGCAGGCGTTGTACGTCGGTGGCCCGGTCAAGCGCGATTCCGCCCTGTGCCTGGCGACGCTGCGGACCGGTGTGTCGATCGACGGCGTTCCCGGTCTGCGCCGCGTCGACGGCCGAGTGGTGATGGTCGATCTCGATTCCGATCCAGCCGATATCGGCCCACTCATCGAGGGTGTACGCATCTTCGCCGGATATTCGGGCTGGACGTTCGGTCAACTCGAAGGCGAACTCGATCGCGAGGACTGGATGGTAGTGTCGGCGTTGGCATCCGACGTGATCGGTCCGCCGCGGATCGACTTGTGGGCGCACGTTCTACGCCGGCAGCCGATGCCGTTGGCACTGCTCGCGTCCCACCCGATCGATGTCGAGCGGAACTGAGTGCGGCTGCCGCAGGCACTAGTGAGCGAAAGCCTGCGCGGTCGAGTGTCCACCTGACTTCAGTCCGGCGATCACGTCGTCGATGGCGATGCACAGCATTCGGCCCAGGTCCGCGCTGAAGCCCTCTCGAACGACGATTCGGAGTACGGCGACGTCGGTGGCGTTGTCGGGCATCGTGTACGCCGGCACCTGCCATCCGCGGGCACGTAGCTCGTGGGAGACGTCGAAGACGGTGAAACCGCAATGGTCCTTCAACATGAACGACAGGACCGGGATGGCCGATCCGTCGGTGATCACCTCGATGTCGGGATGCTTGTCGAGGTGTCGGCTCACGCGAACGGCCGTGTCGCGCAGTGCTTTCATGATGTCGGTGTAGCCGGACCGGCCCAGGCGCAGGAAGTTGTAGTACTGCCCGATCACCTGGTTGCCCGGCCTGGAGAAGTTCAACGTGAAGGTAGGCATGTCTCCGCCGAGGTAATTGACGCGGAAGACGAGGTCCTCGGGGAGGTCTTCCTTGGTTCGCCAGACGGCGAATCCGATTCCCGGATAGGTCAATCCGTACTTGTGGCCGCTGGCGTTGATGGACTTGACCCGAGGCAACCGGAAGTCCCACACGAGCTCCGGGTACAGAAACGGTACGACGAATCCGCCACTGGCCGCGTCGACATGAACCGGTACGTCCGGCCCGCCGCTACCCGCGATCGCATCCAGTGCCGCGCAGATCTCCTGTACCGGTTCGAGTTCCCCGGTGAACGTGGTGCCGAGGATCGCGACGACACCGATGGTGTTCTCGTCCACCGCGTCTCGAACCTGTTCCGGGGTGATGACGTAGCGTCCGCGCTCGACCGGCAGGTATTTGGGTTCCACGTCGAAGTAGCGGCAGAATTTCTCCCACACCACCTGAACATTGCTGCCCAACACCAGATTCGGAGTGCCGGTGCCGGCTCCTTTGGCTCGCCAGCGCCACTTGAGCGCCAAGCCGGCCAACATGACGGCCTCACTGGATCCGATCGTCGAGACCCCCGTGGCCGACGACGGGTCCTCCCGGTCGAGTCCCGGCGCGTGGAACAGATCGGCAACGATGTTGACGCAGCGTTCCTCGATGGCGGCGGTGGACGGATATTCGTCCTTGTCGATCATGTTCTTGTCGAACGTCTCGGCCATGAGTTTCTCGGCCTGGGGATCCATCCACGTGGTGACGAACGTCGCCAGATTCAGGCGCGAGCTGCCGTCGAGCATCAGTTCGTCGTGGATGTAGCGGTAGGCGGCATCGGGGTCGAGCTGTTCCTCGGGAAGTCGCAGTGCAGGTACGGGATTGGTGGCGAGGCGGCCGGTGTAGGCCGCAGAGACGATACCGTCGGCATGGATTTTCCTGGTCATCGTCTTCTCCCGTGATCGGCTCGAGTGACACCCAATCTAGTCCGCGACGCTGCCCACCGGGCTCTGTTCCGTTTCCGGTCGTCGCGCGAAATGCTGGGCGATCACGGTGCACACCATCAGCTGAATCTGGTGGAAGATCAACAGCGGCAGCACGATCAGTCCGACGGGTTGGCCGACGAACAGCACAGCGGCCATCGGTAGCCCGCTGGCCAGGCTCTTCTTGGATCCGCAGAACAGCAGTACCACCCGATCCTCGAAGGGAAAGCCCAACCACTTGCCTCCGTACCAGGTGATCACCAGCACCAGGGCGAGCAGCGCAGCGCACACTGCGACGACGACGCCGATGCGCCACACCGCCACCGAGGACCACACGTTCTGGTTCATGGATTCGCTGAATGCGGCGAAGACGACCAGCAGGATCGAACCGCGGTCGACGAGTTTCGTCGGCGCGCTGTGCCGGGTGAGCCAGCCTGTCACCCAGGGCCGGATGAGCTGACCGACGGCGAACGGAAGCAGTAGTTGCAGGGCGATGTCGAGTACCGAGCTGGGGTCGATGGTCACGGAACCGGTCGTGGTCATCAGGGCGATCACGAGCAGTGGGGTGACGAAGACGCCGATGATGTTGGAGAACGAGGCGCTCACCACGGCACCGGCGACGTTGCCGCGGGCGATGGAGGTGAAGGCGATCGAGGACTGCACGGTCGAGGGGACCAGGCAGAGGAACAGCATTCCGGTGTAGAGGTCGTCGCTGATGACGCCGGGGACGAGGATCCGCAGGGCCAGCCCGAGTGCCGGGAACAGCAGGTACGTGCACGCCAGGATCACCGAGTGCAGCCGCCAGTGTTTGACGCCGTTCCAGGCGTCGCGGGGCGAGAGTCGGGCACCGTAGATCAGGAACAGCAGCGCAATGGCGATGCGCGTCACCCAGCCCAGTACGTCCTCCGCTGTGCCGGTCGCCGGGAAGAGGCTCGCCAGCGCTGCGACCGCGAAGATTCCCAACAGGAAGGGATCCAGCACGGTATCCCGCAACAACTTCACTCGGCTAACTTAATCCACCGTGGCGCTGCGAGTGCGGGCGGTCAATGAGTTGAGAGTGCCTGCGATCGTTCTTGCGTCGGCAGAACCGATGGTGAGCCGGTCCCCGTTGGCGAACGTGACGAAGGCCGCGGGGCCGGCCTCGGTGGCGACGGCGTAGTTTCCGCGTCCCTTGGCCCGCAGACCCCAACCGCCGAACTCCTTCGAGGGATCGACCGCCCGAACCGAGGCACCGGTGATCTCGTCGATTCCGTAATCGAATGCCGCCATGCCCAGGCTCGAGACGAAGAGGCCGTCGCTGTCGATGTGCACGGTGAATCGCAGCAACGACAGAATCAGAATCGTCAGTGGGGCGAACAGGAAGATCGGCCACAGTGAGCTGGACAGATAGCACGTCAGAGCGGCCCCGGCCAGGGATACAGCCACGACGGTGATACCGGCGATTCGACTGGCACCGACGCGGACGACCAGGGGTAATTCGGGGCTGCACCGCTGGAGATCGGAGTGCGGCGCAGACGTGGCGACGACGCGTTCGCGGTGGTCACGCAGTCGCGACGCTCCGAACAGCCCGGCCGCGAAGCCGACGACGGTCCCCACCGCAATGGCCCAACCGGGGATGGTGACGCTCTGCGCGGTCGCCATGTCCAGTTCGCGAACAAGGGTCGCGATCTGCAGAACACCGATCAGCCCGACGACGGTCAGCCCGATGATCAGCATCGTGCGACGCATGATCAGCAGCACCCGAGCCAACGATGCGACGGCGCTGCACCCGCCGCCCACCAGCACGATCACGATGGCAAGGGTCCAGGCGTTGGAGAGCGGATTGGAGAAGTCGTCCGGTTCGGTGCCGCTGAAGTGAGTGGCGACCTCCTCCGGCAGGCGGCCTTGCCACAGGTATGCCAGGACGAGTCCGAGTGCGGCTACCGCAAGGGGAACGACGACGCCGAAGACGACCCCGGCCGGGTCGAACGTGCGTAGTGCCTTCGCCTTCATCTGCTCAGCTCGGCTGGCAGGCGTCCTTGAGGCTGCACGAGATGCACGAGCTTCCGCATCCGTCCGCCTCGGCGGGTGGCGGAACGGCCGCTGCTGCGCGGGCCCCGATGGATCCGCCGGCCGCGGCGATGAACAGCGCGGCAACGAGGGCAACGACGACGCCCACGACGGCGACGATGCCGCTCAGCGCAAGAGCGGCCACGCCGCCGATGGCCAGCACCAGGGCCGATGCGGCGGTGGTGGGACCGGCGACGCGATTGGCGAGGGTGAACGTCTCGTCGTCACGCATGGCTTCGGCGGTGCGGACACCGGCAAAGCGGTTGCGTGGGAGCCGGCCCAGCAGCGACGCGAGGGCGACAGCGCCGACGACGAGGGCGAGCACGAACAACACAACCGAGACGATGACCACCTGGCCAGGATACGGCGCAGCGAGGTCCTGGTACCAGCCGGGCCGCGTCACACTTTAGGCTGGTAGGTGTGACCGATTCCGTTGAAGCACCCACCGAGTCCGCCCCCGAGTACCGCTACACAGCCGAACTCGCCGGGCACATCGAGGAGCAGTGGCAGGACCTGTGGGAGAAGCAGGGCACTTTCGACGCTCCCAACCCGGTCGGAACCCTCGCCGGAGACGTCCCGAAGGACAAGCTGTTCGTCCAGGACATGTTCCCGTACCCCTCGGGCAGCGGCCTACATGTCGGCCACCCTCTCGGTTACATCGCCACCGACGTGTTCGCGCGGTATCACCGCATGCAGGGTCGCAACGTGCTCCACGCGCTGGGCTACGACGCGTTCGGTCTGCCGGCCGAGCAGTACGCCGTGCAGACGGGCACGCACCCGCGCAGCACCACCGAGGACAACATCACCAACATGCGACGCCAGTTGCGTCGGCTGGGCCTCGGACACGATCGCCGACGGTCCCTGGCGACGACGGACGTCGACTTCTACCACTGGACACAGTGGATCTTCCTGCAGATCTTCAACTCGTGGTTCGACGCGGACCTCGGCAAAGCGCGGCCCATCTCGGAACTCGAGGCGGCGTTCGCGTCGGGTGAGCGCACGTTGGACGACGGCCGCTCCTGGGACTCGCTGACCGTCGGCGAGCGTCGTGAGGTGATCGACGGCTTCCGTCTGGTGTACGAGTCCAACTCGATGGTCAACTGGTGCCCCGGTCTGGGTACGGTGCTCGCCAACGAGGAGGTCACGGCCGACGGACGCAGTGATCGCGGCAACTTCCCGGTGTTCCGAAAGAACCTGCGGCA
Source organism: Rhodococcus sp. NPDC006774 (assembly GCF_040636045.1). Taxonomy (NCBI): domain Bacteria; kingdom Bacillati; phylum Actinomycetota; class Actinomycetes; order Mycobacteriales; family Nocardiaceae; genus Rhodococcus; species Rhodococcus sp. NPDC006774. Next base: position 252,632 of record NZ_JBEYIW010000005.1, on the reverse strand, counting down.
GTGGATGATGCGAATCACCGCGTACTCCGACCGCCTGGTAGACGACCTCGAGTACCTGGATTGGCCCGAGAAGGTCAAGACCATGCAGCGCAACTGGATCGGGCGATCCCGTGGTGCACAGGTCTCGTTCTCGAACATCGAGGTGTTCACCACCCGCCCGGACACGCTGTTCGGTGCGACCTACGTGGTGCTCGCCCCCGAGCACGAACTGGTCGACGGGTTGGTTGCTCCCGAGTGGCCTTCCGACGTGTCCGACAAGTGGACGGGCGGAGCCGCCACTCCCGCGGAAGCCGTTGCGGCATATCGCGCGTCGATCGCGGCCAAGTCGGATCTGGAGCGGCAGGAGAACAAGGAGAAGACCGGCGTCTTCATCGGTGCCTATGTGAGCAACCCGGTCAACGGTGAGCAGGTGCCGGTGTTCATCGCCGACTACGTGCTCACGGGCTACGGCACCGGTGCGATCATGGCCGTACCCGGGCACGACGCACGCGACTGGGAGTTTGCCACGGCGTTCGGTCTGCCTGTGCGCGAGGTCATTTCGGGCGGAGACGTCACCGAGGCGGCATATGTCGGCGACGGCGCGTTGGTGAACTCCGACTTCCTCGACGGCCTGCCCGTGGACGAGGCCAAGGCTGTCGTCATCGCGCGGTTGGAGGCCGACGGCACCGGCCGCGGCACCATTCAGTACAAGCTGCGCGACTGGCTGTTCGCTCGCCAGCGCTACTGGGGTGAGCCCTTCCCGATCGTTTGGGACTCCGAGGGCAACCCGCACGGCCTGCCGGATTCCGCTCTGCCGGTGGAACTTCCGGAGGTCGAGAACTACGCACCGGTCTCGTTCGATCCCGACGACGCCGGCTCCGAGCCGTCCCCGCCGTTGGCGAAGGCCAGCGAGTGGGTCAACGTCGAACTCGATCTGGGCGACGGGTTGCAGACATACACCCGCGACACCAACGTCATGCCGCAGTGGGCCGGTAGTTCCTGGTACCAGCTGCGCTACATCGACCCAACCAACTCCGAGGCCTTCGCCGACCCCGAGAACGAAAAGTACTGGGTCGGACCGCGTCCGGAGATCCACGGACCGAACGATCCCGGCGGAGTCGATCTCTACGTCGGTGGCGTCGAGCATGCGGTGCTGCACCTGCTGTACTCGCGCTTCTGGCACAAGGTGCTCTTCGATCTGGGCCACGTCAGCTCGAGCGAGCCGTACCGTCGCCTCTACAACCAGGGCTACATCCAGGCCTACGCCTACACCGATGCCCGAGGCGTCTACGTACCCGCGGCCGAGGTCGTCGAGCGCGACGGCGGCTACTTCTATCAGGACCAGCCCGTCAACCGTGAGTACGGCAAAATGGGTAAGTCCCTGAAGAACTCGGTCTCCCCCGACGAGATCTTCGCCGAGTACGGTGCCGACACCCTTCGCTTCTACGAGATGTCGATGGGGCCGCTGGACACCTCACGGCCGTGGGCGACCAAGGACGTCGTCGGCGCGCAGCGGTTCCTGCAGCGCGTCTGGCGACTGGCGCTCGACGAGGTGACCGGCGAGGTCCGCGTCACCGACGACAAGCCGACCGAGGACACGCTGCGGGTGTTGAACCGCGTGATCGACGGTGTGCACGCGGATTATGCTGCGCTCCGCGACAATACGGCCGGTGCCAAGCTCATCGAGCTGACCAACCACATCACCAAGGCGTACCCCGACGGTGCGCCGCGCGGAGTGGTGGAGCCACTGATCCTGATGCTCGCTCCGCTGGCCCCGCACCTGTCCGAGGAACTGTGGAGCAAGCTTGGTCACGAGAAGTCGTTGGCGCACGGACCCTTCCCGCGCGTGGAGAAGAAGTGGCTGGTCGCCGATACCGTCGACTACCCCATCCAGGTCAACGGCAAGGTCCGCAGCCGCATCACCGTCCCCGCCGATGCGACGAAGGACGACGTCGAGAAGACGGCTCTGGCCGACGAGAAAATCGTGGCCCTGCTCGACGGCAAGGCCCCGACCAAGATCATCGTGATCCCGGGTCGAATGGTGAACATCGTCCTGAAGTGACCCTCCGCCGAACTCGAAGTTGTGGATGAAAATCTGGCGATTTCCGTCCATAACTTCGAGGTCGGGGCTTTAATTTGTTCCATGTCACAGGTCGGTAAAGGATTCGCGATGAGGCTGGTGGCCTCCGTCGTCCTGGTTCTCGGGTCCGTCACGCTCGTGAGTGTCCCTGTTGCACAGGCAGATCCGGGGCCCGGCTCACCGATTCCGGCCGACGATCCGTTCTACGATTGGGACGGCGGCCTGGACGTCTCCCCGGGAACGGTGCTTCGGTCGAGGCCCATGACGTTCCGTACCCCCACCCAGCCGACCCCGATCACGGGTAGCCAGGTGCTGTACAGAACTACCGATCAGCAAGGTGACGGAGTCGTCACGGTCGCCACCGTCCTGCGACCCTTGGTCCCCGGGCCGACGCGGATCGTTTCGTACCACATGGCGTACGACGCCCTCGGCTCTCAGTGCAATCCCTCGTACACACTCAGCGGCGGGTCCACGAGTCCCATTGCCGGCGCGGAACAGGCGGTCATTGCCGGCTACCTGGCAGCGGGCTACACCGTCGTCGTGCCGGATTACGAGGGTGAGGAGCTCGAGTGGACGATCGGGCGGCAGTCGGGTTACGCAGCGCTGGACGGCATTCGTGCGGCTCAGTCCCTCCTACAGCTTCCGTCGAGCACACCCGTCGGCATGGTCGGATACTCCGGAGGCTCCGTCCCGACGCAGTGGGGTGCCGAGATTGCCCCCGAGTACGCACCCGAGCTGAACCTCGTCGGAGCGGCGGCCGGCGGACTGCCCGTCGACCTGGCTCACAACCTGCCGTACGTCAGCGGAAGCAAGGAGTGGGCGGGCGTCATCCCGGCGCTGATCGTCGCCTACGAACGCGCCTACGGTCTCGACCTGGACGATTTCATCTCCGACTACGGCCGCCAGGTGATCGATCAGGTCGATCAGGAGTGCATCGCCCAGTTCGCCGACGACTACCCGACACTCACCGACGCGTCGATGGTCAAGGCTCCGTACACCTCCATGCTCGACGTGCCCGAGGTGGTGGCGGCGATCGACGACAACATCATGGGTAGCCAGGGCACTCCGCGGACGCCGATGTTCCTGGCTGTCGGGCACGCCGATCCGATCGGCGATTCCGTCATGATCACCGCGGATGTACAGGGACTGGCGTACGAATACTGCGGCCGGGGCGTCGATGTGCAGTATGCGCAGTACGACGGTTTGACGCACAGCGAAGCCTTCCCGGCATTCGAGGCTCGAAGTCTGCAGTTCTTGACCCAGCGGTTTGCCGGTGGGCCGACGTACAGCAACTGCGCGACCATCCCGCCCGGCAATGCCCTGACACCGACTTCCTGATACGGGAAGACGGTACTGGCGCGTTCTCTCAGATCGCGCCCAGATCGGCCGACAGCCAATGCTCCGGCTGCAGGTGGAACACCACGTTCTCTTCGTGTTCGCTGTTCGCCATCTCGAGGTAGCCGTCGACCTTCTCCGGGGGTAGGTAGCGTGCAGCCATGGCGCGTAGTAGCTCCGGCGTACTCGGCTCTTCCCGCGCAACCGGTCCCTCGACGGACACGTATCTGATGGTCGGATTCGACTGCTCGATCATGAGCGTGAACCGCTGTGCAGCTCTGATCAATTCGGCTTTTCTGGACGTCTTGCCGGTGAGAACCCAGGCCTGGCCGCCAGGTGTGTAGTCGTACCAGATGGGGACGGTCAACGGACCACGATCCGGGCCCGCGGCCACGGACAGCGCGGCGACGTGAGACTCGGCCAGAAACTCTTCGCGTTCTGCCTTCGACAGTGCCATGACTCAACCGTAGGACTTTCGCAGACCGAGTTCCAGACCTGCGACCATGACCGAGCGTCGCGTGAGGACTCTGGGTGGACGGGTCCTCGGGCAGGTGAGGTGCCCGCACCCGTCGGCAGGACGGGTGCGGGGGGCTGAGCGGAGGTGCCTAGTCGATCGACTTCTGCTTACCTCCGGTGACGAAGCCGGCGGAGCGGAACGGCCGCAGGCGTACGACGGGTTCTGCGTCGTGACCCTTCTGGTCGTGCACGATGCGGTATTCCGCGCTCAATTGTCGAAGGCTGGCGATGGACAGCTGCCGGAGTTGTTCGGCAGTATCGGGATCGGATTCCAGTGTGGGCCGAAGCTCGGCGTCGAGCGTCAATGTCTGGCGCTGTTCGCTGTCGGTCTCGCAGCGAGCGATGAACCGTCCCGTCAATCGTGTTGCCAGAGAGATGTGTTCGACGGCCGGCCGCAAGTAGTCCGGATAGATGTTGACGGCACTGTAGATGGCGGCGACGTCGGTTCGTCCGAAAACCAACAGATAGTGCGCATTCGGGTCGATACCGTCCGCCAGAGCAGGATGGCCGGCGTCGGCCAGTCGTTCGCGGACGGCGCTGCCGACGAGGGTTTCACCCCTGTCGTTCACCCGGTACCGCACCAGCGGTAGTACGCCGCCGACCGTGAAGAGTAGGTACCCGTCGGAATCGACTTCGATGTAGGTGAACTCGGGTCGATACTGCACGAATGCGGGTTGCTGCACGACATCTCCTTCGGCGTACTCGGTACCGAACATCGCGCGGTTCAAGACCGAATCCTCAACTGACGCTGAGCGTATGGCGATTGTGGCTGCCGTTTCGTAGCCGACGAATCCGACGTCGGTTGCCCCGTACACCACACGCACTCGGTCTCCGTCGGGGTCGCCGAGCATGCCGTGGACGAGGGATCGCCATGCTTCGCTGACGGGTTCACCGCCGACGATGATCACGACGTCGTGCCGTCGAAGCAGTTCGCCGTGGGTGTCGAGGAGGTCTCGGGCAATAGGGGGATACGCGAAGATGACGATCTGCTGATATCCATCTGCGGCCTCGGACACCACCTCGGCAATGACGTCGGGATCCATGCCCGGGGTCGCTATCGAGAGCCGGTGACCACGCTTCCGGAGTTCGAGCAACATGGCGTACATGAAGGCACCTCCAATGTACGGACCGAGTGGGAACGTCACGAGGGCGAGAGTCGTGCGCTGTTCCGTGTCGGCACATTCCCGCAGTACGTGCCCGAACATCGCTGCTCCGTGATCGGTGCTCCGCTGGCCACGTGACCAGAAGGTCGGGGTGCCCGAAGAGCCGGCGCTGCTTGCGATGGTCTCGACTTCCTCGGGTCCGCCGGCCTGCAGATCGGAGAGGATGTTGGTTCGTCGGTAGTTGTCCTTCGAGGTGGTCGGCAACCGAGCGAGGTCGGTCATCGTGGCGATCGCGTCGATCTCGATTCCGTGCTCGGCCAGGAGACGGCGATACGCGGGCACGGAGAGCGCGATGGACTGGACGAGCCGGAGAGCCGTGTGTGTTGGGTCGTGCCGATCTGCCGGGTTCATGGCCTGACCTTTCGATCATGTCCACCGCCGGACGGGCGGTGAACGGGAATCACGTTGGGGGACGGTGTGATCCGATCGCACGGCGTGCTTGTTCCACTTCTCGAGAAACTCAGAACTGGCGACGAACATCACCGACCTGCGGATCCGCCATGCCTATCCCTGGCATGGCGGGCATCGTCCGCGTCCTGAACCGCGGCCACGTAGGCGTCGTGCAACCGCGTGAGGTCGAAGCGCTCGCCGATGGTGTCTCCGTGAGCATCTATGTCGGCGCAGAGCTTCTCCCCAGGTGCACTCCAACTCGAACCGGCTTTCAACCGATAGAACGCAGATCGGGAAATGCTGAACAAGATGCGGCCGAGATGATCGTCGTCCTTGCTGCCAGCCGCGCGTCGAATCGCACGGTAGGCCTCATCCGTGGCGCGTTCCAGTTCACCCCGCCGGGCCTCCACGCGCTGCAGGGCACGAACGAGGCGCTCGTGGTACGCGGTGAGTCCGTCTGGCCCCCGCGACTTCGGCGGATGAACCGAGCTGTCGTGGGGCGACAATATTTCGTGAAATGTTCCTGTTCCTGTTCCCCTGGGAATGATGTCGAGTCGGTTGCCGAAATCTCGTGCACGCTGGGCGAATTGCCGTGAGTCCAGCAAGGGCAGCGTCGTCAGGTAATGACGCAGCTGGTCATCGGCGACCGCAGCGAACATGTCAGCGGTGAGCTCGAGTAGTGCCGGGTGATGCGCCCACGCGGTCATGGCAATCGAGATGGGATACGGAAGCCCGGTGCGGATGAGGGTCTGACAGCTCGCGCGGACGGCGGGTCTGGCCAGCCGATCTGCTCCCAGGATGATCAAGGTTTGTTCGACCACGGCACCGACGAACAAATCGTCGGGCGTCTGTGCAACACGAGCTGTCAATCTCGGCAGTTCGTCTTCGGCTCCCCTGTTGGCGAGACCCTTGGCGGCGGCGAACTCGAAGAACGTTTGATGGAGAAACCGGGCACGATTGTCGGTTGTCACCAGCACTCCGCGCCGGGTCAGTGCCCGTACATGTCTGCGTAGGACCACGTCGTCGTACGCATGGTCCGCCGATGCGGCGACCTGCGCCGCGCGTCGAACAAGGACGTCGACGGGTGGTTCGGGTGTGCCCAGAGCGAGCATGGCGATCGCCAGAAACCCAGCACTGGCCGAGAGGTCATCGGAGTCCTCAGCCGGTACCTCCGGTCCGGAGCGGTGATCGCTGACGATACGGCGAGACCAGAACAGGTTGTAGAGGCCGGTGACGTCGAGTTCGAGCTGAGGGAAATGTGGTGCCGACAATGAGAAGAGCAGTCTGAGCAGCAAGGGGCTGGTGCACACGTCGTCGACGAGAGCACCGCGGGCCAGGGCGGACTGGATCGCCGACACCGGATTCGTGGACATCACCGAGTCGTCGGCGATGAATTCGACGGTCAGGGCCTCGATTGCGGTCGGGAGTTCGGAGTTCGAGGAGAACGGCCCGAGGGTGATCTTGTGCCCAAGGTTCGCGGGAAGGCTTTGTCCTTCGAGCGGCCTGGTCGTCAGAACTACGGGGACTGCCGTCCGAGCGAGCACTGTGACCAGGTCGATGATGTCGTGGCGAGCAGAGCGGCTGTGCAGCATCAGGTCCGCGGTGTCGAGCAACAGTATGGCGCCGGGTCGACCGGTGATGGCGGAGATGATCTCGGCGTTCGAGGCTGTACGTATGCCGTCGTCTCCAGGATGGAGCCAGGTGGCAGAGACCAGCAGCGGATGGAGCCCCTGCTCCTGTAGCGCTCGGTGCAGCGACCACAGCAGTGTCGATTTTCCGTGCCCGGCCTCACCGACCACGATCTGCGGCTCGGATCCCAGGACAGTGCGTCGAAGCAACGCGGCCTCGATATCGCGACTCACATACCAGGTGCCGTGGTCCCCGGATCCGACTTCGATGTCGTCGAGCAGGTGCTGCGACAGTCGTGCCAATCGATCCCAGTGCATGGGATCCATTTCGGGCACACTCACCTCGCCACGCCGCAGTTATCGGCGCGGTGGTGCGGCACCCTTATGGGGTCCTTGTTGCGATGCCGGGCATGAGCAGTCGGAGTACGCCGTCGGCAACGTCGACTGCCGTTTCGGTCGGCCGCGTCAAGCATCGAAACAGGACGTTGTTGGTCAGCATGATTGCCGCCTCGATCGTCGGTGCTTCATCGCTGAACACGCCCGCCTCGCGTCCCCGTTCCAGGATCGGGATCACCGCAGATGGCAGGTAGAGGTTCTCCAGAACTGTGGTGACGGTGTTGGGTTGCTGAAACTGCTCGAAGCTCAAGGCGAGCAGCATCCCGGAACTCATGGCTCGGTTGTCGATCACGAATTCGCCTACTTCGATCAGAGTGCGGCGCAATGCGATAGCGGGTTCGACGCCGAGACGCTCATCGGCTCGCCGCAATCGCAGTACGCGATCGAATTTCGGTTTCAGCGCGGCCACGATGATGTCGACTTTGCTCGGGAACAGCCGTCTAAGGTCGTCGGCTCGGAGGCGTGCGGCCGCCGCGATATCGGCGAGTGTGACGAGAAAGTATCCGTTGTCGACGAACAGAGCTTCCGTTGCGGCGATCACGTCGGCCTCGAGGTCTGGCCGTAGAGCGTCGGAGTCGTCGGAAGGGTATGCCGGTTCAGGGTCGAGTGCCTGCCGATCGGAATGCAGTGGATCGATTGCCCACCGCAGGATCGAGGTGGTCGTTGCGGCAATGTCGTCCCCGGAGAAGGAACCGGGAGTCAGCATCTCTCGTAGTGCGAGTCCGTCGAGCAGAGCTCCGAGGACAGTGGAGAGGGAGGTCAGTGACATCGGTTGGCGGACGGACCCGCCCTGAGCTTGGATAGCCTGACCCACCTTGGTGCGCAGGTCGGCGTCCAGTCGCTCGAATTCGGGGGTGACGGCTTTGCGTGCTCCGTCGTGGTCGGTAGCGAGCAAGGTGGCGACCAGGCGCCGCCGCATCAGGCCGGAGGTCAGGTCTTCGAATAGGGCGGACACGGGTGCGGCCGCGTCTCGTAGCCCGGCAGGCGGGTCGGTCGGTGCAGTTCCGCTGTAATTCACGGTGAGGTTGTCGAGCAGATCCGCAACGAACGCTTCTTTGCCGCCGGAACCTCCGCTGCGGGAGTTCCCTGGGTAGGTGTTGTGGAACGTCTGGTGCGACAGCCCAGCACCGTCGACTACCGCCGAGATGGACAGCGACCGGGCGAGATCGGTCATGTCCACTTCGTTCAGGAGCCGGTATCCGGCGTGGAGAAATTGTTCACGCGGGACAGGCCTAGGGTTCAACGTCAACCGCCTTCACTGGACTTCAGAGCACCTGAGTGGATCACGAACTATAGCAATCCGGTGACCGCGCCCGCACTGTTTAGTTATGACTACATCTCGGTGTAGACCGAACACTCGAATCGATGTTCTTCTCGAATTGGTTTGTGTTGCAGGGGGTTCAGGGCCGTGGTCCGATAAACATCGGCCTCAAGGCCGGTATCTCGAGGAGGATCAGATGGTGTTGATCGATCATCGACCCCAAGTCCAGACGCGCGTCGCAGTGCCCGGGACAGTGCGTAAACCCCTCGGCCCGAGGCCGCCCGTCACCCGTTCCACTCTTGCCTCGGGGCGAGATCATGGCCAACGGCCAGCGCCGACGTACACGTCACCCGGACTGACGGAGCGTGAAGTTGTAGTCCTGAAGGTCTGGTTGAACTGCGACACCAAAGTCGAAGTCGGTGCTCGTCTCCACATCGCCCTGGGAACCGTCAACACACACCTGACCCGAATTCGCGACAAATACTCCCGCGTCGGTCGGGCTGCGCCGACGAAGGCGACACTGGTCGCCCGGGCTCTGCAAGACGGCATAGTGAAACTCGACGATCTCTGAGTGGTGGAGATCAGCGGGTGGTCGTAGGCGAACCCGAGACGGGGACGATGCGCTCGCGACAGTTACCGCACCGCCGAGATGAGTTGACGCGTAATAGCTCCGCGAGCAATTCCAAGACCTCGCCACTGCGTCTCGCCTCCGAATTCACAGTCAACGGCTAGCCTGGCAAGCAGCCCTGCTGGGCGCCAGCACGGTTCATAGACGGGCACTCAGAGGAGATTTAAACGCCATGAAGCTCGATCGTATCGACGTGAGATTCTTCCGATCCTTCAACTATGACTTCGAACTGAAAACACGTGAGGGTAGCGAGCCTGCGGACTGGGAAACTAAGGACCCTTGGTATCCGTTCGTGCGCGTGCCCGTCGAACGCGATATCACCGCCATCGTAGGAGCCAATGAAGCGGGAAAGAGTCAACTGCTCACTGCGCTCAGAGCAGCCCTAACCGGAAAACCAATTTCGAGAGAGGATTTTTGCCGATATAGCGATGAGTATTCGGTTCAGACTGGAAAAATTCGGTTGCCGGAGTTCGGCGCATCATTTTCTCTGGAAGAAACTGATCAGGTTCCAGGTGTACCCGCGTTACGTGACGTACGGGCATTCACATTGTATCGACCAGGCGACGGCGAACCATACCTTGTGATCAATGATGAAAAAGTTCGATTGACTTCGCAAAACCTGGCAAAGCTCGAAGCATTCATGCCCGAGATTTACGAGCTTAAGACCGGCGTGGCGATACCGGACAGCGTATCTATCGCTGAGCTCACCGGCGAGAGCCGCATACGACTGCATGACCGACGGCAGAGATCGAATCTGTTCGCTCAGATACTGGGCATAAAAGAACCCACGGTAGACAACGTCGGTCAAGCCGTACTCCCTTCGCTAGCATCTCCAATCGATGAAGCATCGCTTGCAGCAGAACGCCAACGTAAGGACGAGTTCGAGTTGGCTCGGACTCTTCTCGTAGACGCAGCCCGGATCGACCCTCAAGCATTCACGGAACTAAGGCAAGCTCTCGCATCAGGAAAAGAAGGTCAGGTCGAGGCCGTCGTCGGCAGCATGAATGCCGCGATACGCGATAACTTGAATGTCCAGCGCTGGTGGACGCAGGACCGGAAGTTCGAACTGGTTCTGGAAGCGCGTGAACATGAACTGGCTTTTACCATCCAAGATAGGACAGGCTCGACATACTCTTTCGCCGAACGAAGTCAAGGACTGCGGTACTTTTTGAGTTATTTTGTCCAGTTATCAGCACACAAGCAAGGTCTGACGAAGCCGGATATATTGTTGCTCGACGAGCCGGATGCGTTCCTTTCTAGCGTAGGGCAACAGGATCTACTCCGTGTGCTTTACGACTACGCCCTGCCTGAGAACGGGTCTGCCGGGGGTCAAGTAGTTTACGTTACCCACTCCCCATTTCTAATCGACAAGAACAATCCTCAACGCATAAGAGTCCTGGACAAAGGTGCTGAAGATGAAGGTACGCGCGTCGTTCGCGACGCTGCGAACAATCGGTATGAGCCCCTCCGCTCGTCACTCGGAACATACGTCGCGGAGACTGCTTTTATCGGTGGGCAAAATCTATTTGTAGAGGGCCTGGCCGACCAGGTATTAATTGCCGGATTGTCAGCTCATCTTTCCCGATTCTCCGCCTTCAGGCAATCGGCACTGAATCTCAATGATGTCACTATAGTTGCTGCGGGCGGAGCGGACGGCATACCTTATATGGCATATCTTGCCCGAGGCCGCGACACTATTAAACCCCCGTGTGTAGCTTTACTTGATGGCGACCAGTCGGGACGTGATGCAGAAAGAGTGCTGAAGCGAGGCGAGGCAAGGCGTAAGCGTGTGCTGCAAGACAAATATATCATTAGACTTGACCTATGGTTTAGCGCCAGCGGCTTAGACGCAGAGGGAGGTGTGGTAGTCGAAGAGATCGAAGACCTGTTGCCAGTATCAATAGTTCACCGAGCGGCCCTCAATCATTTAGCCCGATTCAAAGACCTCGCAGAGGTAGATATCGATCTTTTTTCGGAGCAAGCGTTGTCGACCGCAGTGGCCGAAAAAAAATCGATCTGGGGCGCCTTAGAGGCAACCTACAGCACAGCGTTCGAAGGTGAACATATAGAAAAGGTGGGATTGGCTCGCGAGATAGTCTTGCTTCTTGACGTCAAACCTGACGTAGCGGGAGCGGACAAACTGCGCACTCGGTTCGCCGTCCTTCTGGAACACCTTGGTGCGGCTCTGGATACTGCCGAAATAGAAGAAGAGCACAGCCGGAGTGACGATCGCGTCAAGCGCGCGATAAAAAGCTTTGCTCAGAACTACAAAACGGGTATTACAAAACGCCAAGCGCAGAAACTAATCTACGAGCTGCTCGATGCATTTGACAGGAGCGATTGGGTCGAACAAGCGACGTTCCAGCTGTCGAGGATTCGGACTGAACACAACCTGCAGGACTCGAAGTCGCTGACTGTCGAGGATTTCTCGAAGTTCCGTGAGGATATTATTTCGCTAAGCACGCATGAAAAACAGCACTATCAAGACGATGCCGCAAAGGATCCGGCCGAAGAAGTGATAGGCAACCATGCTGCGCAGAACATACCGGTAAAGCCTGACGAGCCTACTTCCGTTCAAGCGTCAAAGCCCGATGTCGTTGACGGCTAGGGGTGTGTTTTCGCGGCGCGCTCCTTCTTTTGGTGCGGATGTTCGCCGCGTCGACTAAGTATGCGGCGACGGTGATCGGATGCGCCGGTAGCGTGAATTGACCATTCGTCTCGAGCCAATGGGTGAAGCTCCTCCACGCGGACCGCGTACGTGTTACGGGCTCCTTCGGGGCGAGGGACTGCACGGCGGCGGCGATCCGCTTTGCGACGGACGGCGTGCGGTATCTCCGGCTCGACAGCCACGACCCGGTACGGTCCGGGATGCCCAAGATAGTGGTTGCCGTAGGCATTCGGCCTGGTCGAAAGACCAATGCTGGGCAGCCTAGTGCAGGCCATCGGCATGTCCGGAGGGCAAATTGTGTTGAACGTGCGTTTCGCCACAGACGCTGCCGAAAATGCAAGCTACATAGCCCATGCCCTCGCAAGTCCGTCAAACTAGGCGATGACCGGACCTACGCCAAACCGTTTGTTGTGAGCGGAAATTCGACTCCTGCTACGAATTTCCGCTCACCTGGTGCGCAGCACCAATTCCGTGGGATGAGCGTCGGCAGGCGTATCGATCGCATTGCGCACTGCACGGGCAACGGTGCTGGGCTGCAAGAACTTCGAGCCGTCGTATTCCCCACCTTCGTGCGCGACGATCTCCTGCTGCATCTCGGTGTCGATGCGCCCAGGATGCAGTGAGGTCACGCGCAACGACGGCTCTTCCTGTCGCAGTGCATCGCCGAAGGCGCGGAGTGCGAACTTGCTCGCCGCGTAACCGCCCCAACCGGGGTTCGCGCGAATGCCGGCACCCGAATTGATCAGCACCACATGACCGTTCGCCTTTCGCAGCGCCGGCAGCAGCAGCCGGGTCAGCTCGACGACGGCGATGACGTTCACCTCGTACTGTCGCCGCCAATCCTCGGCCGTCGACTCCTCGACCGTCCCCAGCGCCGCCACTCCGGCGTTGTGCACCAACACGTCCAGAGAATCGATGCCCGACGCGGCCGCCGCCACCGCGTCGGGATCGGTCAGCTCCACCGGCCACGGGGTGGATCCGGCCAGTTCCGACGCGATCGGCTCGAGAGACTCGGCCGATCGTCCGCCGAGCAGGACGTGGTGATCCGGGGCGAGCAGTCGGGCGATGTGGGCCCCGAGGCCACGGCTTGCTCCGGTCACCAACGCAGTACGAGTCATACAGCCACAGTAACCAGACGGTCTAGAAGCTCATCCCCGCCGCGGCCGCCCAGGTCTGTGTGGTGTTCGCGCCGTCGAGTTCTTCGCGAATGATGTCTGCGTGTCCCGCGTGTTGGGAGATCTCGCGCAGGATGTGCAGCACTGTGAATCGCGCACTCTGCCAGATGCGTTCGGGTGCCCAGGGTGCCGTCGGCACCGGGACCGACAGGTCGAGGTCCAACGTCTCCAGCGCAGCCGAGGTGGAGCGTGCCACCTCTTCCCATTCGGCGATCAACCCCGCGACCGTTTCGTTCTCGGCCATGACGTATTCGCCACCGGCGGATTCCATGTCGAACTCGGCCGTGTCGTCGAGTTCGGCGATCACCTTCATCCAGTGCCGTTCGTTGCTGATCACGTGATGCAGCAGTCCGCCGAGGGTGAGCTCGCTGGCGGTCGTTCGGGTGTGCGCCTGTTCTTCGCTGAGGCCGCGGACCGTGATGAGGAAGTTCGCGCGCTGTTCGGCGAGCATTTTCTCGATGTCGGTGTTTTCGGTGGCCATTGTTTCCTCCTGGGTGGGCTGGTGAAAACCACTGTAGAAGTGATCGCGGACAGGTTCGGTCCGCAATCGAAACGAGCGGAATCGCGCGCGCGGACGCAAACTGTCTGCATGGGCGATCGAGGTTTCACTTCCACGCAGTTGGCGGCGCGCGCGGCATATCTGCTCAGGGGCAACGACCTGGGCACCATGACCAGCGCGGCCCCGAGGCTGTATCCGCACATGTGGAGCTGGGACGCGGCGTTCGTTTCCGTCGGGCTGGCACCGCTGAGTGTCGAGCGCGCCGTGGTGGAAATGGACACGCTGCTCTCGGCGCAGTGGAAGAACGGGATGATCCCGCACATCGTCTTCGCCAACGGTGTCGACGGCTACTTTCCCGGTCCGGCGCGGTGGGCCACCGGCACGCTCGCCCCGCACGCGCCGATGAACCCGCAGACCTCGGGCATCACCCAGCCACCGGTCCACGCGATTGCCGTGCAGCGCATCCTCGATCATTCCAAGCGCCACGGACGCACGACGCGTGCCGTCGCCGAGGAGTTTCTCGATCGACGCTGGGGTGATCTGGTGCGGTGGCATCGCTGGCTCGCCCAGGCCCGCGACGTGGACGACAACGGAAGAGTCGCCGTCTTCCACGGCTGGGAGTCGGGGATGGACAATTCGCCACGGTGGGATTCGGCCTACGCGAACGTGGTTCCCGGAGAGATGGATCCGTACTTTCGGGAGGACAAGGCGGTCATCTCCGATGCCTCCCAGCGGCCGAGCAATCTCGAGTACGACCGCTACATCTGGCTCGTCGAGGAGATGAAGCAGGTCGGGTACGACGACGACGCATTGAAGACGAAAATGAGCTTTGCCGTCGAAGATGTGTTCGTCAGCGCCATCTTCGCGGTGGCCTGCGATGTGCTCGCGACCATCGGCGAGGACCATTCGCGTCCCCACTCCGATGTTCGGGAGCTGCGGTCGTGGGCGGAGAAGTTCCGGAAGGGAGTCATCGCGACGACGGACGCGCGCTCCGGTGGGGCCCGTGACTTCGATCTGCGGACGGGTCAGTGGATCGGCACCGAGACCATCGCGATGTTCGCTCCGTTGCTGTGCGGCGGACTGCCGCGCGAGCAGGAGCGCAACCTACTGCGGATCTTCGAGGGCACACGATTCTGTGGACATCCGGATCTGCGGTACGCGGTTCCGCCGTCGACGTCGCCGGTGTCGAAGGATTTCCGTGCCCGTGAGTATTGGCGCGGGCCGGTATGGCCGGTGATGACGTGGCTGTTCTCGTGGGCGTTTGCGCGTCGCGGGTGGTCGGAGCGGTCACTGTCGCTGCGGGACGAAGGCTTGCGCCAGGCCAGCGACGGCAGCTTCGCCGAGTACTACGAGCCGTTCACGGGCAAGCCGCTCGGCAGCATGCAGCAATCCTGGACGGCCGCGGCCGTGCTGGACTGGCTGGGGTAGCGAGAAGGGTCAGCCGAGGTAGCTCTCGACGAGAGGGCCGACGACGTCGAACGAGGTGGCGTCGGGCACGAGGTACTTGGCGACGGTGCCGCAGACGAAGGGATGCCACGCGGAACCGGAGTCGGTGCCCAGGGACGAGACGGCCAGGATGTCGCCGAAGTAGATGCCGGGCAGGTGGCGCTGGACGAGTTCGTCGTTGTGCGACGCGACGGCGAGCAGTTCCTCGACATGGCTGCGATCGATCTCGTCGCCCATGGCTCCGAGGAGATCTGCGCCCTCGGCGCGGGCCAGCACAGGGTCGCTGTCCAGCAGCGTCAGTGCGCCGACGCTGATGCCCCGGTTCTGCAGCTCGACGGCGATGGCGTGGGCGAGAACTCCACCGAACGACATGCCCAGAAGGTGGACGGCGCCGTCGGTCTGGATGCGAGCGATGTCGTCGGCGTACTGCGCCGCCAGTGCTGCGAAGGATTCGGCGCGCTCACCGGACGCGGGTACCTGGACGCCGTAGATGGGGCGGTCGTCGTCGACGTGAGCTGCCAGACCCACGTAGCAGTCGACCAGACCCACCAGGGGATGGATGCAGAACACAGGGTCGAGGTGTCCGGTGCTTCGGATCGGCGCGATGGTCGGCACCGCGTAGTCGGACGGGTCGAGTTCCGTGAGAGCCAGATGCGAGAGATCGTTCACGACAGTCATGGGTGCGCCTCCGAGCCAAGAGATGTAGTTCGTGTTTCCATTGGGTTTGTTCGTGCCGACTCTGGGTATGTCGCTGTCGGCAGCGTGAGTGTTACCCACGTCTCATTAGTGACGACTCAACCACGTCTGTGAACAGAGTGCATTAGTGACTGTTCACCATTGAGTGCCCAGGTCCGGGCCCCTAATCTCACCCGAGTGGTCTTCTCCCGCACGTTGCGTGCCCTGTTCGGATTGTTCTCGGTCGGTGTCATCGCCTGTGCTGCGCCAGGGATAGCGTCCGCCGTTCCGCAGGGACCGGACGTCTCGTCGTGGCAACACATCGACGGCACCTCGATCGATTGGCACGCCGTCAAGGCTGCAGGCCACGGATTCGCGATGGTCAAGGCCACCGAAGGGCTGGATTACGTCAACCCGTATTTCGTCGAGGATTCCATCGTCATGCGTACGGCGAACGTGGCGCGCGGGGCGTACCACTACGCCGATGTGACGCTCTCGCCGGAGTTGCAGGGCGCGTACTACTCGGCACTGGTGCTGGGCATCAACGGACCTGGCGATCTGCCGCCCGTGCTCGACCTCGAAGATGCGAAGGGCCGGTCGCCAGCCGAGGTGATCGACTGGACGCACCGGTACCTCGATACCGTCCAGACCCTGACCGGCCGTCAGCCGATCATCTACACCTATCCGAACTTCTGGCGGACGGCGATGGCCGACACCCACGAGTTCAACAACTATCCGCTGTGGATCGCCGACTACGACGACGAGCTGGGGCCGCTGCCCGGCGGCTGGACCGACTGGCTGTTCTGGCAGTTCACCGATCGCGGCACGATTCCCGGAATCGACGGGCGAACCGACATCAATCACTACGCGGGCACGCCGGAATCGCTGCGGGCACTGGCTCGCTGGTGACGTCGCTCGACTGGTATGTGGATACGACCTGACTGTGGCTCGGCTGTGCACTCACCTCTACCAGGGCACGCGCGTACCGTCCCACGACCACAGGGCTCCCGTGGGGCCGTCGTCGGCCAGGAGGGCGAGCCGGACCACTCCCGTGGCCGCCTCGGCCGGGTCTCCGCCTGCCGACATGCCCGCGACCAGGTTGGTATGGCGCAGACCGGGTGCCAGGGCGTTGACCTTGACCCTCTCACCCAGGGTCTGAGCGGTCAGCAGCGTGACGGCGTTGACGGCTGTCTTCGAGCTTCGGTAGGCCACACCGCCGCCCATCACTCGTTCCCAGTCGAACTGTGGGTTCGAGCTGCTGTTCCAGGTCAGTGATCCGGTTCCGCTGGACACGTTGACGATGCGCGGGTGCGGGGACCTGTGCAGCGCAGGGAGGAATTCCTGAGTGACCGAGATGAGACCGAAGACGTTGGTCTCGTACGTGGTACGCAACTGCTCCAGCGTGGTGCCGACTATGTCGTCGTTACCTGGGTTCACCCCGGCGTTGTTCACGAGTATGTCCAGTTCGCCGACCTGCTGGGCGGCTGCGGCGACCGAAGACGGGTCCGTGACATCGAGCTGCACGACGCGCGTGGCCGAGCCCAGTTCCGCGGCGGCGCGTTGCCCCCTGTCGAGATCCCGCGCTCCGATCCATACGTCCAGACCGATGGCGAGCAGCTGTCGCGCCGTCTCGAGACCGATGCCACTGTTCCCTCCCGTCACCAGGGCCACCGAGCCCGGCTCGGGCGATCGGATTTCTGCGGGAAGACATTCGATAGTTGCCATGACCATTCTCCAACTCCAACGATGTGGTTGGAATGCTACGTTTCGAGCGCGTGGAAACTCCAACTCAGAAGTTGGTAATCTCGGCGGATGGCCTGGGACACGGACGGGACACGGCGTCGACTTCGTGATGCCGCGCTGGTGGAATTTGCAGCTCACGGGCTCGAGGGCACGACCGTCGCGTCCATCGCAACTCGATCAGGCGTCAACAAGGAGAGGCTCTATAGCTACTTCGGGGACAAGAAGGCTCTCTGGGACCTCGTCCTGGCAACCGAGTTGGAGCGCCTTGCGACCGGCGTCGAACTCACGGGGGTCGACTTGGACGACATCGGCGAATTCGCCGGCGCGACCTACGACTATCACGCATCTCATCCTGAACTGGGCCGCCTGCTTCAGTGGGAGGGTCTACAGTCGGGCCCGCCGGCTCACGCGGAGGTGCGCACAGCGCACTACCGCGAGAAAGTGGCGCGTTTCGCCGACGCCCAGCGACACGGCCTCATCGATTCGGAGATCGATCCCGCGCACTTGGTTTTCACGCTGATCGCGCTGGCCGCCTGGTGGCAGACCGTCCCGCAGCTCGCCGAAATGATCACCGGTGCCGGACCTCACGACCAACAGGCACGGGCAGCACGTCGCCACTTCGTCGTCGAGGCAGCGAGGCGAATCGCCGCACAACCCGGGTCGTGAGGGGAATGCGTGCCCGGTGGGCACTCGACCGATTCCAGCGCACCATCGACGGAGGTATGTGAATGGAACCGCAGTCGTTCGTACTCGCAACGCCCGACGTACTACGCGAACGTCGAGATTCATTCGACGTCTATCGGGCACCCGACACGGCATCCGGCGACGACGCTCTTCGGCCCGCTGTTGTCTTCGTTCACGGTGGTCCGCGCCCGCCGAGCGTCGAATGGCGACCGCGAGATCAACCGGTCTTCGTCGGGTACGGATCCATCGCCGCGGCAGCGGGCGTCGTCGGTGTCGTACTCGAACATCACATGGCCTCGCTTGCCGAGTGTGCTGCAGCTGCCGACGAGATCGCCGTCGGACTCGACCAGGTTCGACAACTTCCCGGAGTGGATCCCAATCGAGTTGCGCTGTGGTTCTTTTCCGGGAGCGGGCTGCTCGCTGCCGACTGGTTGAAGCACTCTCCGGCGTGGTTGACCTGTCTCGCATTGACATACCCGGTGCTGCAGACCCTCCCTGAATGGGGGGTCGAGCCGCGATTCGATTCCACTCTCGCCGTATCGGATTCGGGAGCACCGCCGATTCTGCTCACACGTGTGGGCCGCGATCGTCCCGCATTCATCTCGGGGGTGAACGCTTTTGTCGCGGCGGCCCACGCTGCGAACCTGGACATCATCGACGTACCCGACGGACAACACGGATTCGACATGCTCGATCACACCGACGAATCACGTGATGCCGTCAGCCGTGCGATGGCCTGGGTCGTCGCACGGCTGACGGCAGATTCAGCTGCCACCTGAGCGCCCGCGAGGACGCTTGACACAACCGAAGCGCCCGCAGTCGACTGTCTTCGACCACGGGCGCGTTCGGTTCGAGCGAAACAGCTACGGCTACGCCGACTTCCACACTGCGACGACGGAGGGCCGCGGCTGGGTGTCGCCGCCGTCGGGCCAATGCGAGATCGGTGCGTCGGCGGTGGCGTCGTCGCTCTCGCCTGGGTGCTGCACGCACACAACGACCCGCTCGTCGGAGACGATGGGACCGCAGGTCTCACCGCCGGCGGGAACCGTCAGGAACTGGCG
The DNA here is from genome assembly GCF_040636045.1 of Rhodococcus sp. NPDC006774. Taxonomy (NCBI): domain Bacteria; kingdom Bacillati; phylum Actinomycetota; class Actinomycetes; order Mycobacteriales; family Nocardiaceae; genus Rhodococcus; species Rhodococcus sp. NPDC006774. The sequence continues at coordinate 233,305 of NZ_JBEYIW010000005.1, read as the reverse complement.
GGTCTCACCTCGGCGTGGGCCGTCGAGCACTACGGCGAACAGGCCGTCGTTGGAGTCGAGAGCATTGCCGTCGGTGGAGACCCACAGGTTGCCCTTGGCGTCGAACGCCAGGTTGTCGGGGCACGAGATGGGGCTGACCTGGCTCTTGTCGAAGCCGCCGAAGTAGGTGTCGGCCTCGTTCGGGTCACCGCAGACCAGCAGCAGGTTCCAGGTGAAGGACGTGCCCGCGTGGTCGTCGTCGAGCTCGAGCACCTGACCGTTCTTGTTGGTGTTGCGGGGGTTGGCCTCGTCGGCGGCCGCCTTGCCCTCGGTGCCGCGGTTGGAGTTGTTCGTCAGCGCGACGTAGACCTTGCCGGTCACCGGGTTGGGCTCGAAGTCCTCGGGGCGGTCCATCTTGGTTGCGCCCACCTTGTCGCCTGCCTGACGGGTGAACACTGCGACCTCCTCGGCCGACATGCCGTCGACGAGGGAGGTGCCGCGGCCGTCCTCGCCGGTCTCGAGCAGTGGGATCCATGTTCCGGTGCCGCGGAATTCGCCGTTGGACGGAAGGGTGCCGGATCCGTCGATCTCGTCGGGAGTATCGCCGGTGAGGGTGGCGACGTACAGCGTGCCCGCGTCCAGCAGTGTCAAGTTGTTGCGCATCGCGGCCGCGCCGGTGCCGGGCATCATCTTTCGGCTGGAGACGAACTTGTACATGTAGTCGAAGCGTTCGTCGTCGCCGCTGTAGGCGACGACGGTGCCGTCGTCGGTGACGTGGATCGTCGCAGCTTCGTGCTTGAAGCGGCCGAGCGCGGTGTGCTTGATCGGGGCCGACTGCGGGTCCCACGGATTGACCTCGACGATGTATCCGAAGCGGTTGACCTCGTTGGGCTCCTGCGCCAGATCGAAGCGCTTGTCGAAGCGCTCCCACTTACGGTCGCTCGCGGCACCTTCGACTCCGTAGCGCGAGAGACGCTGCGCCACAACTGGATCGGTGACCGACTCGGCGTTGCCGAAGTACTGGTTGAAGTTCTCCTCGCCGGAGAGCACCGTTCCCCACGGTGTCAGGCCACCCGAGCAGTTGTTGAAGGTGCCGAGCACCTTGGTGCCGGTGGGGTCGACGCTCGTCTTGAGGAAATCGCTGCCGGCGGCGGGGCCGGTGACGACGAACTCGGTGGTGCCGGTGATGCGGCGGTTGTACTGGCCCATGGCCGGCGTCAGTTTGCCGGTGCCGGATTCCCCCTGCACCTGTACCACCGAAAGTCCGTGTGCGGCAAGGGCGACATCGAACTGCTCGCGGGTGGGGTTCTCCGCGTCGTAGCCCTTGAACATCGCCGGCTCGGTGCTGTATTCGTGGTTGACCACCAGTAGGTGCGCGTTGGGCGTGCCCTCGATCGGCAGCAGGCCGGCGAAGTCGTTGTTGAAGCCGAACTGCTTCTCCTGTGCAGCGGCCGTCTGGTTGTCGAAGTCGAACGCCGGTGCGCCTGCCACCACCGCGTCACCCCAGCGGATGACGACGCCTTGTTCGTAGCCCTCGGGTACCACGACCGCGTCCTCGGTGTTCGGTTCCACCGCAACGAAATCCACACCGTCGACGGGCGGGGTATCGGCACCCGACGTGCTCGAGGTTCCGCTTCCGGTGGTGGCGGGCTCGTCGGTCGAGCATGCCGCGAGAGCACTGCCCGCGCCCACGGCGAGCACTGCCATCGCTCCACCCTTGATGACGCCACGCCGCGACATCGCGGTCTTGACGATGTCGCCGAAGTACTCGCCCTTCGACGTATTGGGAATCTCGTGGAAGCACGCATCACCGCACTTGTACTTGCACGTCAATGATGAGCGCTTGGAGCTTCCGTCGTGAACCGCGAACAAGGGTAGTGGCTTCATGTCACGGCACGCTGTCACCCAAAAGCGAAAGTAAAGGAACGTTCAGATGAAGTTGGGGAGAACGAGGATGCCCTAAGGTCCGATCGTCTGCCACAGCGGATCGCCGGGGCCGATGTCGTAGGTGCACTCGCCCGGCCGCGGGTCGGGCACGAACGCCCACAGCAGTGCTCCCGCTGTGCCCGCGGCACGTTGGCCGTCGATCTTGGTGTCGATACTCGTTGCGCGAGAACCGAGATCGCCACAGGAACCGGCGAGTTGACCGATCTCCCCGACCAGGAGGGGTTTGCCCACCGCAGCGCTCTGGGTGATCCGCCGCTGCAACCCGTTCCACTGATCTCCTGGCAAGGGCACCCCGTCGGCTCCGTAGTCGTGGTACTGCAACACGTCGACGAACGGCGACCGGGCGAGGTACTCGTACTCGTCACCCTGGCTACCGCACTGTCCACCGCCGGTGAGGCCGGCGGTGATCAGGGTGCGGGGATCGACAGTGCGGAGTTGTTGCCCTGCGGTATCGAAGAAGGAGCGCAGAACCTGGGCGGCGTCGGCGGTGCAGGTCCGGGTGGTCCAGGAGCACGCCGCGTCGGTGCACGAGCTGGTTTCCGGCTCACCGACCAATTCCCACGCTGCCAGTGCGGGCGAATCCTTCCACCGGTTCACAGCAGTGAGCATCCACTGCTCGAAACTCGTCACCGCATTCGTGTCGGGGACGGCAGGGGGCGTCGTCCATCCGTCGACGTACCACTGTCTGCCCTTGAAGGCGTTTCCTTCACAGGCTCCGTCCTGTGGCGAGAGAACCGGGACGACCAGTTGCCCGTGCGCCTCGGCCGCCGCGAAGACCGCGTCCATCGGGCGAAAGTCGAGTGCGCCGGTGAATCGGTTGATCGCCAGTGCCTGGAATGCGTTGAACCGCGTGAGGGAATGTGGAGGCAGTGCACCGAAATAGCCGTCCAGGTCGACCATCGCTCCGCAGCCTGCGTTCACGGACCAGTCGGTCGCAAGCTGATAGGCATTGAATCCCGTTGGCCACCACGGCGCACCGTCGAGTGACAAACCGTCGGTACTCGCGGTGACGCGAGCACCGGACTCGGGGGCCGCGCCCGCGTCGGGCACGCCGAAGATCGAGGCGACCGACAGCATCAGGGCTGTGCCGAGTGCGCACCGTAGCAATTTCGAACCGATCCGCATCGGCGTAATGCTAGACGCCGACTGCCCGATATCGGAACTCGTGAATTCGACGGTTGTTCCGGAAATACTGCCGAATTAGTGCAGATTGTCGGGCACCGATCCGATGGAATGTGACGACGCTCGGGCGCGCCGCTCATTTACCCGAAATATTCTGTCGCCCTGGCGGTTCTGGAGTCGATTCGAGACCCGGGGGCGACAGTGGGTTGCTCCAGCACGTCGGAAAACGGTCCTACGCAGTAGAGTTCTGATTTTCGTTTCATCATCGAAGGCTGGATATCCCCCATGCGAATGGCGCGCATTGCATCGACGGCTGCTCTCGTCGTGGTTCCGCTTCTGCTTCCGGTCTCGGTCGTCTCGGCGCAACCGGCCGATCAGGATGCCGACCGATTGACCTTCGCCGAATTGGGTCTGGGTCGATCCACCACCATCGATACGACCGGAGAACGCACTCGGCTGACGGTTCCGTCTCCCACGGGCTCGGTGCCGTCGACCCTCAGCGGTGTACTCACCACGCTGGCCTGGCTCGATCGAGGGTGGGTAGACGTCGAGTCGGACGGTCGACCGATCACCCGGATCACGCTCGACAACACGGCACCGACCACTCCGGTGTCCATTCCACTCGCTGCGGCAACGACGGTCGACGGAGTGATCGCACTCGATCTGATTCCGTCCCTGATTCCCGACGATCGCTACTGCCCCGATCCTGACTCCGATGCCATCCGATTGATCGACGCGACCGTGGACTATGAGGGACAACCGGCGGTGCCGGGGACCATTGCGGACTTTCTGCCGGTAGTGCTGCGAACGCTCACGCTGTTCGTCCCCACGGATGCGGATCGCGAGACCATCACCGCTGCAACGATTGTGGCTTCCTCGGTGGTACACCATTACGGGGCGCAGCCGGTTCGGGTCGCGGTGCGGCCGGACAGCGAGCTGCAGGGAGCTGCTCCTGACGGTCCGCTCGAGAGGTCGGTCGTGCTGGCGAAGAACTCGGACGCCGGTGCCGAGCTGATCTATCCTGTCGAGCAGGCCCCGCCGCGCATGTATCTCACCGGTACCGGATCGGATCTGGTCGATCAGGCCCGTTTGATCACCAGCGATCTTTCCGAGATTGCCGTTGCCACTTCTGCCTTGGCAGGACCGTCCGCTCCGAAAGCGCAACTCGCCCCCGAATCGATCACGCTCGACGACCTCGGGATCGGCACGGTGACCGGTTCTGGCGGTGCCTCGGCGACCGCGTCCATCACGATCGACCAGACGCGGCTCGGCCGGTCTGCGTCCGACCTGTCCGTGCACCTGATCGGCAGCTACACACCGGGCGCGGGATCGGTGCGGGCCACGGTGAACGGGTCACCGCTCGCAGTGTGGGAGGCCGACGACACCGGTCGGCTCGACCGATGGATCGACATTCCGAATTCGGCACTGTCCCGCGTCGAGACGCTCGATATTTCCGTCGACCATCCGTCGACCGCAGGTGGCGGTGGTTGCTCCGCGGCCGCCGATACGAGTGTGACCGTGGACGGTTCGACTCTGGTGCGGTCGTCCGATTCCTCCACACCAGCCCCTCTCGGCCTGCGATCGATGCCGCAGGCGTTGATGCCGCAGTTCGAGATCGCGCTGGCCGACGAGTCCTACGCGGGAGTCGTCCGAGCGGTCACGATGGCAACCGGGCTGCAGCGACTGTCGAGTCTGCCGCTGGTGCCGGAGGTCGTGTCCATGGATCAGGCGCTCGACGGTAGCGCTCCCGCATTGGTGATCGCGCCGGCCTCGGAATTGCCGGAGACAGTGGCGCTTCCGCTGTCGTCGATCGACGAGACGACATTCCGGATCGCCGAGCCGGATTCCGCCGGCGGTGCCACCGAACTGACGGTCGACACGGATCAGCCCTTCGCGACGGTGCAGGTCACGTCGATGCAGAACCATGCTGTTCTCGTGGGATCCTGGAACTCGGCACCGGACCGATTCGACGCCATGTTGTCCTGGCTCGACGGCGACCCGGCTCGGTGGTTCGCGCTCGACGGCGACATCGTGTTCGCCGCGCAGAACACCGAACCGATGTCACTGTCGAGCGCGGCACTGTCGGGTGCGGACGACACCGTAGCGGCGTCCGACGACACCTCCGATCGAACGACGGTGCTCCTCGTGGGAGTCGGTCTTGCGGTACTTGCAGTCGCCGGCGTGGGCGCACTCGTGGTCGCGCTTCGAGCGCGCCGGTCGACGACCGAGCCGAGCCGGCACAGCGACTCGAGATGACGGTGGACACCGCACCGAACACCGGCGCGGAGCCGACGCCGACCGCGCCGCCTCGGTGGCGAGCTCGGCGTCCGCTCGACGTCTTGGTCGTGCGCTGGGTGGTTCTGCTCACCTGTGTGGTTCTCGCATTCCTCCCCACCTGGGTACGGCTGGCGCAGGAGGCAGCCGACGGCGCCATCACCGCGTACATTTTCGTCTTGCCGCTGCTCGCTGTCGTTGCGGCGCAGGGGGTAGCGCGGCGTAGGGCCGACGAGCTGCCCATTCACGATCGTCAGACCGACAACATCGTCGGGGGTATCGGCTTGCTGGTGTCCATCGCCATCAAGGCGCTGTGGCTGCCGCGCTACGCGGACCAATACGAACTGGCGCATCTGGATGTTCTTGCGGCGCTTGCGTTCTTTTTCGGTGGCGCGATACTGATGTTCGGACTGCGGCCGGTGGGTCGGTTCTGGTCTGTCTGGCTGTTGCTGCTCGCGTTGAGTCCGCTCGGCTACCGATTGGTCGCCATCGGGTTGGGCGGAGGCCGCTTCGCGTACGCGGCGGTGATGGTGCTCTTGGCAGGTGTCGCCGGTGCCATCGCCGTCGGCCGAACAAGGCGCCGCGGCTGGCTCGGGTTCGGGTGCACCGCACTGTCCGGACTCGCAGTTGCTGCACTGATGTTGACACTGTGGCCACAGATCGACATCGTCTGGCTGCAGCTCGTCCCTACCGTCGGTGCGGCAACAATCACCGGAATCGCCTTCTATCTCGCTGCGCGTCGCGGCCGATTCGACGAACGTCGGCCGCGGCGCCTCGCTGTTCCGACGGCGAAGTGGTCGCCGAGCTCGATCGTCGTCGCCATCGTGGCGGCAGCGGTCCTCGCTCTCGTTCCCCTACCCGAACGCATCCCCGTGGCGGCACCGGTGGGACCACCCGGCCCGGTAGCGACCCCTCTTGCGGCACCGGTCGGATTCGGCCAGATCGATATTCGGCAATTCGATTGGGTCCGTGCGTTCTTCGGTACTCGTTCCACTCTGACTCGGCAGACGATGCGCGCCGACGAAGGCAATTCCGAGTGGGACGTGCGTTCGAGGCCGCGGACCGTGGTGGTCGACGTACTGTCGACCACCAATCTGGCAAGTCTGGCCGTCTATCCGGAGAGCACCCTGTATCGATTGACCAACACGCGCACGAGCCATCCCCTGACCATCGATCTCGGACGCGGGGTGACGGGTGCGCTCTACACCTCGGTCAGCGACGCGTTGCTGCTCACCTGGACCAAGCTCGTCTTCCATTGGCAGCGAGGCGATGTGATGCAACGCGTGACCGTCATCAGCGTCGACAATCACGATCTCGATGCCGTCTTCCCGCAACCGATGCCGTCGATGGCATCGAACCTCGGGACGTCGATCGGCACCTTCCTGCGGGGCAACGCCATCGCCATCGACGACGATCCGGAATATAAGGACCGTGAGCTGTTGACGACCTTCGGTACCGGGCTCGTTCGCCAGCAGTGGGCCCTGGCGAACGGTGCGTCGCGATGACCACCGCTGCCAGGGGGAAACGGCCGACTCCCCCGCGCGTCGGAACGGAAACCGAAGAGTTCCGAGCAGCTGCGCTCGACGACGCGATCAACGGGTTGGCCGATCGAAATCCGTTGGCGTCGGCGGCGATTGCATTCGTTCCCTGGCAGAAGTACACGGCAATCGGGGCTGCGCTGCTGCTCCTGGCCTGTGGAGTGATCGCCCCCGTCGGAACGCTGCTCGCGGTCACGGTCGTCTGCACCATCGGATATCTGTTGGCGATGATCGACCGCCTGTTGCTGTTCTCCCGTGGTCTGGACGCGTCGGCGATCGTCACGGTGACCGACGAGGAGGCACGGGCAGTTCCCGATGATCGGTTGCCGTACTACACCATTCTGGTCCCGGCGTACGACGAGCCGGAGGTGGTGGGCGACCTCATCGCGGCGATGACCGGACTCGACTATCCCGCCGACAAGCTGCAGGTTCTGTTGCTGCTCGAGGAGGACGACGAGGTGACCATCGAGGCGGCCGCGCGCAGCGGCGTCAGCGATCTGGTGGACGTGGTCCTGGTGCCCGCAGGGGACCCTCGCACCAAGCCGAAAGCCTGTAACTACGGATTGCATTTCGCCACCGGGACGATCGTGACGATCTTCGATGCCGAGGATCTGCCCGAGAGACTTCAACTGCGTCGCGTCGTCGCTGCTTTCGAGCGGCTGCCCGACACCGTGGCGTGCGTGCAGGCGAAGTTGGCGTTCCACAACGGTTCTCAGAATCTGTTGACCGGGTGGTTCACCGCTGATTACGCACTGTGGTTCGGGTACTTGCTGCCTGGTTTGATGGCCAGCACCTCGCCGATCCCCCTCGGCGGAACCTCCAATCATCTTCGACGCGATGTCATCGACGAGGTGGGGGCCTGGGACGGCTTCAACGTCACCGAGGACGCAGACCTCGGCGTGCGCATCGCAGCCTCGGGCTACTCGACGGCCGTACTGGACTCCACCACTCTCGAAGAAGCCAACAGCGATCCGATCAACTGGGTCCGTCAGCGCTCTCGTTGGTACAAGGGCTATCTGCAGACGTGGTTGGTGCACATGCGCAGACCGGTCGCGACGGTTCGTGCCCTCGGGCCGGTCGGCACCTATCGTTTCACGTTGTTGCTCGCGGGAACTCCGATCACCGCGTGCATCAACATGGTCTTCTGGTTCACCACGGCGGCATGGATTCTCGGCCAGCCTGCATTGGTTGCCGAGCTGTTTCCGCCGTACATCTACTACTTCTCGTTGCTTTCTCTGGTGGTGGGCAACATCGCCACGGTGTACATGTATCTCATCGCGAGTCGAGAGAGCGACAACGCCTACCTGCTCGTTCCCAGCCTGACGATGCCCCTGTACTGGGTGATGATGAGCGTGGCCTCCATCAAGGGCTGTTGGCAGCTGGTGCGCAATCCGTCGTACTGGGAGAAGACGTTCCACGGCCTGTCCGGACCCGCCGCGGATTCGTCGGTCGGCGAAGAGCAGAACACGTGAATCGGCGCACCCCCTGGATCGTGTTCGGAAGCGCGCTGGCAGGCTACCTGGCGGTGGGGCTGACACTGAGCATGCGTTTCGGCTACCTGCTCGGCGACGCATTGTCGCGAACCTCGGCCGCGCAGGCGGTGCTGCTCAGCCGCGATCCGCACGTGTCGGCTGTCGGCTTCATCTTCACGCCGTTGACGGCCCTCGCGCAGTTGCCCATCGTCGCCTTCGCATCGTGGTGGCCGGCGATCACCCGGTGGAACATCTCCGGCATCGCGGTGTCGGCGGTCTTCATGGCCGGTGCAGTGGTGATGATTCATGGCATCTGCCGAGACCGCGGACTCGCCGGCCGATACAGCCTGCTGATCACCGTGGTCTTCGCGATCAACCCGATGATCGTCTTCTACGGTGCCAACGGCATGAGCGAGGCAGGCTTCCTGTTCTTCCTCTGCTGGGCCGTTCGACGGTTGATTCGATGGATGAACACCGACGACGTTCACGATCTCCTGCTGGCAGGCGTCGCGCTGGCTCTCGCCTTCCTCGCTCGCTACGAGGGCGTCGTTCCGATAGCTCTGGCCGCGGTACTGGTGGCGGTCGTCACGGTGCTACGTCGGGGTCGAACACACTGGAAAAGCATGCGGCGCAGAGCAATTCTGGATGCAGTACTCGTCGCCGGGCCCGGCACGGCAGTGTTTCTCGTGTGGATAACCACGAGCTGGCTGATCACCGGTGAGGCGCTGGCCCAGCTGTCCTCGAGCTACGGAAACGCCGCGATCCTGACTCAGTCCGGTGGGTCCAGTGGTGACCTGATCGGCACCGGCCTGTTCTCGCTCGCTGCGGTCGTCGTATTGGGACCGACCTTGCTGGTGACGCTCCCGCTCGCCGTGGTGCTGGCGATGCGTCGACGAGACCTCGAATTCGTGGTGGCACCATTGCTTTTCGGTGGGGTGATCGGGTTCCAGGCCGCGAGCTACATCGCCGGCTCGACATTCGGCTTCCTGAGATTCTTCATCTGCGCCGTTCCGTTGGCAGCCGTCGTTGTGCTGCAACTGTTTCCGGCTGCCGGAGATCAGCCCACCCGGCGCGCGGGTGCTTATTTCAGGCACCGCCCCGCGCTGCCGCCGCTGCGTCCTGCCGCCGCGGCAGCGGCAATGACGGTCTGCGCACTGGCTCTTCCGGTGACGGGGTGGGCGATGGTGCAGCCGTCGTTGTCCAGCCAGCAGTACGCCCTCGGCAGTCTTCTCGACGAGGATCCCCCGGCCGACGATCCCCAGGCGATGGCGGCACGTCGAGTGATCGATTCCTTCTCCACCGAACGTCGACTGGCGTCGTACCTAGACAGTCAGAACCTCCCCGAAGGTTCGATTCTCGTCGACACCGTCTACGGGTTCGCCATCGTGGCAGCGTCGAAACACCCGAAGCAGTTCGTGGTTCCGTCCGATCTGGACTTCACCAAGATCCTCAACGACCCGGCATCCGCAGGCGTGCAGTATCTGCTGACGGTGCCCAACGAGGGCCGTGGTGTATCCGACGCGGTCAACCGGCGATATCCGACGGTCTACGACAACGGCGCCGATCTGTATCCACTCGTGCTCGAAGTTCCGAACGATGGCGCCGACCAGCCGGACTGGCGTGTGTACCGGGTACCGAGCTGATCGAGGTTCGCTACAGCACCTGCGAGAGGAACGTCTTCAGTCGGTCGGTGTGCGGATCGTCGAACAACTGCTCCGGCGTTCCGGTTTCGACGGCGCTGCCGTGATCCATGAACAGCACCCGGTTGGATACCGATCTCGCGAATCCCATTTCGTGGGTCACCACCACCATCGTCATTCCGCCCTTCGCGAGGTCGGCCATCAATGCCAGCACGCCCTTGACCAACTCGGGGTCGAGAGCGGAGGTGGCCTCGTCGAAGAACATGACCTCGGGCTTCATGGCCAGTGCTCGCGCGATGGCGACGCGCTGCTGCTGTCCGCCGGAGAGATTGCCCGGACGCGAATCCGCCTTGTTGGCCAAACCGACCAACTCGAGCTGATCCATCGCGGCCGCGCGAGCCGCCTCCTTGGACAGGCCGAGCAGCTTCTGTGGGCCAAGGGCGATGTTGTCGGCAACGCTCTTGTGCGGGAACAGGTTGAACTGCTGGAACACCATGCCGATGCGTTGCCGCAACTGGTCGGGGTTGTCCTTCAGCACCGATTTGCCGTCGAGCAGGATGTCGCCCTGCTCAGGCTCGTGCAGTCGATTGAGAGCACGCAGCAGCGTCGACTTGCCCGAGCCCGACGGTCCGATGACCGTCGTGGTCGTGCCGGCCGGGACGTCGATGCTCACCCCGCGCAGCACCTTGTTGGTACCGAAGGACAGGTGAATGTCCTTGCCCACGAGCGAAACAGAAGTCATGTCAGCCTCTTTCCACGACGACGGCCTGCTCGACCGGGTCCAGCGTCTGCTCGGCCTTGCCGGTGCGCAGTCGCTTGTCGATGTAGTTCACGAGATGGGTGAGCGGCACTGTCAGCACCAGGTAGAACAATCCGGCCGCGACGAGCGGGGACAGATTTCCGGTCTGAGCGTTGAGATCTCGACCGACCGCGAACAGCTCGCGCTGGGTGGCGAGCAATCCGAGGAAGTAGATCAGCGACGAGTCCTTGATCAGTGAGATGAACTGGTTCATCAGCGCAGGCAGGACGCGTCGGACACCCTGCGGGACGACCACCAGGTTCATCGAGCGACGTTGGCTGAAGCCCAGTGCGCGTGCAGCTTCCATCTGTCCGGCTTCGACGCTCTGGATGCCGGATCGGAAGATCTCGCCGATGTACGCGGCGGCGAGCAGCGAGAGTGCCGCAGCACCGAGCCAATACGGATTGCCGCCGGTCACACCCTGCACCACCGGTCCGATTCCGAGGCCGATGATCAGAATGATGACCACGGCGGGCAATCCGCGGAAGATGTCGGTGTAGACGCGCGCCGGCCAGCGCAGCCAGCGCGTGCGAGAGAGGCCGGCCAGGGCCAGCAGCATGCCCAGGACCGTACCGATGATGCCCGACGCCAACGCCAGAATCAGCGTGTTCGGCAGACCCACCTTGAACAGGTCGGGGATGGCGGACTTGTACAGCGACCAGTCGAAGAACGTGTCCCCCAGCTGCGCGAGCGTGGATTTGGGTTGAACGGCAACGGCGTCGGGAGCATTCGCGTCGTTCTGTGCTGCGATGGCGGCGAAGTCGGGTAGCTCCGGCTCGGGGGCGGCCTTGCTTCCCGGCTTGAACCCGTCGGGCAATTCGCGAGGAACCCAGTCGGAGTACAGCGTGGCCCACGTGCCGTCGGCGATCACCGCGTCGAGGCCGGAGTTCAACGCATCGATCAGCGGTTGATTGTCGCGAGCGACGGCCCAGCCGACGAAGTTGTTCAACGAGAACGTGTTCTGCGTGATCGCCGTGCCGTCTTCCGGCTTGACCAAGCCCTCCGCCTGCTGGGACGGGGCCACCCATGCGTCGATCTGACCGGTCCGCAGATTGGCGTAGGCGGTGTTGTAATCCGGGAACTTCACCGGATCGAGGCCGAGCGTGTTCACCACGTAGTCGTCCTGCACGGTGCCCTGCACCACGCCGATCCTGCTGCCCGCGTTCAGGTCCTCGAACCTGCTGATCGGGCCGCCGGTCTGAGCAACGAGTGAGAAGTAGCCGAAGTCGTAGCCGTTGGTGAATCCGACGGTGTTCCTGCGCTCGTCCGTCGTCGTGATCGAGGACGAACCGACGTCGAAACGGCGGCCCGCAACCTGCGCGAGCAGACCCGAGAACTCGGTACCCGAGAAGTTGATCTGCAGGCCGAGCTTCTCGGCGACGGCCTTCAGCAGCTCGTTGTCGTAGCCGGTGTACTGGCCGGCCGAGTCCAGGCAGATGCTGGGCGGGGCGTCGGACAGGGTGCCGACGGTGAGCACTCCCGGCGTCGCCAATCCCAGAGCGTTCGTGTCCACTCGGTCCAGCGGAGTGACGTTGTCCGTCGTGTACCTGTCCTCCGTCGCGGCCGCAGCGGCCGCGTCGAAGTTCGTCGGGGTGGACGAGGCACTGTCGACGCCGGGAGGGGCGCACAGGTCGGTCGGACCTGCAGCCGCCTGATCATCGGAGTTCGACGTGCCACACGCGGCGAGCGTGAGGGCCATCAACAGTCCGAGAACGAGAACCACGAGCGCGCGTGAGGCGCGTACGGCAACCATGTACAAAACCCTAAGCGGACCAGGGCCCACTCACCCAAACGCGCCACGCGCAAGGGTTTCGCTCAGCGAACTGGAGTGGGCTGGCTTACTTGTGCGCGTCCCGCCACGCGATGGCCTGGCCCAGCTCGGCCAGGTCGTACTCGGGTCCGTTGACGCCGACGGTGAACAGCGTTGCTCCGGCGTCGACGAAGTCCTGAGCGGTGTCCGCGCCGGGCCACGAGACCGACCGGGTGATCCCCGAGACGTCGCGTCCGACGGTGGTGCCGTGCTCGGCGAGGATCTCCGACTTGCGCTTCAACGCCTCGAGGTCGGCGAAGCTGTGCCAGATGTGTGCGTACTCGGCCACCATCTTCAGCGTCTTCTTCTCCCCACCGCCGCCGATGAGAATCGGGATATCGCGGGTGGGGGCCGGATTGCCGACATCGAGGCGGTGGCGGATTCTGGCGAGGCTCTCCTTGAGCAAGGCCAGACGCGAACCAGCCGTGCCGAATTCGTACCCGAAGTTGTCGTAGTCCTTCTCGTTCCAGCCGGCACCGATTCCGAGGATCAAGCGGCCCCCGCTGATGTGGTCGACGGTGCGCGCCATGTCGGCCAGCAGATCCGGATTGCGGTAACCGCCGCCGGTGACGAGTGCGCCGATCTCGACGTTCGACGTCTGCTCGGCCCAGGCACCGAGCATCGTCCAGCACTCGAAATGCGCGCCGTCGAGGTCGCCGTACAGCGGGTAGAAGTGGTCCCAGTTGAAGACGATGTCGACGCCCGCATCCTCCGAGCGCAACACCGCGTCGCGGATGAGTTGGTAATCGGGAGCGTGCTGGGGCTGAAGCTGAACACCGATCTTGACGGTCATGTACATCTCCTCGTCGTGTGGGCTGCGTCTCCCATGATGCACCCGAACGGCATCAGCCGATGCGGACGCCGCTCTCGGCCATCATCGCCCGCAGTACGAACCCGGCCTCGGAGCCGACGATCTCGCTGACGAGCGTGATGTAGCGGTCGACGAAGGCGCCTCCGTGTTGCTGCTCGTTCTCGTCTGCGAAGTGGTGCGCAAGCTCGTGCAGAACCACCAGTTCTCGAAGCGCCCACGCTCTGTTGCCGTGATGCAAGGGAACGGCGATGGTGGCCGTGTCCGGTTCGTAGTGCGCAGCACCCGATCCCGAGCGGGCTCGGACGGTGATCGTGCGGCCGGCCTCGGGCCACGTGGCCGCCACCCACTCCAGTGCGAGTACTGCGTCGACGTACGCCTGCACCGAGTCGATGGAGGCGAACTTGCGCTCGATCGGCAGCGTGATCTGCGAACCCATCACCTGCACCATGCGAAGGCCCCGCTCCTCGGCGCGATCGAACATGGTGCGGACCAGTTGTTCTGCGTCGTAGACGGCCGCTCGCTGCGCGTCCCTCGCCCTGCTCATCCGGCCAGCCTAATTTGTGTGGTCCGTCCGGCTCGCCTACAGTCTCCTATCGATAACGATTGTCGAATTCGTTCCCATGTCTAGGCTGAGGAGATACCGTGCTGGCCGTCGATGACCTCTGCATCGATGCCGGACGTACCCGCATCGCCCGGCACGTGTCCTTCGAGATCCCCGCGGGTCGACGCCTCGGCCTGCTGGGCGCGTCGGGATCGGGAAAGTCGCTGATCGCGTCGGCACTGGTCGGAGCGCTGCCACCGGGCATCACCTGCACCGGCCGCATCACCGTCGACGGCCACGACGTCGCCGGAGTTCCGACCCCCCGCAGGCCGCGCACCGCCCGACCGGCGATGGTCTTCCAGGATTCGGCCACCGCGCTGAACCCGATGGTCACCGTCGGAAGGCAACTACGCACGCCCGACGCCTCCGCACTGCTCGAGCGCGTGGGTCTGCGCGACACCGAACGCATCCTGGCCTCGCACCCCCTCGAGCTGTCCGGCGGTCAACGTCAACGCGTCTGTATCGCAATCGCATTGGCGCGCACGAGCCCACTGGTGATCGCGGACGAGCCGACGACGGCGCTCGACGTGATGAGCCAGGCGCGGGTTCTCGACGCTCTGCGGGAGGTGCCATCGCTGCTGATGATCACACACGACATCGCCGTCGCCGCGCAGCTGTGTGATCACCTGATGGTTCTCGATTCGGGGCGCATCGTCGAATCCGGTTCCACGGCAGCGATTCTCGGTAGTCCGGAGTCCGATCTCGTGGTACGCATGCTCGATCGAGCTCGTTCCGCCGACCCATTCCGTCAGCTGGTGGCGCGATGAGTGCGGGCTTGACGGCCACGGGTATCACTCGCACCTACGTTCGGCACGGCTCGTCTCGGACCGCAGTGGACGGTGTCTCGTTCTCGCTGCCGCCGGACGGTCGAACAGGAGTGGTCGGCGAATCCGGTTCGGGGAAGACCACGTTGTTGCGCATGCTGCTGGCGTTGGATGTGCCCTCTGAAGGAACCATCGAAGTGGACGGGCGCACAGTACGTCCCGGCTCCGTGCGATCGCTCCGATGGTTTCGCAGACTCGTGCAGTACGTACCCCAAGATCCTGCGACCAGCCTCGACCCACGCCGCAGTGTCCTGGATCTGGTGGCGACGCCGCTGCGACTCCTCGGCGTCGACGGCGATCATCGAGCCAAGGCAGGTGCCGCACTCGCTGCCGTCGGACTGGACGAGCGTTATCTGCAGCGCCGACCGCCGGAACTGTCCGGCGGTCAGAATCAACGCGTCGCGATCGCTCGTGCGGTGGCATGCGAACCGCAGTACCTGCTGGCGGACGAGCCGGTCAGCGGACTGGACCCTGATCTGCGCGAGCAGGTCCTCGCAGTCCTGGCCGGACTGCCCAGCGCAGTGCTGATCGTCAGCCACGACCTGTCGGCGGTCGCTCGCCTGTGCAGCGACGTATCGGTCATGCATGAAGGTCGAATCGTCGAAACCGGCAGCGTACGAAACATTCTCACCGAACCGCAGCACTTCCGCACCCGAGATCTGATCGACGCCGTACCCCGGCTTGCATGATTATCACAGGAGATCCTTTGACGATTAACATGTTCCGCATCGGCACCCTGGCAGCGGTGGGCACCCTCACGCTCACCGGTTGCTTCTCGTCGGGTGCCGCCGACGACACCGCAGATCGGGCCCGCGTCGCGATGCTGCAACCGCCACGCTCGGGGCTCTCGCAGTTCAGCGACGATGCCTTCAAGCTCTCGCGCTGGTCCACCGCCGAAACTCTCGTCACCCTGGACGATCTCGGTGATGCTCGGCCTGGTTTGGCCACCGACTGGAACCGCGTCGACGAGCGCACCTGGAGTTTCGACCTCCGACCCGACGTGAGGTTCCACAACGGTGCGCCATTCGACTCCGCCGCCGTCGTCACCGCACTGACTGCTGCCACTACCGCCGCGCCGAAGCCGCGCATCCTCGACGGTGTCGAGCTGACGGTGACCGCCACCGACGACGACACGGTGGAGGTGGCCACCGAGGACATCGATCCGCTCGTGCCGCAACGACTCTCGAGCCCGCAGCTCGCCATCCTGGCACCCGCGGCCTACTCCGCAGGCGGCAGCAACCCCGTCGGAACCGGCACCGGACCGTTCGTGCTCACCGGAGTGAACGGCACGTCCAGCGCCACTCTGGACCGCAACGACGACTACTGGGGTGAGCCCGCGAAGCTCGCCGGCATCGACGTCGACTTCGTGCCCGACGGTACGGCCCGCGCAGCAGCGCTCCGCAACGGCACCGCCGATGTGGTGGAGGCCATTCCGGTGTCGCAGGCCGGCAACATCGACCCGTCACTGGTGCACGAGGTTCCGATGCCGCGCACCAACACCCTGTACCTGAACACGTCGGCCGGCGTATTCGCGGATCCGGCCATGCGCGCCGCCGCGCGGGAGTCGGTGGACAAGGATCGTCTGGTCGAGCAGGTCTACGAGGGCCGCGCAGACGCAGCGAACGGACTGCTCGGCCCCGCGCTGCCGTGGGCCGCGGACCGTCCCGCGCGCACCGAGACACCGGCGGGCGATGCGACCGGTAAGAAGATCACGCTCGCCACGTTCACCGACCGCGCCGAACTTCCCGAGGTCGCCGTGCTGCTGCAGCAGGAACTCGAGGCGAAAGGCTTCGTGGTCGAGCAGGTGGTGCGCGAGTACCAGTTCATCGAAACCGACGCTCTCAGTGGCGCATTCGATGCCTTCATCCTCTCCCGCGCGACCGTGCTCGATTCCGGTGATCCGGTGGCATACATGTACTCCGACTTCGCCTGCGAGGGATCGTTCGACATCTCCCAGTTCTGCGACCCGCAGGTCGACGCGGCGCTGGCAGACGCCTCGGCCACCGAACCAGGAGACGACCGCCGCGCCGCGATCCTGGACGCCGAGAAGCTCATCCTGGAGAAGGATGCGGCAGTGCCGATGCTGCACGAACGCGTCATCCAGGGCGAATCCGAAGGCCTCACCGGTGTCGCCCGCGATCCGCGGGAACGCACGCTCATCACCAACCAGACCGCCTTCGAGTAAGCAGTGAGAACAACCGTCTCGCGGCTGGTTGCCGTCGCCGGTGTCGTCATCCTCGTCGGGATGCTGCCGTGGCTGTCGAATCGCGATCCGGCACTGAGCATTCTGCGGGCCCGCTCGGCCGAGCAGGAAGCAACCCCCGAGGCACTGAACGCAATTCGCCGCGATTTGGGACTCGATGCGGGGCCGTGGCGAATGTTCTGGGACTGGCTCACCGGCATCGCGTCGGGCAATCCCGGAACATCGTGGAACACAGGGCAGCCGGTGCTGCCAGGGGCGCTCGATGCGCTACTGGTGTCGATGACGCTGATGGGCTTCGCGATGCTCGTTGCGATCGCCGTTGCCGCCCTCGTGGTCGTCCCCAGCGTCCGGGCCGGACTGCGCGGCACCCCGAAACGCACCGGTGGCGGCGTCGCCGCAGCACTCACGTCGATGCCGGAGTTTCTGCTCGCGTCGGTACTCGTTGTTCTCGGTGCCGTGTGGTTGTCGTTCCCGGCCTACGGGTGGAACGGGCCCGAGTACGCGGTGCTGCCTGCGCTCGCGCTCGGGTTGCCTGCGGGCGGGTTGATCGGGCGACTGCTCGCCGACGCAATCGCCGTCACCTTCACCGAGGGGTGGGTCATCACGTGGACGGTCGCAGGCTTCTCACGGCCCCAGATCGCCGGTGCGGTCCTGCGCCGCGCCCTACCCGGCCTCGCGTCGCAGATCGGTCTGGTCATGGTAGCCATGACCGGCGGCGCAGTGGCCGTCGAAAAGGTCTTCGCCATACCGGGATTGGGTCGGACAACGCTCGGTGACGCGCAGTCGCAGGATCTTCCCGCCCTGCAGATCGACATCGTTCTTCTACTGGCCGTCAGTGCTGCTCTCGGTGTCGCGGCCGAACTGGCCCGACGGCTGCTGCTCGGCAGCGCACTGCACGAGAAGGCGATGCCCATCCCGTCCGGCGTCTTCCATCCGTCGCCGCGACGATGGTTGGTGCCGATCGCTGCGGCGTCGGTCCTACTGGTCATGGTGCTTGCCGGACTCCCCCGAGACGGCCAGGCGACGACACGGGAGAAGTTCGCGGCCCCATCAGCGGCCCACCCCTTCGGAACGGACGCGTCGGGTCGAGATCTGTTGGCCCGCGTCGCCGACGGCGCACTGCGGTCGATCGGTCTGTCGCTGGCTGTCACGCTCGGGGCCCTGGTGGTCGGCGTGCTGCTGGGACTGGTTCCGCGGGCATCGCGTGGTCTGGTCGAGGTGACCAATGCGGCACCGCCGGTGGTCACCGGCATTCTGATCGCAGCGATCTGGGGTCCGAGTGCAGGCGGGGCGGCCGTCGCGGTTCTCATCGTCACGTGGGCTCCGCTCGCCGCGCACACTGCCGC
Source organism: Rhodococcus sp. NPDC006774 (assembly GCF_040636045.1). NCBI lineage: Bacteria > Bacillati > Actinomycetota > Actinomycetes > Mycobacteriales > Nocardiaceae > Rhodococcus > Rhodococcus sp. NPDC006774. Next base: position 214,939 of record NZ_JBEYIW010000005.1, on the reverse strand, counting down.
TCTCGTCGAGGAGACCCGCGCTCGGCCGTACATCTCCATCCTGCCGACACTCGGGGCAGGGAACGCGCGAATCCTGTTCGGCTCCATCGTGCCCAGCGTCGTTCCGGTAGTGCTGCGGCACGCCATGATTCGGCTGCCCGGCGTGGCTCTCGCTCTCGCGGCCCTCGGATTCCTCGGCCTCGGACCGCAACCCCCCACTGCGGATTGGGGATTGATACTGTCCGACGGGGTCGCGGCCGTCGAGCGAGCACCCTGGGTCACCGCCGCTCCGCTCGCGTCCTTGATCGCACTCGCTGTTCTCGCAGTCTCGCTCGCCGGTGCCACCTCGGGGCGTGTGCGCAAGACCGGTAGCGTCGTCGAGAAAGTCGATGCAGGAGGGCGCGTTACATGAGTTCGAGGACCGACAGGTCGCCGACGCGATGGCGGTGGTCGTTTCTGGTCGATCTGCGGCGCGCCACCCCCACCGTCCGTTTGCTCGTCCTCACCCAAATGACCTTCAACATCGGCTTTTTCATGGTGTTGCCCTATCTGTCGGTGCATCTGACGGGCGACCTCGGGCTCGGTGCCGCACTCGTCGGAGTGGTCCTCGGGATCAGGACCTTCTCGCAGCAGGGACTGTTCTTCGTCGGTGGCACCCTCGCCGATCGATGGGGCATCAAGCCGGTCGTTCTCGTCGGCTGTGCTCTGCGGGTACTGGGATTCGTGGGTCTGGCTTTCGCCGATTCGCTGCCTGCCGTGCTGGTCGCCACGGTAGCGATCGGATTTGCGGCCGCATTGTTCTCTCCCGCAGTCGAATCCGCAGTGGCGATCGAGGCGGGCAAGAGTGAACGCGACGGCGGACCAACCCGTGTCGAGAGCTTCGCGCTGATGTCGGTGTGCAGTCAGATCGGCTCGTTCACCGGCCCACTCGTCGGATCGGTACTGCTGCTCGTCGATTTCAGGATCGCGTGCCTCGTGGCTGCGGCGATCTTCGTTCTGGTCATCGCCGCTCACGTGCGGTGGCTGCCGCGTGAGCGCGGCGAACATCGTGACGACCCATGGCTGTCGGGCTGGACCGACGTGGTGCGCAACCGGACCTTCGTGCTGTTCGCGGTGGCGATGAGCGCGCAATTGGTGGCCTACAACCAGCTGTACCTTTTGCTACCACTCGAGGTCGAACGCGCCTGGGGCTCGCAGACCGTGCTGGGCTGGTTCTTCGCGATCTCGGCAGTACTGGTGGTATCGGCGCAACTGCCCATCACCCGACGCGTCGCCGGGGTATCACCGCGGGTCACGTTGCCGATCGGATTCGCCGTCATGGCAGCGTCGTTCGCGCTCGTCGCGGCCACCTCCCCCCTCGAGCTGCAGGGTGTTCTCGGTCTCGTCCCGGCCGCCCTGTTCGTCCTGCTGCTGGCGCTGGGACAGATGATCGCCATGCCACAGGCCAGGGATCTGGTGCCGCGCATGGCCGCCGAACGTCGACTGGGCTCGTACTACGGATTCATGGCCTCACTCGGGGGCATCGGCGTGCTCATCGGATCGACCGCACTCGGTGTGGTGATCGACGCCGCCCCCGACACCGGCTGGGGCGCAGCCATCCCGTGGCTGGTCGCGGCCCTGTTCCCCATCGCCAGCGTCATCGGACTTCGGTTGGTGCTCGCGCGCCTCGACTGACTGCCCCCGAGTCCCCGCCGCTGCCCCCAATCCCCGCCCGCCGACCCCAGTCCCCGCAAACGCGCGCGCGTTTGCCAAACGCGAGCAGATTCGCCTCCGATTCGACGCGAATCCCCGCGCACCTGGCCAATGCGCGCGCGTTTGCCGAAACCTCGATTACACCCGAATCCGCAGCACCGAGATCCGCCCGTCCTGAGCACACTCGAACCAGTAGGACAGGTTCACCGGACTTCCCGGGAAGTCGCCCGAGATCTGTGCGGTGGTGGTGCTGCCTGCACCGGATTCGACGACGGAGAGTACGTCGTAGTGCACCTGCGGCACCTCGGTTCGCCATCGTCGGATCTCGTCGATGCCGCGATACTCGTGTCCCTCGTCCTCCACGATGGCGTCGGGGGCGAACAGGGCGAAGTAGGGCTCCGAGTCGGCCAGTGTGGCGAGCTCGAAGTAGCGGTCGATGGTCTGTGATTCGGTCATCAACCCAGACTGAGCCCTCCTCCTCGGGGAGAGTCGACTCTCCCCCACCGGGAGGGGTCAGAATGTCGACATGAACGGATTGCTGACGATCGGCGAGTTCTCTCGCATCACGCACTTGTCGGTCAAGACTCTGCGGCGCTATCACGAGTCCGGGTTGCTCGAACCTGCCACCGTCGACGACTTCACCGGCTACCGGTACTACGCCACCGATCAGGTCGCCACGGCACAGATCATCAGACGGTTCCGCAGCATGCAGATGCCCGAGCGTGAGGTGCGGGCGATCGTCACCACGCCGGATCCCGACGCCCGAGCCCGGTTGATCACCGAACACCTCACTCGGCTCGAGCGGCAGTTGGACGACACCCGATCAGCGGTGACGGCGCTGCGCCGGTTGTTGGATCCGACACCGCCCACTATCGAGGTACGACGCATACTCACCGAACAGTGTTCGGTTGCAGCCGTTTCCGAGGTGGTCGACGCGTCCGAGGTGCTCGGCTGGTACAGCACGGCGATGGCCGAGATCGATGCGGCCGGAGTCGAGCCGACGGGTCCTGCGGGTGGGTTGTACGACAACGAGTTGTTCACCGAGGGCCGCGGGATCATGACGGTGTACGTTCCCACGCTGAATACGCTGTCTGTCAACAGGATTCGGCCGCTGACGTTACAGCCCACCGAACTCGCCGTGACGGTACATCACGGGCCTCATGACGATATCGATGTCACCTACGGCGCTCTCGGGGTGTACGTGGAGACCAACGGCCTCGCCATCGCGGGGCCCGTTCGCGAGGTCTACGCCGTCGGGCCACGTGATACCGAGGATTCGACGTCGTGGCGCACCCACATCGGATGGCCGGTGTTCGCGGCCTCGACCCGAACGCAGTAGTCAGCGACCCAACTGCCTGCTTGCTCCGTCGATTTCTGCATGACCACCGATTCTTGCGTTTCGCCCCGCTCGATCCCCGGCCCTTCGCGCACCCTCGGAGTAGCCGGCGTTGGCGCTCTGGCCCCGCCAGTGTCCGCGCGCGGTCGATGTCTGTCGGTAGTAGTCGCGTAGTTCGATCTCTTTGTTGCGCAACACCAGTGCCGTCCCAGCACCCTGTTGTTCCTGCTCGATGGCCTTGGCCTCGGTGTCCTTCTTCACTTCGCCAAGCCGTTGACCGATGCGCGACGCGAACGCGGTCTGAAAGTTCAGCCGTGCCGTCACGGCAGCGACGGGCACCTCCTCGCGCCGGGTGTAGCGTCGACGATTCTTGATTTCGGTGACGGTGCGGATGGCTGTCTCGGATCGGTAGGCACCGGACTTGATGTACGCGTCCGAGGCTCGCACCATCTGAATCAGCAGCGAGGAATAGAGGGCCTCGGTGGTCTCGATGTCGGAGTCGAAACCGTAGGCGAACACCTGCGTCGACGATCGGGACACATCGCACTGGACGTCGTTGGCGTGGGCGATGGCCACGAACAGTTGCACGTAGGTCTTGAGCCCACGCTTGCCCGGCTCTCCGATGGGGACGACCTTCTGGCTGGGCGTCGCCTGCCGCTCCCTGGATGCACTGTGCGAACGAGCAACCGCCAGATCGACCGACGCCGACGTGGCCAAACGCTGAGCGGCCTCCATGAAGGCCTCGGCCTCGTGTGGATTGTCGGTGGACTCGGCCTGGCGTAGCAGTCCGCCGATCCGCGTCAGCATCTTGTCCGAACTCATGAGCGAGAGGCTACCGGCCGACTCCGACACATCCGGGTTGACCGATTCAGGAACGCGATAACGACCACCATTCGGTGCATTGTGTGCCACAGTTCCCATCGACATATGTGTCGGGGGAGCATCACAGCACGATTCTGCGGGTCTATCTCCGGGCGCATACCACCGTGTAGAAGTTAGTGGAGAAAACAATGGCGTCTTTGATCACGAAGGTGGCGGTGGTTGCTACGGCAGCCACGCTGCTGACGCTCACCGGTTGTTCGAGCGACAGCGGATCGAGCGGCGATTCGGGTGCTGCATCCGAAAACGCCGACGGCCGTGGACCTATCACCTATGTAGAGGGCCAGGACACCACCGAGACCGGTGTCGTCCAGCAGATCATCTCGGAGTGGAACTCCAGCCACCCCGACGAGCAGGTCACCTTCAAGGAACAGTCCGCCGACGCCGATCAGGCTCACGACGACTTCGTGCAGCAGCTGCAGGCTCAGCAGAGCGACTACGACGTGATGGCACTCGACGTCGTCTGGACCGCCGAGTTCGCGGCCAAGGGCTGGCTCGTGCCGCTGGAGGGCGAGTTCGCACTCGACAACGCAGGCGTTCTCCCCGCGACCGTCGCCAGCGCAACCTACAACGGCACGCAGTACGCCGCGCCGAAGAACACCAACGGCGGACTGCTCTACTACCGCAGTGATCTGCTTCCCGAGGCGCCCACCACCTGGGCCGAGCTCACCGAGGACTGCCAGGTCGCCCGGGACAACAACATCGATTGCTACGCCGGGCAATTCGCCCCGTACGAAGGTCTGACGGCCAACGCGTCGGAGATCATCAACGCGCACGGCGGATCGATCGTCGCCGAAGACGGCAAGACCCCGACCGTCGACAGCCCGGAGGCCAAGGCCGGACTGCAGACCCTCGTCACCGCGTTCGAGACAGGCGTCATCCCGGCCCAGGACACCACGTTCAAGGAGTCCGAGAGCCAGCAGGCGTTCCAGGACGGTCAGACCTTGTTCCTGCGTAACTGGCCGTACGTATACGGCACCGCGGCGGAGGAAGGCTCGGCTGTGGCCGGCAAGTACTCGGTCGCACCGCTTCCCGGAGTCACCGGAGTCGGCACCTCGACGCTCGGTGGATACAACGCCGCGATCAGTGCGTACTCCGAGAACAAGGCCACTGCTGCCGACTTCCTGCGGTTCCTGCAGGGTGAGCAGGCTCAGCGCATCATCGCCGAGGGCGCACTGCCGCCGGTGCTCTCGTCGCTGTACGACGATCCCGCACTGATCGCCGCGATGCCGTACCTTCCTGCATTGAAGGCATCCATCGAGAACGCCGTTCCGCGTCCCGTCACCCCGTTCTACCCGGCCGTCTCGAAGGCCGTGCAGGACAACGTTTCTGCCGCCATCAAGGGTGAGAAGAGCGTCGACCAGGCGATCACGGACATGCAGGCCGGTATCGAAACCGCCGGCGCCAACTGATTTCGGGAGAACGAATGGCTGTACCTGCTGGTGTGACCAGTGGGGCCGCCGCAACCACCGCGGCCGGGGGCTCGTCCCCCGGCCGCGGTCGGCATGTGCGGTCCAAGAACAAGCGGTTCGGCCTGACGCAGGGTCGGGCGTGGCTGTTGATCGCACCGACGATGGTGATCCTCGCGATCGTCATCGTCTACCCGGTGATCCGTGCGCTGGTGATGTCCTTCTCCAAGGATCCCGGTCTCGATCCCGCCACCGGCATGTTCGTCTCCGGCGGTTCTGCCGGCTTCGACAACTACACGCATTGGCTTCTGCAGCAGTGCACCTCGGCGTCGGGCACATCGGTGCCCTGCCCGCCGGGAACCCTCGGTTCTCAGTTCTGGGGTGCGGTCGGAAACACGGCGTTCTTCACCGTCGTGACGGTGTCCATCGAGGTGGTCATCGGCTTCGCAATGGCAGTGATCATGGGCAAGACCTTCGCCGGACGAGCCCTGCTGCGCGCCGCGATCCTGATTCCCTGGGCGATCCCGACCGCCGTCACGGCCAAGCTCTGGTACTTCATCTTCGCGTACGACGGCATCGCCAATCGCATTCTGGGAACCAACATTCTGTGGACCGGCGACGCCTGGCCCGCTCGTTTCGCCGTCATCATCGCCGACGTGTGGAAGACGACGCCGTTCATGGCGCTGCTGATCCTGGCCGGGTTGCAGATGATTCCCGCCGACGTCTACGAGGCGGCTCGCGTGGACGGCGCGTCGGCGTGGCAACGGTTCACCAAGATCACACTGCCATTGGTCAAGCCCGCGTTGATGGTGGCAATTCTGTTCCGCACCATGGACGCGCTGCGTATGTACGACTTGCCGGCTATCCTCACCGAGGGCAATCCCGCCACGCGGACCATCTCGATTCTGGTGGTGGATCAGATTCGGCAGGGATTCAACAGTGCTGCGTCGTTGTCGACCATCTCGTTCATCATGATCTTCGTCGTGGCGTTCATCCTGGTGAAGTTCCTCGGTGCCAATGCCGTTGCCACTCAGGACAATCAGCGCAAGGGGCCCGGCCGGTGAAGCAAGCTCGCATCTATCTCGGTGTCGTCGTCATTCTCATCTGGGGACTGGCACCGTTCTATTGGATGGTCGTTACCGCATTCCGCGACCCGCGGTACACCTTCGACACGACGCCCTGGCCGACGCACGTCACGTGGGAGAACTTCGAGAACGCGTTGTCGACGGCGAACGGCAACAATTTTCTGCGTGCGGTCGGCAACAGCCTGATCGTGGGCGGCGCGACCACGCTGATCGCGTTGGTCATCGGCATCTTCACGGCATACGCGCTCTCGCGCATCGACTTTCGCTTCAAGTACGTGGTGACGGGCATCATCCTGGGTGCGTCGATGTTCCCCGTGGTCGCTTTGGTGACCCCGCTGTTCCAGTTCTTCACCAACATCGGCTGGATCGGCAGCTACCAGGCGATGGTCATCCCGAACATCTCGTTCGTCCTACCGCTGACGATCTATACGCTGGCGGCGTTCTTCGCCGAATTGCCCTGGGAGCTCGAAGAAGCCGCACGGATCGACGGTGCCGGACGATTCCAAGCGTTTCGACTGGTGATGCTCCCACTCGCAGCACCTGCATTGTTCACCACCGCGATCCTCGCGTTCATCGCCGCGGTGAACGAGTACCTGCTCGCCAGTCAGCTCTCGAGTGACAGGACCGAACCGGTGACCGTGGCCATCGCGCGGTTCACCGGTAACGATCCGCTCGTGGTGCCGTATGCCGCGATCATGGCCGCGGGCACCATCGTGGCCATTCCCCTGGTGATCATGGTGCTGCTGTTCCAGCGCCGCATCATCTCCGGACTGACGGCGGGCGGCGTCAAGTCGTGACGGCGCAGGACCACCTTCAGTTGCTCGCGGGGATCCTCGGGTTCTTCGCGCTCGTGGCTCTGATCGTTGCCGTCGTCGGGATCATCGGGGGTGATCCCGGTGTGGTGCCGTCGGTGGCGCTGCTGGGTCTGTTGATCGCACTGTGGTTCACCGTCAAGAGGATTCGCTGAAGCTGCGCGTCGCCACCGCAACCAATTCGGTCAGCGCCGGACCCATTCTGGGCCGCCACACCAGTGCCAAAAGCGCGGTGGTGTACGAGTCCGTGAGCTCGACCGCGACGAGCTTGTCGCCGTAGAACTCCGCCATCGATGCGCTGAGGATCGCCACCCCCAAGCCACGGGCAGCGAGGTCGGCCACGGCGTCGGGAGCGCTGGCCCGCAACGTGATCTGCGGTGCCAGGCCTTCTCCGTAGCAGTCCCGGTCGAACACGGCACGGATCCCGGTGCCGGGGGGAAGGGCGATGATCGGGTGTTCACACACCTGCGCCAACGTCGCCGAGTCCTGTGCTGCCAGAGGATGCTGCGGTGGAACGGCCGCAACGATCCGCTCCTCGATCACCACGATCGATTCCACACCGTCCGGCACCCGAGCTGCGACACCGACCAGTGCGATGTCGAGTTCTCCGGCGCGCACATCTGCCACCAGTCGGTCCGAGTTGTCCTCGTGGAGAGCAAGTTCGACGCCAGGGTGCGCCGAATGGAAGCGGGCCAATGCGTCGAACAGTTGTGGGACGGTGCAGGCGGTGACCATCCCGACGCGCAGCGATCCGCGCAGGAGTCCGGCAACGTCGTCGACGGATTGCTTGACCGAGCCGGCAGCGGCCAGCGTCGCACGGGCTTGCGTCAGCGCGGCCTGACCCGCGGTGGTCAATGTTGCAGTGCCACCTGTTCTGTCGATCAACTCGGCTCCGAGTTCGCGTTCGAGCGCTCTGATCTGGGCGCTGACGCCGGATTGGCTGATGTGCACTCTGGCTGCGGCGCGAGTGAAGTTCGCTTCCTCGGCCACCGCGACGAAGTACTCCAGCTGTCTCAATTCCACTGCTGCACTCCCAGATCGGGGCCCTCGCCGGCGTCGAGTCTGGTGATGTTTCGCTTCGGGGCTGTGACGCGGTAGCTGCAGTCGATCAGTTCGGCGGCCTCGGCCCAGACGTCGTCGTCGGCATCACCGAGGTCGAATCCCACCCAGCCGGCGGGGCCGAGGTAGGCGGGGTGGAAGTAGCGGGGTTCGAGTTCGCAGGCGCGCTGTTCCTCGGCGCTCTCGCATTTGACGAGGATCGAGAGGTCGTATTGGTCGCCGCCCTTGACGCCACCGCCGAAGTAGACGAACACCGAGGCCGTGCGGAAGGTCGGCCGTCCGTGGGAGATCTTCTCGGACACCTCTGGATAGGCGAACGCCAGCGCGCGGACGCGTTCGAGGACCGGATGCGTGGAAGTGGGATCGATGGCCACCGGAGAACGATAGCGCGTATTGCCTAGCTGCAGTTATGAGTAGAAGTTCTGATGATGATCGCAACCAACTGTTGGAATTCTGGATCGGGTCGTTCAAGACTCGATGTCATGACACAGACAACGAAAGAAGTTGCAGCGACCTACTTCGAGGCCTGGAGGAGCAGAGATTTCGACACCCTGGCGTCGATCCTGCACGAGGACGCGACGTTCCGGGGCCCACTGGGCGCAGCCGCCAACGGCGCGGAATGTGTGGCCGGATTGAAAGGAATGTCGGAGATCGTCACCGACATCGACATCGCCCACGTCTTCGTGGACGGCCCGAACGTACTGACGTGGTTCGATCTGCACACGTCCATCGCATCCCCGGCGAGCACCGCCAACTGGCAGCGAATCGAGGACGGAAGAATCAAGCAAATCACGGTGACATTCGATCCGCGAGAAATCACCGCAGCCGGATAAGCGAACGCCCGCCGGTACTCAATGTGACATTTGGTGGCCTTTTGGGGGGTCAATGTCACGTTGAGTGGACCGGCGGGCGTCAGTGCCGCTGGGTTTTACGCGTCGATGATGAACGCTTCGAGTTGTTCGCGAGCGACGTCGTCGGCGAGTTGCTTCGGCGGGCTCTTCATCAGGTAGGCCGAAGCCGGGATGACCGGTCCACCGATGCCGCGGTCCTTGGCGATCTTGGCGGCGCGGACTGCGTCGATGATGACGCCTGCAGAGTTGGGCGAGTCCCATACTTCGAGCTTGTACTCGAGGCTCAGGGGAACGTCACCGAAGGCGCGGCCTTCGAGGCGGACGTAGGCCCACTTGCGGTCGTCGAGCCAGCCGACGTGGTCGGACGGTCCGATGTGGACGTCCTTGGCGTTGAATTCCTTCTGCAGGTTCGACGTCACGGCCTGGGTCTTGGAGATCTTCTTCGACTCGAGGCGGGTGCGCTCGAGCATGTTGAGGAAGTCCATGTTGCCGCCGACGTTGAGCTGCATGGTGCGGTCGAGCTGCACGCCGCGGTCTTCGAAGAGCTTCGCCATGACGCGGTGGGTGATGGTGGCTCCGACCTGGCTCTTGATGTCGTCGCCGACGATGGGGACGCCTGCGTCCTCGAACTTCTTGGCCCAGACGGGATCCGATGCGATGAAGACGGGCAGCGCGTTGACGAAGGCGACGCCTGCGTCGATGGCGGCCTGTGCGTAGAACTTGTCGGCTTCTTCGGATCCGACGGGGAGGTAGGAGACGAGCACGTCCACCTTGGCGTCGCGCAGGGCCTGCGCCACGTCGACGGCGTCGCCGTCGGCCTCGGTGATGGTCTCGCGGTAGTACTTGCCGAGGCCGTCGAGGGTCGGTCCGCGCAGGACGTGGACGTCCTTCGGGGGCACGTCGGCGATCTTGATGGTGTTGTTCTCACTGGAGAAGATGGCCTCGGAGAGATCGAAGCCGACCTTCTTGGCGTCCACGTCGAACGCGGCGACGAACTCGACGTCGCGGACGTGGTACTTGCCGAACATGACGTGCATGAGGCCGGGGACGGTGGCGTTCTCGTCCGCGTCCTTGTAGTACTCGACACCCTGGACCAGGGATGAGGCGCAGTTGCCCACACCCACAATGGCCACGCGGATTGCGTTGTTGTTCTCACCCATGGTCGGGTTCTCCTTCTGTCTTGACTGTCCTGTTTGGTGCTGTGTGGGACGGTGCTGGGTTGGGTTCGGCCTGCTCGGCTGCGATGACTTCGTTGAGCCAGCGCACCTCGCGTTCGCTCGATTCGAGACCGAGCTGGTGTAGCTGCCTGGTGTAGCGGTCGAGTGTCCCGTTCGCCTTGGCCACAGCGTCGCGGAGGCCTTCTCGGCGCTCCTCGACCTGGCGACGTCTGCCTTCGAGAATGCGGACTCGAGCTTCCGCGGGAGTCCGACTGAAGAAGGCAAGATGTACGCCGAATCCGTCGTCGGTGTAGTTCTGCGGTCCGGTGTCGGCCACCAGTTCGGCAAATCGTTCCCTGCCGAGAGGGGTGAGCTGATACACCCGTTTTGCTCGTCTCTTCACGAGCAAGTCGGGACCGGCGTCCTCGGCGATGAGACCGTCGGTTTGAAGTCGACGGAGTGCCGGGTACAGCGATCCGTACGAAAACGCTCGAAAAGCTCCGAGCAGGCCGGTCAGCCGCTTGCGGAGCTCGTAACCGTGCATGGGTGATTCGAGAAGCAGTCCGAGAATTGCGAGCTCGAGCATGCAACTCCCCCTTCTCGAATCCAAACGATCACATCATGGCGATGCGATTGACCGCACTATCGGAGAATGTATCGCGCCGATACATATTCTGACAACTCGGTGCGGAGTATCGGTAGAGCGATCCCGAGCGGACCGGTCGACACCACGACCGCATGACGACCTCGATCGACGGCGACAAGTCCATAGACGCATCGCCGACGGATGAGCCCGCTCGCGACTGCAATCGTGGATTGGCCTGCACCGCGAGGCAGACGGATGATCGGTTCAGCGAACCGGTGCCACCATGAGTACTGCGTCGACTCGGTACTCGCCCCACTGCTGCGCAGCCGTCCCGATTCGGTGCCAGCCTCGCCTGCGGTAGAAGCCGAGAGCGGCGCTGCTCGGATCGACGAGCAGCACCGGTGCCTGTCCTTCGTCCCGTGCCGCATTCACTGCATGTGCGAGCAACGTCGTTCCGCTGCCCGGTACGGAGCCGTCGGTCACCAACCGCGACACGACAGCGAGTCGATCGGCAGCGACCCCGGTTGCTCGCTGCCACTGTGCGCTCGCATCGTCCGCACCGGGATCCTGTTCCGGTGATGCCGTCGGGTGCAGCGCTACATGTCCGACGACGGCGTTCTCGTATTCGGCGACCCAGGCTGCGAGTTCGTTCGGTGCAGCAAGCCAGTCGGCTCGCACCGCAGCTGCGCGCATGGGATAGCGCTGCGTTTCGTGCGTACGTTGCAGGATGGGTAGGAGGGTGCTCAGGTCACTGTCCCGTCGGGGCCGCACGTGGATTCCCGATGTGGCGAACATGCGAGCGAGTGTAGGGACCGGACGGACCTGGGCGCCGCGGATCGAACCCTGCACGCAGCGAACGTCACGGCCGAAGGGTGGGCAAGCACCGGACGGTGAAGCCCACGTCGAGGATCAGCGCAGTGTTCATCGATCACGAACGACAGATCATTGCGTCGGCACAGGTGAAGCGCAGTGTCCCGAGGCCGAAACAGGACCTGCTCGCCGCCGAGGCGGGGTTCGCAGGTCCGCATCGGAGGGGCCGCACGTACTCTGGTCCTCGTGCGACTTCAGCGACAGGTGGTGGACTACGCCCTTCAGCGTCGGTCGCTGCTGGCCGAGGTCTACTCCGGTAGGACGGGTGTCGCAGCGGTCTGTGATGCAGATCCGTACCTGCTTCGCGCTGCCAAGTTCCATGGACGTGGCAGCGACGTGGTGTGCCCCATCTGCCGCAAGGAGCAGCTCACGCTGGTGTCCTGGGTGTTCGGCGAGAAGCTCGGGGCCCTGTCCGGGTCGGCGAGAACAGCGGACGAACTCGTCCGCCTCGCGTCGACCCAGGAGGAGTTCTCGGTCCATGTGGTCGAGGTGTGTAGGTCGTGCAGTTGGAACCACCTCGTCCAGTCCTATGTCCTCGGGGCCGTCCCCGCGCCCAAGCAACCCCGTCGTCCGCGGTCGGGTTCCCGTCAACCGAACCGTCGAACAGCGAGTGAGTGACACAATCGCTCTGCCTATCTCGTCCACCGAGAATTCGACGCGGCCGCCGAAATTACTGGAGATTCGTACGTGAGTTCCCCCTACGACAACAACCCGGGTAGCAACGAACCGGGCCGTAGCGACTCCGGACGGCGTCCCGACGTGCCCGGGCCGCCCCGCGGCAGTCGACACTCCGATCCCCCCGGGCGTCGCCCGGTACCTCCTCCCGGCCAGCGTCCGATGCCTCCGCAGGGTCGTCCTCCGATGCCTCCTCCCGGTCAGCGTCCGGGACCTCCTCCGGGTCAGCGTCCGGGACCCCCTCCCGGTCAACGTCCGATGCCTCCGCAGGGTCGTCCTCCGATGCCTCCTCCCGGTCAGCGACCGGGACCTCCTCCCGGCCAGCGTCTCGGGCCGCCTCCCGGCCAGCGTCCGATGCCTCCGCAGGGCCGTCCTCCGATGCCTCCGCAGAGCCGACCCGTGCAGGGCAGGCCGCCGGTGGATCCGGTGAGTGGACGTCCCGCAGGCGAACGTCCCTACGGCGAGCGTCGGTACGGAGAGCCACCCATCGCGCCTCCGGTTCGATCCGCTGCCCCGACGGGCGTCACTCGGTCCGGCTCTGTGCCACCACCCCACGAACCGAACGATCCATCAGTTCTCTCCTCGGGCAGCGAACCGCCCGAGCCGCCCGAAAGAGGTCCCGCCGCGAAAACGAAGAAGAAGTCCAAGTGGCGGGTCGTTCGACGCACGATGTACGCGTTGATCGCCCTGGGTCTGATCGTGCCGATCCTGGCGTTCATGGTGGCGTACACCGTCGAGGACGTGCCGCGTCCCGGCGACATCAGGACCAACCAGGTCGCCACGATCTTCGCCGCCGACGGCTCGAGTGTGCTCGGCAAGGTGGTGCCACCCGAGGGCAACCGCACCGATGTGACGATCGACCAGATTCCGGAGCATGTGCGTAACGCCGTGCTCTCGGCCGAGGACCGCGATTTCTACTCCAATCCCGGATTCTCGGTGACTGGCTTCGGCCGAGCCGTCCGTGACAATGTGCTCGGACGCGACAGCGCCGGCGGCGGTTCGACCATCACTCAGCAGTACGTGAAGAACGCGTTGGTCGGTAACGATCGGACGCTGACCCGCAAGATGCGTGAGCTGGTCATCTCCTCGAAGATGGCGCGTCAGTGGTCCAAGGACGACATTCTCGCTGCGTATCTCAACACCATCTACTTCGGTCGCGGTGCGTACGGCATCGCAGCGGCGTCGACGGCGTATTTCGGCAAGTCCGTGGATCAGCTCTCCGTCGAAGAGGGTGCGGTCCTGGCGGCGGTCATCCAGCAGCCATCCAATCTCGATCCCGAGTTCAACCCGACCGGCGCGCAAGCTCGTTGGGACTACGTGCTCGACGGCATGGTCTCGCAGGGGCAGCTCGACGCGACCCAGCGGGGAGCGATGATGTTCCCGGCAGTGGTCCCGAGCGCACAGGTCGATACCGGTGACGCCCAGGATGCCGGGCCGGACGGCTTGATCAAGGCCCAGGTGCTGCGCGAGCTGTCCGCTGTCGGTATCAGTGATCAGGACCTCAACACCGAGGGCCTGCAGATCACCACGACCATCGATCCGAAGGCCCAGGCGGCCGCGGTGGATGCCGCGACCAGCAATCTCGAGGGTGAACCGTCCGAGCTGCGGACGGCCTCGGTGTCGATCGATCCGCGCACCGGTGCGGTTCGCTCGTACTACGGCGGCGCGGACGGACGAGGATTCGACTTCGCCCAGTCCGGCTTGCAGACCGGATCGTCGTTCAAGGTGTTCGGCCTGGCCGCTGCGCTGGATCAGGGCATTCCGCTCTCGAAGATGTACGACAGCTCCCCGCTCGACGTCAACGGCATCGAGATCAGCAACGTCGAGGGTGCCTCCTGTGGAACGTGCACCATCGCCGAAGCGCTGAAGCGTTCTCTGAACACCAGCTTCTATCGAATGATGCTCGGGATGGACAACGGCCCGCAGGCCATCGCGGACATGGCGCACAAGCTCGGTATCCCGCAGGAGATCGAGGGCGTCGGCCCCACCCTGACCGAGCCCGACAACGCAGGCCCCAACTACGGAGTCGTGCTCGGCCAGTACCAATCTCGCGTCATCGACATGGCCTCGGCCTACGCGACACTCGCTGCGTCCGGGGTTTATCACACGCCGCACTTCGTCCAGAAGGTCGTCACCGCCGACGGCACCGTGCTGCTCGACCGTGCTCCCGAAGCCGGCCAGCAGGTCGTCTCGGCCGCGGTCGCGGACAACGTGACCTCGGCGATGCGCCCGATCGCCGGCTACTCCAACGGTCACAACCTCGCAGGCGGTCGCCAGTCGGCAGCCAAGACCGGTACCGCTCAGCTCGGAGACACCGGGCAGAACAAGGACGCCTGGATGGTCGGTTACACGCCGTCGCTGTCCACCGCCGTGTGGGTCGGTACCGAGCAGGGTCTGCCGCTGGAGAACAGCTACGGCGGACCGATCTACGGATCGGGCATACCGTCGGACATCTGGAAAGACACGATGGACGGCACGTTGGAAGGCACCTCGAACGAGACCTTCCCGACGCCAGAGGCCATTGCGGGTCAGGCCGGTGTGCCGCAGTACTCAGCTCCGGCCCCGACGGCCACGGTGGCACCATCGACAGCTCCGCCGCAGGTGACCTTGCCGATTCCGACGGAGATCTCGCCGCCGGTCGTCATCACTCCGCGGCAGGTCGAGATTCTGCCCGGCGTGACCATCCCGCTGCCCGGACTGGCACCGGCGCAGCCCGCAGAACCCGAACCGGCGGCGCCTGAACCGGCAGCGCCCGAACCGGCAACGCCCGGGCAGTAGCGACGCCGGCGGTGACGACCGAACCCGACCGCAAGGGTCGAGCAGTGGCGAGCCCGGGTCGCCTCGATTCGGCGAGCGCCGCAGACCGCGACCTGCCCAGTCGGACCGATCCGATGACCGAGGAACTGTCCTCGGTCATCGGCGGTCCGATCGGGAAGCACGCGCTGGTCGGTCGGCAGCGCTGGTTCACCGCGCTACGGGTCGTTCTGCTGCTGGCGGTGATCTTCCTGAGCTTCGGTTGGTTCGCCAAGGCTGCGTGTATCCAGCAGGCACCGGTGGGACCGGGCGGCGAACTCGGACTCGATTGGAGTGGCAGTCGTCAGTACGTGGCGATGTGTTATTCCGATACCGTGCCGCTGTACGGGGCGGAGCGACTCGATCAAGGTGCGTTCCCGTACAAGAAGTCCTGGGAAGAAACCAAGGCCGACGGGTCGAGTCAGATTCGGTACATGGAGTACCCGGTTATCGCGGGGCTCTACCAGTACGGCTCCATGGTCGTCGGAAAGGCCTGGAACTCACTGAGTTTCCTCCCGCAGGCGTTGCCGGTCGTCGTCTACTTCAACGTGGTTGCCCTGGGCCTGGCCGTCGCCTGGTTGGTCACCGTGTGGGCTACCGCCATAGCTGCCGGACGCCGTATCTGGGATGCCGCCCTCGTAGCGGTGTCGCCGCTGGTGATCGTGCACGGATTCACCAATTTCGACGCTCTCGCAACGGCTTTCGCGCTCACCGGTTTGCTGGCGTGGGCCAAGAAGCGGCCGGTTCTGGCCGGGGTTCTGATCGGTCTCGGCGGTGCCACCAAGCTCTATCCCCTCCTGTTCCTCGGACCCCTGCTGGTGCTGTGCTGGCGCACCGGCAAGATGCGGGAGTGGGGCATCACTGCCTGCGCCGCGATCGGTGCCTGGCTGGCGGTCAATCTTCCTCTCGCGCTGCTGTATCCGTCGGGGTGGTACGAATTCTTCCGGCTCAATTCCGAGCGCGGTGCCGACCCGGATTCGCTGTACAACGTCGTCACCTCGTTCACCGGCTGGACCGGTTTCGACGGTCCCCTGTACCCGGGCGACAAACCGTTGGTGCTCAATGCCGTGACGCTCGTGTTGTTCGCCCTCGTGTGTGCGCTCATCGCGTACATCGGCACGACGGCACCGACGCGGCCGCGGCTCGCGCAACTGGTGTTCCTCGTGGTCGCCGGGTTCCTGCTCACCAACAAGGTATGGAGCCCGCAGTATTCGCTGTGGCTGGTTCCGCTGGCCGTACTGGCACTACCGCATCGTCGAATTCTGTTGGCGTGGATGACGATCGACGCATTCGTCTGGTTCCCGCGGATGTACTACTACCTGGGTGTGGAGAACAAGGGCCTCCCCGAACAGTGGTTCACCGCGACCGTCGTGGTGCGCGATGTTGCCGTGATCGGGTTGTGCGCGTTGATCGTTCGGCAGATCTACCGTCCGGCCGAGGATCTGATTCGAAACGGCAGCGCCGTCGATCCGCTCGGTGGCGTGCTCGACGGCGCTGCAGATCGGACCGCTTCGTATCGGACCGCCCGGCGACCGGTCACATATAGCGGCCGAGCTGTTTGACGGCTTCACCGGCGTGCTTGGCCTGAATGCCGTCGCCGATGGCCTGGAGCTTCCATTCACTGCCCTGGCGGTACACCTTGGCCATCACCAGACCGGTGAACGGCATGCCACCCTGCAGGGTGAAGCGGGCCAGTTCGGTGTTGGTGGTGTTGTCGACCAGACGGCAGAAGGCGTTCGCGACCTGCTCGAACGTCTGACCGCGGTACGAGGTCACCGTGAAGACGATGCCGGTCACGTGCTTGGGTACCCGCGTCAGGTCGACCACGATCACCTCGTCGTCGCCCTCGCCCTCGCCGGTGAGGTTGTCGCCCTGGTGCACGATCGAACCGTCCTTGGCATTGAGCTGCCCGTAGTAGACGACATCGTTGACGTTGCGGTCGGCGAGCATGATCGCCGACGCGTCGAGGTCGATGTTTGCGGCTCGGCCGCCGCCGCCGAACAATCCGCCCTTCTTCGGAGTGGTCACCGGGTCCCAGCCGAGGCCCATTCGAATGACCGTCAGAGCCACGCCGCCGTCCTTGCGCAGGGTGACCTTCTGGCCCTTCGTGAGGCTGACGGGCCTGGCCTTGGTGAGGCTGACTTCCGGAGCCTCGGTGCGGACCGGGGCGGCGGGTGGTGCGGGCGGCGCAGCAGGCGGCGGTGGAGTGGCGGGGGCGGGAGGAGGTGTCGGGGCAGGAGCAGGAGCGTCGTCCACGGACACACCGTGGTCGGTCACCAGCGCGGCGAACCCGCCCGCGTAACCCTGCCCGACGGCTCGCACCTTCCAGCTTCCCTGACGGCGGTAGATCTCCAGCGCGATCACGATCGACTCCGAGCTCAAACCGTCGATCGTGTACTCGTACAGCACATTTCCGCTTGCGTCGCTCACTCGCGCAACGGGAGCGGCGGATCGACCGAAGTTGCTCGACGCGTCGTCGAGGGTGATGACGGCGCGGATCTGCTCGATGTCGGCGGGAACTGCAGCGAGCGATACGGCGAGCCGGGCCGGTCCGCCCTGACCGGGCTCGAGGCGCACGCCGGGGCCGGTGGGCTGGTTGAAGAACACGAAATCGGCGTCGGTGCGTACTTTTCCGGCGTCGGTGACCAGCAGCGCAGACAGGTCCGCAGGTACGGCCAATGCAATGGAGACGACGACGTCACCGACGGTGAGGGGGCCGTTCTGACCCTTGGACAACGGTTGACCGGCCGGAGCAGACAATGTGGTGGACTCTCTCTCGAAGTGCTGGTTACCGTCATCCAATGTACTTGTTCGATTTGTCCGACTGGTGTGGCTGCGATTCGGTGGCGGTCAGATCTGGCGGAGC
Source organism: Rhodococcus sp. NPDC006774 (assembly GCF_040636045.1). Classification (NCBI taxonomy): domain Bacteria; kingdom Bacillati; phylum Actinomycetota; class Actinomycetes; order Mycobacteriales; family Nocardiaceae; genus Rhodococcus; species Rhodococcus sp. NPDC006774. Next base: position 196,890 of record NZ_JBEYIW010000005.1, on the reverse strand, counting down.
GTGAACAGGTCGCCCGGTGTGCAGCCGAGGACGCGACAGACGGCGGTGAGTGTCGAGAATCGGATGGCCTTGGCTCGGTCGTTCTTGAGCACCGACAGATTGACGACGCTGACCCCAGCGAGACGCGAGAGCTCGGCGAGCGTCATTCCGCGGGCGTCGAGAATCTCGCCCAGATGGCAGACGACGAGGTGGTCGACGAATTCCTCCGCCATCAGACCAAACCATCGGCATCGCGCGCGAGCTTGGTGCCTTGGGTGATGGCGGCGTAGACGAACTGCAGGAAGGTCGACACGGCGATCGCGATCCAGAGACCGGTGACAGGCCGCGCAGTGTCGATGGTCGTGCTCAGCTCGAGCGCACCGACGACGCTGTTGGTGCCGAGCATGTTCATGAACCCAGTGATGATGGGGTACGCGAGAATGCACACACCGATCAGCACGACGTCGGTGCGCGCGGCGTTGGTGAAGGGATTCCCCGCGATCACGCGGTTGCAGAAGCGGTAGAAGAACAGCAGACCCACCAGGATGATGACCAGACCGACGACGGTTGCGCCGTAGCGCATCACGTCGATGAAGCCCAGCAGCCGCGTGATCTCGGCCTTCGGAACACTGAGCTCGACCGAGTTTCCCGGTTGCAACTGGCCCCCGAACAACTCGACGGGCGGTGTGTTCGATTCGGGTTCGACCGTGGCGACGACGTAGTCCGAGGAGTGGTATTTCCACATTTTCCAGCCGGACCAGCCCACGGCCAGTGCCGCATAGAACACCATCGACCATTTGTTCGTCCGCATCGAGCTCAGTCCGTATGCCATCCCGCCGCCTCCCTATCGATAATCGATAACAACGAATATCGATAACCTATCGCTTATCGATAGGGTGTCAAGGGCCGGCCGTGTTCACCGCCTCAGAGCAGCCGCCACATGTCGCTCGATTTCCGACGCCAGGCCGGCGGTATCGGCAGGCGCAATGTCGATCGTCTGTGCGGAGTGCACGATGTACCGGCCGTCCTGCTCGAAGTCCATCCAGAAGAACGAGACGGCATCGGTGTCGCGGCGGTTGTCGTAGGTCTTGCCACGCGCGACGATGATCTCGCCGACTGCAGACCGTGGGCGGTCGAAGAACGACCGGAACTGCTCGTCCGCCGTCGCACCCCGGGTCGCGGTGGACAGATGCGACCCGCCCGAAGTCGCTGCAGCAGTGGCGCGTTCGAGTCGCTCGGCCGGTCGGTGGCCGGCAGCAACAGTGGGTACGGATCCGAGAGCTACGGCGGGGGCATGGGCCGGGTCGGTCAGTTCGATGGTGACGGCACCGCCGGAGGAGGCGTCGGGCCCCGGCTCCTGGGTGAGTACCGCGGCCGTGTCGTGACGAATCGCTGCGTGGCTGCGGACGATTCCGTAGTGGGAATCGGTTGTCTCGCCTCGACATTCGATACGAACGATCGGGTCGACGATGGTCCGAACAGCTGCGCCGAGCTTCTCGTCCATCATCGCGTCGATCCTCGTCGACGCCTCCCGCCGCAGTTGTCGGAGTTCGTCCACGGTCTCGACGTCGATGGTGACCACCAGGGGATACGGCAGTCGGTCGCGTCCGAATCGACTGCACAGCATCATGAAGTCGATGCCGGGCATGGTCCAGCTCGTCATCGTCAGCCGCCGAGTACCGGAGGTGCAACCAGAGGCAGATCGCCGATCAATTCGCTGCCGTTGCTCACGTCGACGAGGTAACCGGGAGTTGCGTGTTCGCCGTCGTTGTCGCCGGCACCGCGCGCACCGCCCATGGCACCCATTCCCGGCATGCCGTGCGCTCCCGCGCGCCCGGCCGCCGCAGCTGCGCTGCCGGGACCACCGGTACCGCCTGCCCCGCCGCCCGCCCCGCCACCGATCGGAGGGCCGAGAACCGATCCGCCGTAACTCGATCCGGCACCGGAACTGCCTCCGGATCCGACTCCGTATCCCGCGCCGCCGCCGTAGCCCGAACCATTGGATCCGGCGAAGCCGCTGCCGCCCGGTCCTGTTCCGCCGTAGCCGCCGCCGGGACCCGCGCCGACCCCCGAACCCGTACCACCGCCGGAAGCACCCGGCCCGGTGGCCGCTGCGGCGCGAGTTTCACCGGAGTTGTCGGCCGGAGGCAGGGAACCCGAACCGCTCGACCCGGGCTGCTCCGACGCAGCAGTACCGCTCCGACCCGCTTCGGCAGCCTCGGCGCCGCCGGCCTGCGCCTGTGTTGCAGCCGTCCGGGCCGCCGAATCTCCTCCGTCCGCGCCGGTGGTGCCCGAGGTCGAGCCGATACCTCCGCCTCCGGCGGAGGTGCCGAGTCCCCAGCCTCCACTGGAACCGCCACCGTCAGCGACCGGGTCGTGCGCTGCCGGTAGCACGGGGACCTGGGAATCGGACTGCAATACCCCTGGTACGTAGACCGAGCGCATGATTCGGCGTGCTTCTTCCTGCTGCTCCTCTCGGGCCGACACTGCATCCTTCGCGGCGAAGGGAATGGGCAGAAGGGCATCGATCATGCTGCTCACAGGTGCCGCAACCACCGGTGGCATCCGCGACTGTGTCTGTGTGAAGCCGGAGTGCGCCTCGAGCAATTTGTTGCTGATCAAGCTCATCGAGGTGGACAGCGCGGTCGCGGACGAGACGTAGTTGCCCACACCGCCGCGGACGGCGTCGGCTGTCGGTCCCGACCAGCCCGACGTCATGGCCGCCTCGATGCCGGAACGGAAGCCGTCGGATCCGGTGGTTGCGGCAGCGGACAAGTCGTTCCAGTTCTTGGACGAGTTCACGATGGTGGCGGTTCCCAGCGATTCGACCATGGTCACGATCTGCTCGTGCGGCATCACCTCGAACGCCTCGGTGATGACCACTTCGGTCGGCTCGAACTCGCCGCGGTAGTCGAGGGCCACGTTCGCCTTCTCGAATGCCGCGTCCAGAACGGAGTCGAGAAATTCGGGACCCACCGGCGTCACGAACGTACTGGTGACGATCTTGTCGATCGTCGCTGCGAGTTCCTCGTACGGATCCGTCATACCCACCCCTTGCCCCGCGTCTGTCTACCCGACGAACAGTTAGACGCGGCGCACGGCGGTTCGGTTCCGCAGCCACTCGAGGATCTCCTCGGTGGCCCGGACGCCGGAGGAGTCGGTGACGGTCAACCCGGGCCGGGTGAATCCGAGCAGCTCCAGTTCACCGTGCCGCGGACGGATCGCGGCGTCGGCCGCGATGAGCATCTCGGCGTCGAGCGCCCCGTCACCGGCGGCGAAGACTCGGGCATCGGCGTCGAGGGTGCCGTCCTGAATCAGCCTGGTCCGAACCTCGGCCACCGCAGAGCTCTTGCACACCGCGTTGGGCATCGTGTAGATCTTGCGCCCCTGTTGCGAGACGTTCCAGTCCCGAGCGGCGCACCACTGCGACCACTCCGCGACGAAGCCCTCGGGCACAGCGGCCGTGTTCACCACCAGGTAGCAGAACAGGCCGTCGGCCTCGCGGTACTTGAGCACCCAGTCCTCGGAGACCCGCGATCTCAACTCTGCACCGATGCCCGCCAGATCCAACGCGAACCCGTTGCGCCAATGCATGTCCGGCTCACCGTCGACGAGGATGTTGCCGCCGTTGCTGGTGATGGCGTATCGCCAGGGTGCGCCGGGCAGCGCGATCCGTCGAAACTGTTCGATGGTTCGCGTGGTGGTCGGCACCACGATCACGGTCTCGCTCAACTCTCGAAGGAGTGCAACCGAGCGAGAGCTCATGTAGGACAGTGGCTTTCCCTCGTACATCTCTACACACTCGAACGAATCGTCCAGGGGCACTCCGAGTGCGCCCTCGGAGAAGATCATCGTACGGTCGAGATCCACCGCGACGAGAGAGCTCACGACGCGTCCGCGTTCGAGACGTTCTTGATCAGCCCCATGCAGGAGTAGGCGAGGTCGGGAACCACGTCCACCGGTACTCCCCTGGCCGCGGCGAGCATCCGAATGTGTTCGTGCTCGGGCGCATCGGCGTCCCGCACCAGCACCCGCCACGGGACACGGCGCAGCAGCACCCGAGTGGTCTCGCCGACGCCGGGTTTGACGAAATTGACGTGCGAGATGCCGTACTCCTCGCGGACCTTCTCCACCGATGCCCATCCCGTCCAGGTGGGGGTTCGGTCGGAGGCGAGCACGGCGGTCACCGAGGCGGCGACCTCCTCCCGGACGTCTTCGAAACGTGCAGCGACGGTGTCGAGCAGGTGACGCGAGACGTCGTCGGGCGCGAGATCGGCGTAGTACTTCGCGCCGTGGAAGTCACCGGGGCGAATCAGTTCGTCGTTGAGCACGGTACGTGAAACCAGGCCCGACACAGTCGAATTGAGGCAGGCCGACGCGATCAGGAAGTCGTCACGGGTGCCGTACGTGCGCGCGCAGTTGCCCGGATCGGCGAGCACGGCGAGGTCGTCGTCGAACTCGGCTCCGGGAAAGTCGCGGAGTGCGGCGGTGAGTTCGCGGGCGATCGCACCCTTGCCGGTCCAGCCGTCGACGAACACCACCGAGCGTGAGTCGTGGTGCTCGGCAAGGTAGCGCAGTGCGACGGCGTCGATACCTCGATCGCGCACGATCGAGACGGCGTAGTGCGGAATTTCGATGCCGTGGGCTGCGAAGGCCCAGCGGCGCATGAGAATTCCGACGGGGGTGCCCGCGCGGGCCAGCGAGGCGAGTGCGATGTCGTGGCCGCGCTCGGCCAGCACGACCTCGGTGACGGTTCCGACCGCGACCGCCAGCCGCGTTGCACTCTCCTGCAGCACTTTCTCGAACAGTTCGCGGTAGGCGAGATCCGGTTGGTACTCGACCGGGAGCGATTCGGCGTAGTGGGCCTCGCCGGCCTGAATGCGCTTCTCCCGCTCTTCGATTCCTGCTTCGAGCGAGACCGACGAGAGGTCCTTGAGCAGCCAGGTGACTTCGTCCGCTGCGTAGGAGCCGAACTCGGGTCCGCGGAGTGGTTGTGCCCGCCGCGAGACCTCGAGTGCCACCGGGTCGGCTCCGGTCACGACCACGAGGAGTACGTCGGTGCCCGACGCGGCGAGAGTCTCGGCGGCTGCCGCGAGGGCGTCGGTGTCGGCGGGGGCGTCGGCGACGAGCACCAGTGTCGCCTCGTGCGGCCCGGACGCGTTGTAGAGGTAGCGCAGTCCCGATTCGTCCTCGGGCGCGGCGAATTCGAAGCCGCGGCGCAGGGGGTAGTCGGGCACGTCGAGAACGTATGCCGGTGACCGGGTGGTGGTCTGGAACAGGGCACGGTGTCCCCGCTTCTGCAGTGCCGCCGCGAGTCGAAGCGGCAGATACATCAGCTCCTCGTGGCCGATGACGACCACCGGTGCCGATTCGGGGAGCGCTGCAGCGACCGTGGCCGACAGATCGTCGATCGCGGAGTCGAAACCTGCCGCGTCGGATCGGAGGAATCCGTGGCGGCCGCCGTCGGGCAGGGTCGCCGGCCAGTGGGCGTCGACTCGACGAACCGAACCGGGCTGTGCAGCAGTGGGATTGAACACCGGATCGGGTAGGTCCAGCACCGTCTCCACCAGACCCTGCTCCAGCTCGACCGATCCTTGCGCCAGGCTCACGTTGTCGATTCGAACGCCGAGTTCCGTTGCCACCGCAGCGGCAGCAGCGAGATGCTCGGCGGTGCGCATGTCCACCAGGGATGCGATGACGTAGTGCGCGCGCTCGGCCGACGCGTGAATCTGTCGCAACGCATCCAAGGCGGTCGCGCCGGTCGAGATCTCGTCGTCGACGAGTATCAACGGCAGGTCGCCGGCGAGCAGGTCGGCCGAGGTGGGCATCAGCAGGTGGTCGGTGGCGTGCGAGTGACCCTCCTCGAACTCGCCGTGCACGGTCATGCCGGGAACGGGGCGACGCGTCGAGTGCAGGTAGCAGTGTGCGTCCAGAGCCGTCGCAACCGTATGGCCCAATCCCGTTGCCGTTTCTGCGAATCCGAGAACGTCGACATCGGAACCGTTCACCGCGGTGCGCACCAGAGCGGCCAGTTCGTTGCCGGCGGCGATCACGACGTCCGGGTCGACGGGTATGTGTTTGCCGAGCACTGTCGAGACCAGCAGGTGGGCGCGGCGGGGGTTGCGACGCAGACCGGGACGCACCAATTGTGTTGCCGTCCAGGACGACGACGAGCCGGTGTCGGTGAGCACGATGCCGTCGGCCGGATTCGCGTTCATCGCTGTGCCAGTGCGGTCAGTAGATCCACGAACGTGATCCCCTCGTTGGTGACGCCGAACGCCTTGGCGCGCACCATCGTCTGCTTCGCCCAATTGCGGTGCGGGCCCAGTTCGTTCATCTTGTTGCGGTAGCCGGATGCCTGGACGCCGCCCTGGTCGGACGAGAGAATGTCGAGTGCGTCGTGGTACTCCTCGTGCGTCACTGCAGACAGTGCGTGCACCGCAGGCACGTGCGAGGGGTGGATGACGGTCTTGCCCTGAATGCCGTTCGCACGGTCGAGTGCCACCTCGCGCAGGAGGGCGTCGAGGTCGCTGCTGACCAATTGCTGGCGGAAGCGTACGGCCTCTTGATCGACGAACGGCGTCTGACGCAGCAGGGGACGGAACATGCGTTCGTGGTCTGCGAAGTACTCCCACACCGGTCCGGTGATGACGAATCCCGATCCGTCGTACCGGCCCAGGTGATTGACGATCGCGCTGATGACGTCGGCGACGACGCGGACGTCGTAGATCGTCAGGTCGCGGTCGCGGCGGATGCCGAAGGTCCCGCACATGTCGGTGGCACCGATGCGCACCGCCAGCACCGTGTCGCGATAGCGGCCGAGGAGTTCACGGATGGCAACGAGTTCCGCGTCGCGCGTCTCCCGGTGCACCACTTCCGTGGATTCGAGGACGGGCATGGCGAACAGACGGGTGCCGTGTGCCTTCGATGCGGCGACGATCTCGTCGAGGGACTCGGCTCCGCGTGCTGCCGTGAACTTCGGTACGACGAATCCCGCGAGCCCGGCGGCACCGTGGTCGAGGCCGGCGCAGATGCTGCGGATGTGCGCGGCGGTACGAGCCCGAACGAACACGAGCGATCTCGAACCCGAGAGTTCGTTCAGAGTTCGCACGGTGTTGGCCAGCGCTTCTTCCAGATTATGGTCCGCCACAGCGTCTTCGAGATCGATGACGATGGACCGCACCCCCTCGTCGGTGCGTTTGTTCACCGTCGCGGTCAGGTCGGGACGCGTCGCCGGGATGTACAGCGTTGCGCCGAGAGCCGTTGCCACGAGGTCGTTTCCGTCGCTCGTCTCGATGTCCTCCGGCTGCAGGAAGAACACTCGGTCACGGGTGTCTGCGTCGAGATGGCGAAAGTGTTGCACCACTGTCCTTCGTGTGAATGTGATCAGTGCGAGGTACGCATGCGGTCGATCACGCCTGCGATGAAGTCCGAAATGGTATCCAGATCCTGCAGATATGACCAGTAGTCGGGATGGGTACCCGTCAGCGCCGTGCTCGCCCTGTCGATCCGGGCGAGCTGAGCATCCAACACCGAGCCCCATTCGGCAACCAGACCGCGATTGATCGCGAGTTGTTGAGCGTCACGAAGTTTGAACCGCACTTTGTTCTCGGTCTCTTTCGGATCGGCCTTGACCGCGCGCAGTAGCCGAACTCGATCGGTGACCGCGTCGACCAGTTGTTCGGCATCGCTCAGGTGTTGGCGCGCCTGGGTCACCAGATCCAGTGCGTGTTCGGGATTGCCCGCACCGAGTGCCGAACGCGCCGCGCTCAGATCCTCGTCGGCCTGCTCGATGTGACGCGCACTCGACCGTTCGTTGCGAGACAGGTCTGCCGAGCTCTTGGCGTTGAACTCCCGAAGCAGGCTCGAGAATGCCGGGGCAATGCCCTCGGATCTCGTTCGCACGGCTTCGATTCGGGTGCGCACCGAGGCCAGTGCCGTCTTGGCCTCCTGAAGGCGTCCCGGGGCCGAGTCCACGGCAGCCCGCAGTGCCGCGGCCCGGTCACGGACCAGGGCGGCGTGCTCTCGGGCACGCAGGGGGTCACGCTGGTCGGCCTGCAATTGCGTTGTTGCCGAATCGAGTTCGCGCCAGGCCTGCCGGAGTGATGGGTAGCCGGCAAACTGTTCGTCGACGGTGGATCGGGCTGCGTCGGCCTCGGCCAAGGCGTCCTGGACCAGGCGCGGGGTGGCGGCGAACTGAGCGGAGGCCTGCTCGAGGGTGCCTCGATGAGCGTCGTAGAACCGGTCCACGGCAGTGCTGGCATCGTGCAGAAGCGCGGTCGCTCGGTCGAAGGCCGATCTGGCGGCCGGGGTGGTGATTCCGTCGAACTGCTCGACGGCAGCGAGGTAGGCGGCTCCGGCGTCGAAACACTGCTTCTCGGTGTCGGTCCATCGGCCGGCGAGTCGATCCTGGGGGCGCAGTGCGGTGGAGGCCTCGACGCCCGCCGAGGCGATGGACTGACGCTTGTCCATGTCGAGAAACGCGGCGACAGCGTTGTCCTGGGAACGACGCGCGGCGGCGTCCGCTTCGGCACCCCGGCGGAACACCCCAGGCCAGCGACTTGTCACCTGTTCGATAGTACTGACGGGAACCCTGGCGATGTCGTACTCGTTGGCGGAGTACGTCCAAGAACCGGACATTCCCACTACGGTTGAACCCGTAACGGGAAACCAATTGCGAAAGGACCTCTCCATGGGCGTCAGCCTCAGCAAGGGTGGCAATGTCTCGCTCACCAAGGCAGCTCCGAACCTGACCGCGGTTGTGGTCGGTCTCGGATGGGACATCCGCACGACGACCGGCACCGACTTCGATCTCGACGCCAGCGCCATCGCTCTGAACTCGACGAAGAAGGCCCTGAGCGACGGGCACTTCGTGTTCTTCAACAACCTGAAGTCTCCCGACGGCTCCATCGAGCACACCGGCGACAACACCACGGGTGAGGGCGACGGAGACGACGAGCAGATCAAGGTCGATCTCGCCGCTGTGCCGCCGGAGATCGAGACCATCACTTTCCCCGTATCGATCTACGATGCGGACGCACGCTCGCAGTCGTTCGGTCAGGTGCGCAACGCGTTCATCCGCGTCATCAACCAGGCCGACAACTCCGAGCTCGCTCGCTACGACCTCAGCGAGGATGCCTCCACCGAGACCGCGATGGTCTTCGGTGAGCTGTACCGCAACGGTGCGGAGTGGAAGTTCCGCGCAGTCGGTCAGGGCTACGCGTCCGGACTCGCAGGAATCGCGCGCGATTTCGGAGTAAACGTGTAGTAAAGACCCTCTCAAGATTGGGAGTACCCCCGCCTCGTCATTCATGATGGGCGGGGGTTTTTCCGTCTTTAGTCTCGAGAAGGGCCACGACTGTGGTTGTGAAGATCTTCGGATGGTCGATCGCGGTCACCATCGTGTCCGTCATCGTGGCTTTCCTGTACGGCGGGATCGAGGCGATGATCCTCGTTCTCATCCTCGGTGTGCTCGAGGTGTCGCTGTCCTTCGACAATGCCGTCATCAATGCCACCGTGCTGCGACGCATGAGCGAGTTCTGGCAGAAGATCTTCCTCACCATCGGCATCATCATCGCCGTGTTCGGTATGCGGCTGCTGTTCCCGCTGGTCATCGTCTGGGCTGCGTCGGGCCTCGGTCCGGTCGCCGCCATCGATCTGGCGCTGAACCCGCCGGCAGACGGCGCCGCGACCTTCCCGGACGGTTCTCCCAGCTACGAGACACTCCTCACCGACGCGCATCCGCAGATCGCTGCATTCGGCGGCATGTTCCTGCTCATGCTCTTCCTCGGCTTCATCTTCGAGGACCGCGACATCACCTGGCTGAGCTGGCTCGAGAAGCCCCTCGCTCGCATCGGCCGCCTCGATCAGCTGTCCGTGGTCGTCGCAGGCCTGCTGCTGGTACTGAGCGCCGAATTCCTCGCCGACGACGACAAGATCTCCACCGTCATGGTCTCCGGTGTGCTCGGCATGATCACGTACATCGCGGTCAACGGTCTCGGTGAGCTCTTCCACGTCGAAGAAGAGGGCGAGGAGTCCTCGAACGGTCCGAGCGAATTGGCGAAGGCGACGGGTAAGGCCGGGTTCTTCCTGTTCCTCTACCTCGAGGTGCTCGACGCGTCCTTCTCGTTCGACGGTGTCATCGGTGCCTTCGCCATCACCGCGGACCCCATCATCATCGCGCTCGGCCTCGGCTTCATCGGCGCGATGTTCGTCCGCTCGATCACGGTCTTCCTGGTTCGCAAGGGAACGTTGTCCGACTACGTGTACCTCGAGCACGGTGCGCACTGGGCGATCGGTGCGTTGTCCATCATCCTGCTGGTCTCGATCGGTGTGCACATCAACGAGTTGATCACCGGTTTCGTGGGAATCCTGTTCATCGGAGCCGCTCTGCTGAGCAGCATCCGACGCAACAAGCGTCTCGAGAAGGAAGGCGTGGAGACCGCCGTCAGCGTCTGACCGGCGGTCTCACAGCTCCGAGATATCGACGAGCCCGTCTTGCAGTGCTCGCGCGACGAGCCCCGCCTTGGTCGGTGCCGGGCGCCCGACAGAGGTGTACTTGGCCCGAATGCGGGTGAGGTGGGTGTTGACGGTGCCGAGCGAGAGAAACAGTGCCTTCGCCACTTCGGTCTTCGAATCGTGTCGAATCCAGCAGAGCAGGACCTCGATCTCGCGGTCGGTCAGATCCGGTCGGGGCGGGAACGGGCTCGCAGCGGCGGGAACGGGGTGTATCTGCATGGGGGGCGGAACCAGGCTGATGGGGCCACGTGAGCGAAGCGGTGCCGGGAGCGATGAGCCGCTCTCGGAGGGCATGGGGTCGAGCAGAGCGGACATCAGATCTCCCGGGCGCCGAAGTGGGTTGAGACCAACTAAACCAATGAGAACGATTCTCACAGGTAATGCGCAGGTTTTCTGCCCTGACAATTAGGGGCATTGAACCGTCAACCATGCGTTTCCCTCGTGCCGAGACTGTGGGATGAACCACAGCAGGGCCGCCGTCGTCGAGTCAATCCTGCGGAGGTAGCTCGGGCATCGGGAGCCAGCCGTCCTCGACCGCTCGCTTGTAGAGATCGGTTTTCGTCGGTGCCGGACGCCCCGCCTCGGCGTATTTGTTGCGGATCCGAACCAGGTAGTCGTTGACGGTCTGCTCGGACAGTCCGGCCAGGCGGGCGACGCGTCCGGCCTTCTCGCCCGACGCGTAGAGGGCGAGTACCTCGCGCTGACGTGGACTGAGTCCGACGTCGGGTAGCTGCGGATCACCGTCGATCGCGGCAGCCCAGTCCGTCGTCACGACCTGCCCGCCGCTCGCCGCGCGTCGGATCGCGGAGACGATCGCCGCTGCGGGTGCGGACTTTCGGACCACGCCCAGCACGCCTGCACGGGCTGCCGAGCGAACCAGGAAGGCGTTCTCGGCACCGGTGTAGACGAGGACGCGCGCGCCTGCGGCGTGCAACTGCTCCACGTTCGAGCGGGGTGACGAACCGTCACCGAGACGAAGATCGAGCACGACCAGATCGAATGTCTGCTGCTGGGCGAGCAACTCAGCGACCGTGGCGGCGGTGGACACCAGTTCTAGATCGGGTTCGTCCGCGAGCATTGCCTTGAGTCCGAGCGCTACCGATTCGTGGTCCTCGACGAGGCCGACGCGTCGTACTTCGGTGATCTGCTCCCCGGTGTTCCCCTGCGATCGTGACGCCTGCGTCATGTCCCCGCCCCACTGTGCGCCTTACTGCCCCGATGATGTCGTCAACGATGTCGATGCCGGCGGGCGAGACGTTACCGACTCGGAGTCGGTTTCGTCGTTCGACGGAATCCGCGCGTGCGCTCGGATGAACAAGACGAACAGCACGATCAGCAGCAGCGCTCGTCCCCACACCCCGACGAGAACGAAGAACTCCTCGTCGTTGGCATCGGCACCCGAGGCCAACGCGGCGAAGTACTTGAAGACGCCGATTCCCATCGACAGATCGACGAGCAGATACGCGGCGACGAGTCCCCACGGGACGCGAAGCAGCACCAGGAAGGGCAGCAGCCACAGCGTGTACTGCGGCGAGTGCACCTTGTGCAGCAGCATGAACCCGCACAGCATCGATCCGCTCACAGCGACCCACGGGTACGTCCCGTCGACCTTTGCTCGACGCCAGCCGAGCCACAGCGCAAGAGCGAACGCGGCGAACACCAGCAGCGGCGACGCGACGTCGACCACGTCCTGGAAGGATGCCTCGGCCTCGGCGTAGGCATCGGGAGTCATCTGGTCGCTGATGTAGAAGTGGCGCAGCCCCCAGTACCAGATGGAGTTGGTCGTCAGGTCTGCCTGCCGCAGCGACTGGAACGTGAAGGATGCGCGCCACCCCTCGTAACCGAGCACTGCGAACGGCAGATTCACTGCGACGACGGTGCCGATCGCAGCGCCGGCAACCATCAGGCCGCCGCGGATGTCCCAGCGACCTTCGGCGGTGTCGGCGGACTCGCGCCCGTCGATGCCGCCGGTGACCACGTACGCGATCAGGGGCAACACGAATGCTCCCGGATAGAGCTTGAGGCAGAAGCCGACGGCCAGCAGCGCCGACGCGAGAATCGCTCTGCGCCGCAGTGGCATCGGCAGCGTCATGACGAAGATCGCGCCGACGGCGGTGGCCACGACGGGAAGCTCCCAGTTGTGGAAGGCGTACATCACCAGCGGCGGTCCGATCGACCACAGCAGGGCGGACCAGCCCGCCATTCGGCCGAGCATCCAGGCGGTGAGCAGACCGAACGGCGCAAGAATCAACGCCGAGGTCAACAGGAACTGTGCATCGGTGTGGGCGGGAATGGCTCCGAGCCACATCAGCAACCCGCTGAGGACGGGGTACTCCACCGTCCCGCCCGTGAGGATCCCGTCGCTGGTGATGGCCCCGTGGATGTAGGGAAAGATGTGATTGTCGATGTCTCGGCCGAGCCACAGGAACTGGATGTCGGAGTAGCAGACCGAGGAATCCTTGATGGCGTCGAACACCGTGCTGCGACCGGAGGCGTCGAACGGCGCGACCGCGCATCGGGCCTTGTTCAGATACCCCAGAATCAATCCCACCGCAGCCATCGCGACGACCACGACGACCGTCATCGGATTGGCGCGGACCCCGGATCGCATGGTGCAAGACTATGACGCGCGAACGCCCGACCGTGCGCCCGACGCGAATTAGCAGGTCAGGGCCCTGTCGTGTATCTTCGAGGGGTTGCTGACGCAACGACCCTCCTGCCACGGATAGTCCGTGGCCGTTTTCACTAGTCCACAGGAGGTGATGAGGTCTTATGCGTCATTACGAATTGATGGTCATTCTCGACCCCAATCTGGACGAGCGCACTGTCGCTCCGTCGCTCGATACGTTCCTCAACGTCGTTCGCAAGGATGGCGGCACCGTCGACAAGGTCGATGTGTGGGGCAAGCGTCGTCTGGCCTACGAAATCCTCAAGCATGCCGAGGGCATCTACGCCGTTGTGAACCTCAACGCCGAGCCTGCCACCGTCAGCGAGCTGGATCGTCAGCTCGGACTCAACGAGTCCGTTCTGCGTACGAAGGTCCTGCGACAGGGCAAGTAATTGTCGTTGCCCGCCTCTAGGCTGGCATCTACAACGCTTACTACTGAAAGAGGAACCATGGCAGGCGAGACCGTCATCACCGTCATCGGAAACTTGACGGCTGATCCAGAACTTCGATTCACCCCCGCCGGTGCGGCGGTTGCCAACTTCACGGTTGCATCGACCCCGCGCACATTCGATCGTCAGACGAACGAGTGGAAAGACGGCGACGCGCTCTTCATGCGCTGCAACATCTGGCGCGAGGCAGCGGAGAACGTTGCCGAGAGCTTGACCCGAGGCTCGCGAGTGATCGTGAGCGGACGGCTGCGGCAGCGCTCGTACGAGACGCGTGAAGGTGAGAAGCGGACAGTCGTCGAGCTCGAAGTCGACGAGATCGGACCTTCACTTCGCTACGCCACCGCAAAGGTCAACAAGGCCAATCGCGGTGGAGGTGGCGGCGGAGGCGGCTTCAACTCCGGCTCCGGCTCCGGTTCCTCCGGCGGATCGGGCGGCGGCCGCTCGAACTCCTCGACCAACTCCGGTTCCGGTGGAGACGATCCCTGGGGCAGTGCCCCGGCGGCGTCGGGCTCCTTCGGCGGACGTGGCGGAGACGAAGAGCCACCGTTCTAGATCCTTCGATCGAGAACAACCAGATGTAACGGAGAAAGACCCATGCCCAAACCGCCATTGCGCGACAAGGTGCTCAAGAAGAAAGCGTGTTCCTTCTGCAAGGAAAAGAACACGTCGATCGATTACAAGGACACGACGTTGCTGCGTAAGTACGTCAGCGATCGCGGAAAGATCCGTGCTCGCCGTGTCACCGGCAACTGCGTCCAGCATCAGCGTGACGTGGCCGTTGCCGTGAAGAACTCGCGTGAGGTAGCACTGCTGCCTTACGCCGCGACGGCTCGATAGAAAGGGGCGATTGGTATGAAACTGATCCTCACCGCTGATGTGGACAACCTCGGTGCGCCTGGCGACACCGTAGAGGTCAAGGACGGCTACGGCCGTAACTTCCTGCTGCCCCGCGGACTGGCCATCCAGGCCACCCGTGGAGCTCAGAAGCAGGTCGACGGCATCCGCCGCGCTCAGGAAGCTCGTGCCGTCCGCGGCCTCGAGCACGCCAACGAGCTCAAGCAGGCCATCGAAGGCCTCGAGGCCGTCACGCTCTCCGTGAAGACCGCGGGCGACTCGGGCAAGCTGTTCGGCTCGGTCACCGCGTCGGACGTCGCTTCTGCTCTGAAGGCTGCCGGTGGCCCGGTCGTCGACAAGCGCAGCATCGATCTGCCGAAGGCTCACGTCAAGAGCACGGGCAAGCACGACATCGTCGTGAACCTGCACCCCGACGTGACCGCCAAGTTCAAGCTGGAGGTCGTCGGAAGCTGATTTCAGCTTTCGGCCCGTTACGGCACCGAAAAGCCCCACGAACCAAGGGTTCGTGGGGCTTTTTCGTGTCTTCTCACAAAATTCAACTGCCGCAACGGTTTCCGAATTGTGAAGGATCTCTCTCTAGGAGCCTATGGGCAGAGCTTTGCGTAACCTTTGCTGAGGGGCGACACAACAGCAGGACCATCTCGACGAATCACCTGACGCCTAGACGCCCGGAGGAACGCTGCCGTGACCACGACCGTGGAACCCGATTCCGACCCCAGTCCCGAGACCCGATCCGAGCCGCAGTCTCGCTTCGGGTCGATCCTGAAATACGACGTACCGGCCTCGCTGGTCGTTTTCCTTGTTGCAGTGCCACTTTCGATCGGCATCGCCGTCGCATCGGGTGCGCCGATCATGGCCGGTCTCATCGCCGCGGTGGTCGGCGGAATCCTCGCCGGGATCCTCGGCGGATCACCGCTGCAGGTCAGCGGCCCGGCAGCAGGCCTGACCGTCGTGGTTGCCGAGCTGGTCAACCAATTCGGTTGGGGCGTAACGTGCGCCATCACGGTCCTGGCCGGTGCTGTGCAGATTCTTCTGGGAATGAGCCGGATTGCGCGCAGTGCGCTGGCCATCTCGCCGGTCGTGGTGCATGCGATGCTCGCCGGAATCGGTATAACCATTGCACTGCAACAGATTCACGTACTCCTCGGAGGAGAATCCGAAAGTTCGGCGGTCCAGAACATCCTGGCCATCCCCATGTCCGTCGCGAACGGTCAGTGGCCGTCGATCATCGTCGGCGGAATCGTCGTCGTGCTGATGTTCGCCTGGCCACGGTTGGGCGGGTTGTCCGGCGTGCTGGCCAAGGTCACCAAGGTGCCGGCCGCACTGGTCGCAGTGGTCACCGCCACCGCGGTCTCGATCTTCTTCTCCCTCGATGTCGAACGAATCGAGTTGCCCGGCAACCTGATCGAATCGCTGAGCTTCCCGATCATGCCCGACGGGCAGTGGAGTGCCTTCGCGACCGGCGTCATCACCATCGCGTTGATCGCCAGTGTCGAGAGTCTGCTCTCCGCGGTGGCCGTCGACAAGATGCACAGCGGTGAGCGCACCAACTTCGACCGGGAATTGATGGCTCAGGGCGCAGGCAACATGGCCTCCGGTGCCATCGGCGGTCTGCCGATCACCGGCGTGATCGTGCGCAGTGCCACCAACGTCAAGGTCGGTGCCAAGTCTCGTGCATCGGCGATTCTGCACGGCGTGTGGATTCTGATCTTCTCGGTACTGTTCATCTCGATCGTCGAACTGGTTCCGTTCGCCGCTCTGGCCGGACTGCTGGTGATGATCGGTGTGCAGCTGATCAAGCTGGCGGACATCAAGATTGCCAACAAGACCGGAGACATCGCGGTCTACGCGGTCACGGTCGTCGGAGTGGTGGCGCTCAACCTGCTCGAGGGTGTGTTGATCGGTTTGGCACTGTCGATCATCCTCGTGCTGCGCCGTGTCGTGTGGGCCAAGGTCAGGGCCGAGGAAACGGTCGACGGCACCTGGCGTGTCACCACCGAGGGTTCGTTGAGCTTCCTTGCGCTCCCTCGATTGACGCACGTGCTCTCCACAGTGCCCGCAGGCACCGCCGTCACCGTGCATCTGGGCGTCGACTTCCTCGATCACGCCGTGCACGACGCCCTGAACGAGTGGATGCGTCAGCACGAACTCGGCGGCGGCACCGTGAAGGTCGAAGAGGTGGGCACCGCCTCGATGGCGGCTGCTGCGGAGGGTCCGCCCAAGCGCGGATCCGCGACGGTACGCAGCTCGTTGGCGCCGTGGCGCGCATGGCAGCTCAAGAGCGATGTTGCGCAGGAAGATTCGCCTGCTGCTCTGCGGCCGGTGTTGAGCGGGGTGGCGGAGTACCACCGCACGCACGCCCCCAACATACGTCCGCACCTCGAGGGTCTGACCGACAACCAGGATCCCGACACTCTGTTTCTGTGCTGTGTGGATTCGCGCGTCATGCCGAACACGATCACCAGCAGCGGCCCAGGAGATCTGTTCACCGTCCGAAACATGGGCAACCTCGTGCCCACTCAGGGGCAGGACTGCTCGGTGGAGGCGGCGCTGGCCTTCGGTGTCGATCAGCTGGGCACCTCGTCGGTTGTGGTGTGCGGGCACTCGGGCTGCGGTGCCATGAAGGCGGTGCTGAGTGGGCCGGAGAACGCTGCGGACGCGTCCGTCGCGGAGTGGTTGGGGTACGGGGTGGCAAGCCTCGACGCGTACCGCAGCGGGCATGTGGTGGGTCGTCAGGCGGCGGAGCTCGGCTTCGGTGAGGCGGATCAACTCGCGATGGTGAACGTGGCGGTGCAGTTGCAGACGCTCACTCGTCATCGCGTCGTAGGCCGAGCCAACGCCGAGGGGCGGTTGCGAATCACCGGACTGTTCTTCGACATTCCCTCGGCACGAGTGCTTCAGATCGGTACCAAGGAGGTCACCGTGCTGGACCCGGCGAAGTGCCAACAGGAGACGGTCGGCTGAGCTTCGTCGGCAGTATCGAGGGGCCCGATTCCAAGCCCGGAATCGGGCCCCTCGGGCTTGAACGGGACGTTGGTCTGTTTCTGTGAGGCTTCCCAGTCGCTGTGACCCAGTTCACCCTCGGGTTCACCTGGTATTTACTCAACACGCCCGAGCTGTCAATTCGGCCGACACGCCGATCCAGAATCGATGCACAGGAAGAAAACTTTATGTACACGCTCTGACCTGCCGAAAAGGGAGAAACTCGGAAAGTTATACCCAGGTTATCCCCAGACGGTCAACACGGTTGTTCAACACCATCCACATTTCATGCACAGATTCGTCCACAAGCCATGTTGTGACTCCTGCCGATAGCGCTTAACGTCCGTGCAGCGTCTCTCTCGATGCCGTGCAGCGGCGACGGGACAGTGCGAATCCGGTGCCGAGAAAGCTTGTCGGTGCCCGGGGGTAGAACTTGCTACACCGCACCGCCGGGTGATATCCGACGATGCCGACGACAATGGGGAGAGGACGGCCGGTTCGCGTGGCAGTTGTGGACGATCGAGGACAGTCCGACTACTCCGGCCCCTCGTCCAGCGAGGGACCCGGCGAGGATTTCGGTCGCCAGCCCCCGCAGGACATGGCCGCGGAGCAGTCCGTGCTGGGCGGCATGCTGTTGAGCAAGGACGCCATCGCCGACGTGCTCGAGGTGCTTCGTCCGGGCGATTTCTATCGGCCGGCTCACCAGAACGTGTACGACGCGATCCTCGACCTCTACAGCCGCGGTGAGCCTGCCGACCCGGTGACCGTATCGGCCGAGCTGGATCGTCGCGGAGAGCTCAAGCGTATCGGCGGCCCTCCGTACTTGATCACCCTCACACAGACGACGCCGACGGCAGCCAATGCCGGGTACTACGCCGAGATCGTCGCGGAGAAGTCGATTCTGCGCCGCCTCGTTCAGGCCGGGACTCGCATCGTGCAGTTCGGTTACGCCGGAGCAGACGGACAGGACGTCGCCGAGGTCGTGGACCGCGCGCAGGCCGAGGTGTACGAGGTCACCGAACGCCGCACCTCCGAGGACTTCCTCCCCCTCGAGGAACTGCTGCAGCCCACGATGGACGAAATCGACTCCATCGCCAGCCGTGGCGGCATATCCCTCGGTGTACCAACAGGATTCGCCGAACTCGACGAAATCACCAACGGCCTGCACCCGGGTCAGATGATCATCGTGGCGGCTAGACCTGGCGTTGGTAAGTCGACCCTAAGTATGGATTTCATGCGTTCGTGCTCCATCAAGCACGGCATGCCCAGTGTCATCTTCTCTCTGGAGATGAGTCGTACCGAGATCGTCATGCGACTGTTGTCCGCCGAGGCGAAGATCAAGCTCGGCGACATGCGTTCGGGAAAGATGACCGACGACGACTGGACCAAGCTGGCCCGCCGAATGAGCGAGATCAGCGAAGCGCCGTTGTTCGTCGACGACTCTCCGAACCTGACGATGATGGAAATCCGCGCCAAGGCCCGTCGCCTCAAGCAGCGCAACGGCCTGAAACTCATTGTGGTGGACTACCTTCAGCTGATGTCGTCGGGTAAGAAGGTGGAGTCGCGTCAGCAGGAGGTCTCCGACTTCTCGCGTCAGCTCAAGCTGTTGGCGAAGGAACTCGAATGCCCGGTGGTCGCGGTCTGCCAGCTCAACCGTGGTCCGGAGCAGAGAACCGACAAGAAGCCGATGGTCTCGGATCTTCGTGAGTCCGGCTCACTGGAGCAGGACGCCGACATGGTCATTCTGCTGCACCGCCCCGACGCAATCGAGCGCGACGACCCCCGCGGCGGTGAGGCCGACTTGATTCTCGGCAAGCACCGTAACGGTCCGACCGCGACAATCACTGTGGCACACCAGCTTCACCTGTCGAGATTCGTGGACATGGCGCGGGGCTAGGGCCGACAGCGCTGGGTCGCGTATTCTCTCTGTGGATCCAACCAAGCACCTAACGCAGCATTCGACGAAAGAAATCCATGCCAGAGGATCAGAACACAGACGTTCCACCGAATCACCTCGCGATCGATCCGCGGAGCCCCTTCTACAACGAAGAGGTTCTTCGCCGGGACGTGGGTATTCGCTTCAATGGCGTCGAGAAGACCAGTGTTCGCGAGTACAACGTGACCGAGGGTTGGGTGCGAGTCGAAGTCCCCACCGCGAAGGATCGCTACGGCAATCCCATGCTCGTCAAGCTCAAGGGCACTGTTGAACCGTACTTCCGCGACGCGAAGTAGCGGAGTGGGTACCGAGCATGTCGCCCTCGCCTTCGGACGTTACTGATCAGATTCGGTATCGGATAAGTCGCGAGCTGTTGCCGACGACCGCGACCGAGGATGCGTTGTGCAGAATCGCGGCGAGCACCGGAGACAGTGCTCCACCGGCGCTGACCACGAGGCCCAGCGCGTTCACTGCGATCGACATTCCGTAGTTCTGTCGGATGACGGACACCGAGTGTCGGCCGAGATCGCGAACGTCGAGCAACCGTGTCAGATCATCGCTGGCCAAAGCTACATCGGCCGTTTCGACGGCAACATCGGTGCCCGCCAATCCCATTGCGATTCCGATGTCGGCGACGGCCAGGGCGGGAGCGTCGTTGGTGCCGTCTCCGACCATGGCGACGACGTATCCCTCTTCTTGGAGCTTGCGGACGGCCTCGAGTTTGTCATCGGGCATCACCTCGGCTCGCCACTCGGCGATGCCCAGTTCGGCGGCTACGGCCGCAGCGGTCTCGGGGTGATCTCCGGTGAGCATGACGATGCGTTCCACACCGTCGGCACGGAGCGCATTCAACACTTCGAGAGCATTCGACCGGACCTCGTCGCGCAGGCTGATCAACCCGACCAACACCCCGTCGACTGCGAGGAGCAATGGGGTCTCGGCCTGCCGCTGAAGTCGCGAGACCCAGTCGGCCGCATACTCGGACACGTCCACACTTTCGCCGCGCAGTAGAGAAGGACTGCCCAGCAGCAAGGTCCGGCCATCTGCGACCGTGCGCATCCCGAGCCCCACGAGCACCTCACACTCCTCGTGCGGAGGGATGACGATGTGGCGTTCCTCGGTACTGCGAATCACGGCCTCGGCCAGCGGATGCCGTGAGTGGATCTCGGAACTGGCGGCGTACGCCAGCACCTGTTCCGGCTCCCAGTCGTCCTGGAACGAGACGACATTGGTGACGACGGGGCGTCCGACAGTGAGGGTTCCGGTCTTGTCGAACACGAAGGCGTCGACCCTGCCTGCTTGTTCCAGATGCGATCCACCCTTGATGAGAATCCCTCGGCGAGCACCGTTTCCGATGGCGGCGCTGATGGCCGTCGGAGTCGACAGGCCTACCGCGCACGGGCATGCGACGAGCAGCATGGTCATCGCTCGTCGGACATCGCGGGTGACAAGAAGGGTGAGGGCCGACAGGATGAACGACGCGGGCACGAAGCGACGCGAGAAGTTCTCTCCTACAGTCTGAATTGGAGCGCGGTCTTCCTGTGCCTCCTCGACGCGGGAGATGATGCGGCCGATCGTCGTATCTCGGCCTACCGCAGACGCGCGGATGACTATGCGGCCCCTGACGACAACGGATCCGGCATGGATGCGGTCGCCTGCGACGATCGACACCGGCAATGTCTCGCCGGTGATCGCCGACTGGTCGACCACCGCGTCCCCGTCGACGACGGTCCCGTCCACCGGAACGCCGACGTGATCGTGCACGACGACCTCGTCGCCGATCTCCAACCGATCGACATCGACGGAGATCTCGGAACCGTCGGGAAGCCGAATCCACGCGGTGTCCTGCGTGCCGGTCAGAAGATCCGAGATGGCGCGGCGAGTGCGCTTGAGCGTCAGCTCCTGCAGGTACTCGCCGATGTTGAGCAGCCACAGCACAGTCAGGGCAACGACATTCTCGCGGAGTACGAGACTGGCCACGGTCGCCGCACTGACGAGCGCGTCGGTGCCGGCCGATCGGTTTCCGGCCAGCGAGCGGAGTGCTCCTCTCAGGAACGGATAACCGGTGAAGATGGTGGCTCCGGTGGCCACGACACGGCTGGTGGGGCCGAGGATGGGTGGTCGCCGGAAGGCGTAGCGACGGAAGCCGAGAAGGATCAGAGCCGCGCCGCCTATGGTCATCCGCAGGACGTCGCCGCTGGTGACGTCCGCAGACCGTGGGCTACGCACGGGTACCAATCCCCAGTCGGTCGTGCGACCCGCGTTCACCGCGTCGAACAGCTCGGCCCGGTCGATGCGTGAGCGGGAGTACCAGACGACAACCGACGCGGTGCGGGGGTACGCGTGGACGGCCCGCACGCCGCGAATCTTGTCCACATGGTCTTCGACGGCGACCGCGCGGCCTGGACTCGACCTCAGCCAGTCGACGCGAATCCGCATCCGGCCGGCAGCGTCGGACAAGACTTCGATGCCGTCCGCGCGGTCGGGAGCCACACCGAGCGGGTGTTCGACGAGCGTCGTCATAGTCGGTCGACTGCCGTGGTCAGTGCGAGTGACCGTGGCCGACTTCGGTGGCCGAGGGCGGCGGTACTTCTTCGCCGAGCCGGTCGCGTGCCTCGGCGACGACATCCGACACGGCCAAACGTGCGGACTCGGCGTGGATCTCGGCCTTCCGTGCGGCGCGAAGTCCGAGTTCGGTTGCCGATACCGCAGCCTTGCGGACGGGAGTCTTCTCGTACAGCTTCTTTGCGCCGTTGTACGCGGCGACGCCGACTGCGCCTGTCACGACCGTCGATACTGCCTTCGCGACGATGATCGGAAACGCCATGTTGTAGCTCCTCGAACTCGAACCGATACCCACTTATTGGGAATCATATTCGTTTTGCTCGGCTGTGGCGACTCCAAGGTGGGGAGAGAGCTATCGGATCGGCCGTGTGGCGCGGAACGCCCTTGTCACATAGGGCAGTTCGATCGTCGTCGATCCCGTCAGCCCCACATCGACGAACAGTGCGGTGAGATTCCGATCGATGCCGTTGCGCTCATCGGTGGTCGCGGTGATGTAGAAGCTGCGCGACTTGACCAGGTCGGTCAACTGGGACCGGGTCACCGTGCGCGACCACGTCCACCGCTCTTCGTCGAGCTGATGGAAGGGTTCTGCGACCGGTGGTGGACCGTCGTCGAACATGGCCAGCGCTCCACCGCGCGAGACCACCGAGTTCAGTCGCCGAACCCACGGCACCGATTCGTCTCGAATATTCCAGATCAGTCCCAGGGTGCCGCCCGGGCGGAGGACCCGGCCGATCTCGGCTGACGCGGCCACTGGCTCGACCCAGTGCCAGGCCTGTCCGAGCAGAACGGCATCGACGCTCCCGTCGTCCAGCGGGAGGGATTCGGCATTGCCGACGTGGGCGGGAACGCCGGGCACCGCGTCGCGCAAGGCGTCGAGCATGGCGGGATCAGGGTCGACGGCGACGGCATCGCACCCGGCGGCGGTGATGATGCGGGTGAGCTTGCCGGTCCCGGCTCCGACATCGGCGACAAGAGGACGCTCGCCGGCCTCGAGAACGGATTCCAGCAGCCATTCGACCGCGGCCGACGGGTAGTCGGGGCGAGCAGATTCGTACACGTCGGCGACGGCCCCGAACGACGTCGAGCTGTTATCTCGGCTAACCATATGACCAGGCTACATCTCCTGCGTCAGTCCAGTTCGAGTTCGTAGTACAGAGCCTTGGGTCCGTTGCCCTGGCCTTCGTGACAGTCGAAGCCACGCTTTTCGTACACGTGTCGCGCCGCCTCGTCGTCCTCGGAGGTGTTGAGGTCCATGTAGGTGGCACCCTTGCCGCGCGCGTGCTCGATGACGGCGTCGAGAAAGATTGTGCCGTAACCCTTCCCGCG
Organism: Rhodococcus sp. NPDC006774; assembly: GCF_040636045.1. Classification (NCBI taxonomy): domain Bacteria; kingdom Bacillati; phylum Actinomycetota; class Actinomycetes; order Mycobacteriales; family Nocardiaceae; genus Rhodococcus; species Rhodococcus sp. NPDC006774. The sequence continues at coordinate 173,609 of NZ_JBEYIW010000005.1, read as the reverse complement.
CAGACCGGGCTGGACGTAGAACTCGGCGAGATAGGCCTCCAAGTCTGCGCTCAGCGTACCGATCCGAAATCGCAGCACGGCCACCCCGATGGCGGGAGCCCCGAATGTCAGCACGCTGGTGTCGCCGGACTTCACCAGAGTGTCGAGATGTGTGGCAAGCCAATCAGTTTCGGGCACCGGGTAGTCGTATTCACGATTGAAATCGATCAACAGAGTTGCGGCCTCGATGAATTCGGCGGGATCCTGCACTGCACGTGTGCCGCTGGCCGATGTCATCGCCTCGTCCTCCGTCAGTGGTCCGGTTGGACGAGATTCTTCGCATCGAGCAGACCGAGACCGGGATGCATCTCTCGCAGCGCTTTGATGGCGTGGACAGTTCTGCCGGATTCTGCGACCACTGCCTCGACGTCCTCGGCGGGTACGGCCTCGGGTCCGATCTTCTCAGGAGACGTCGGGGTCCGGCTCTCTCCGTACCAGATGTACAGACCGGCTACAACCAGCACTAGCAACTTCGACCAGTTCCAGGCAGAAGGATCGGACACAAGGTCGGTGATCGTCAGGAACGCGAGCGCGGCCAGCAACGCGGCAAGCCCGTAACGCTTCCAGGGGCGTTCTTTGGCCTTCATGCCTTTCATGCTGTCACCGCACCCCGATATGGGCAACGGCTCAGTGTCGCAATTCGGTATCGAGTCGAACCATGAGCACGCCGAAACTCGGGCGCCCAGCAAGCGGTGGCGGAAATCGTCCCAGAACCGCTCGAACGGCGTGGTCGGCGTGGTTGCGAACCCATTCGATTTGCTCTGCAGCAGCTTTGGGGTCGGCGAGCACCAGATGCGCGGCAGATCCGAGAATGTGTTTGACCTGATGTGGGCTGTACAGCGGATGGAGAAAGGCAGCACCGGCGGCGTGCATTGCGGACAGTGCGGCGTCCGTGGCCGCAGATGCCGGCACTTCGCGGGCAGCTTTGTGCGCTGCCCAGGCGAGTTGGCGTAGTGCTGCCGTGCGCTGGCCGGTCTCGGCAAACGCCTCGGCACCGTCGATTGCCGCGCGTGGACGCACATCGTCGGGGTGGACAATCTCGTAGATCGGCAATGCCCGTCGGGCGCAGGTAGCTGCGAAGGCCGTCACGCGTCGAATGTCGTCGAGGCTCAGTTCGACTTCTGCAGTCCCGGCCACCTCATGCCTCTCGAGTTCGCCTGCGCGTGAGCACGAATCCGAACTTGCCGAGGACGAATCCGGCCAGTGCACCGAGAGCTGCGGTAGCAATGGGGACTACATACAGCCACGTGGAAGACACTCCTTGCGACCGGCAGGGGAACTGTCTATTCGACTTGTCCATGGCTTGATCGCTCATCGTGGCTCCGTACAGCGGCTCGTAGCTTCCGTAGTAAACGACGTCGCTCGGGTCCGTCGTCATTTCGCCGATCAGGTACCAGCCCAACGGCACCAATCCGACTATGAATCCGAACAGGAGCAGAACGACGACGAGATTGCGCACCATCTCAGGCTATTGCCCCCGTCAACTGTCGTACACCTCCGTGGTGATGCAGAAGGGGTGGCCGGCGGGGTCGAGGAGAACTCGCCATCGGGGGTCCGGCTGCTCTGCTGCTTCCCTGGCACCGCATTCGACTGCGTAGGCGACGGATCCGGCAAGGTCCCCTCCCGCATCCACGTCGAAATGCACGATAGAGGTCGACGGCCATACGGGCGGGATGTAGTTCTCGACCGTCTGCGCAACGATGCACAGGCCGGATTGTGTGCGAAGCCCAACGCTCTCGGAGTTCTCCCACAACAACTCACCGCCGAGTAGCGCGAGATAGAAGTGCGCGAGTTGCACCGGATCGGCGCAGTCGATGGACGTCCCCGCTACAGCGAGGTGTGTTCGCGGCATGTCATGAGAATACGGTCGGCGGTGACCTCAGTGTCCACAACTCGGCTCGAGAATCGGAAAAGCGTATCGGCGTAGAAATAGTGGACACCGATCGCACATACCGAGAAGAGCCCGGCCGCGAAATGTCAGCAGTACAACTGCGCAGTAGCCCTCGCGCGTTGGGCCAGTTCGTCTCGGAGTGAATTCGGCTGCAACACAGTGACGCCGGGCCCGCAGTGCCACAGCGCTCCCGTCGCGTGATCGTGTCCGGAGAACTCGATGACTGCGAGGTGCCGTCCGTCGTCCTGCATGTCGTCGCTGATCACTCGAACTACGTTCTTCGTCAACGATATCCACTCCGAATCGTCCACGAGGCAGGTGATTTCGATGTGGGCCAAACTCGCGCGAAAGGATTTCCAGTGTGCCGTGAACGCCCCTTCCAGATCCACGACATCACTGCGGTCAGCGGACTCGTCGAGCATGTCCAGACTGTCGATACGTGATACTCGATAGACACGTTCGGTGCCGTCGCGCGCGGCGAGCAGGTACCAATGATCACCGGCGTACACGAGTCCGATGGGGTCCAGGATTCTCTCGGCTACCGCACCGACACGATTGCGATACGACACGCGTATCCGCTTACCGTCGACGACGACACGCTGCAATTCCGGCAGATGGTCCTCGGGTTCGTGGGGGTAGGCAAACCCGTCGGGCCGGACCAGAATCCGTTGTGATGCAGTGCTTGCCGCTGCTCGGTGCGCCTCGGGTATCGCGGCGGCGACTTTGCGCATCGCGCGCGCGAACGCCGGGGTCGCCACTCGTCCGGAGCCGGAGGCCAGCAATGCCGTTGCCTCCTCGGCGGTCAGTCCGGTCAGCTCGGTCCGGTAGCCGGGCAGCAGACTGATGCCGCCACCGCGACCGCGATCGGTGTAGACCGGGATGCCCGCCGAGGACAACGCTTCGATGTCGCGCAATACGGTCCGCGTCGATACTTCGAGCTCCGCTGCGATGTCGGCAGCATTCAGTCTGCCCCGGTGTTGGAGCAACATGACGATGGACAACAAGCGGTCTGCGCGCACCCGAAAAGTCTCTCACCAAAACATGACAGAAGATGTCATGTTCACCCGATTTACTTCTGTCCAGGAGGCCGCAACGGCGGCCGCGGAACGGAAGGCCGAACAATGAACACCATCGAGACCACGCAACAGACAGATCCGCGCGAGGTGTATTTCACGTCCGCCGCATGGGTGAGCGGGCTACTCGGTGCGGTGCGAGCCGAACAGCTCGACCTTCCCACCCCGTGCGACGAGTTCGACGTCCGGACGCTGGCAGGTCACCTCGTCGCGACGGTGGCGAGGCTGATCGCGATCGCCGAACTGGGTAGCCCGGACTCGGTGTCGCCGTACTCCGCCGATCACGATGTGGCAGCGTTCGACCGGCTTGTGTTCGAGGCGCGCGCGGCGTGGGCCGACGACGCAAGGCTCGACGCCCCCGTCGTGGTTCCGTGGGGCGCGGTGCCGGGTCGATCTGCGGTGTGGGGGTACGCCCGGGAGCTGTTGCTGCACGGATGGGATCTTGCGGTGGCAACAGGCCAGTCGGCCCGAGTCGATGCCGCTCTCGTCCATCCGGTGGCCGAAGAATTCAGAACGATGCTGCCGGCGCAGGCCCGGGTTCCGGGAGTGCCGTTCGGACCTATCGTGGAGTCGCGCCCGGACGCAGGGCCTTTGGAGCGCCTTGCGAACTTCTCGGGCCGCTCCTCGGAGGGTTGGGTGTAGCCGAAAGCTTGACCTCGAGTGCGCTCGAGGTTGCAGGGTGGGGTCATGCAGATGACTTTCGACGAGTTGCCGCAACTCATGACACTGATGACGGGCGACGAGAAGCACAGCACCAGTGCCACTTCGACACTGGATGTGCTGTGGGTGCTGTACTCCGACATTCTGCGGCTCGACCCAGCGAATCCCGACGACCCGGACCGTGATCGGTTCTATCTGTCCAAAGGGCATGGTCCGATGGCGTACTACGCCGTGCTTGCGGCGCGCGGATTCTTGACGCCGAACGAGCTCGCGTCGTTCGGCAGCTATCACTCTCCGCTGGGCAATCATCCGGATCGCACGTTGGTTCGCGGGGCCGATATCGGTTCGGGATCGCTCGGACACGGTTTGGCGCTGGCCGCAGGAACTGCTGTCGCGCTGCGTATTCAGAAGAGAAGGGCCCGCGTCTTCGTACTGATCGGAGACGCGGAACTCGACGAGGGCAGCAATATGGAGGCCATTCAATTCGCTGCGCGCTGGAACTTGGGCAATCTGACGGCCGTGGTGATCGACAACGACTCTGCCGGGCTGGGGTGGCCCGGCGGCATCGCGTCGCGGTTCGCGGTCGAGGAGTGGTCCACATCCGACGTCGACGGTCGAGATCACGATGCTCTCCGCGAGGACTTTCGCACCGATCACACAGACCGGCCGCACGTGATGGTCGCTCACGTCGAAACGAAGGAGAGCTGATGAGCGCATCGCTGGACCAACGTGAGTACTTCTACCGTCTGCTGCCCCCACTGTTGGCGCAGAACGAGCGAACAGCGTTGGTGTTGGCCGAGATCGGGGTCGGATATCTCGAACCGCACCTCACTCCCGATATCCGATCGCGGGTGATCAACGTCGGGATTCGAGAGCAGGCGATGATCGGTGTTGCGGGTGGTCTGGCCCTGGCCGGAATGCGTCCTATAGTGCACACCTTCCCGCCGTTCCTGATCGAGCGGCCCTTCGAACAGGTGAAACTCGATCTGGGGCATCAAGACGTCGGAGCGATCCTGGTGAGCTCCGGCGGGTCCTACGGGTGGCCGCAGGGCGGCGAGACTCATTTGGGTCAGCGAGATGTCGCTCTCCTCGACACCTTGGGCGGGTGGACGGTCCACGTTCCTGGGCACGTAGACGAGGTCGAGTGGATGATGAGCAGTGCGGCGTCCACCGACGATCGCGTCTACATCAGGCTGGACGGGGTGTCCAACGATCGTCCGTACGGACAGCCCGATTGGACGTTCACCGTTCTGCAGCGGGGACATTCGGGAACGGTGATCTCCGTCGGTCCGATGACGGACCGGGTTCTGGCCGCAGCCTCGGGGCGCGACGTGACGGTGCTGCATGCGTCGACGATCAGGCCGTTCGACAGCGCCACACTACGAGAGACGCTGACTGCGCCGGACATCATGATCGTCGAGCCGTATCTCGCGGGAACGTCAGTGCTGCAGGTCGATCGGGCACTGGCCGATATGCGGCATCGCGTGCTGGGAATCGGGGTGGAGGGGGGAGAGCGTCGCAAGTACGGCACAGTGGCCGAACACGATCGGGCCAACGGCCTGGATGTCGATGGGCTGTCCCGATCGATGGACGACTTCTTCGCCTGATCAGCCTCGGCGTCGCTCGTATCTGCTCTTGGCAACGTTGTAGGCGGAGTCCAGTAGTTCTCGAACATGTGTCTCGGTCTGCGAAGACGGGTTGACCACCGACAGCCAGCCGGCAGTGCCGTACTGAGGGTGGGCGGCAATGGCGTCGTCGCGGTCTGCCTGGGGTGCGTCGGCCGCCTCGCGGGGCGTCACTCCCAGGATCTCCTCGAATTCCTGCTTTCCTGCAACGATATTGACGCGGAACGCGCCTGGCCTGTTCAGTTGGGACATCTCGTCACCCGGGTAGTTCTTGGTCACGATCGTTGCGAACGGCTGAGTGGTCGGGATCGTCCCGTCGGGTGAGTAGTAGAAGAACGCATCGCCCCAAGCGAGTTCGGGAGTTCCATCACCCTCTCGAGGGCGCTGCGTCACGGTGCCCTCGAAGCTGCCGACCAAGTTCACGATGTCGTCGAGTGTCATTCATCGATCGTCACATGTTCGGCAGCTTCTGCCCAGAGTTCAGCCCACTTTGTAGGTTCCCGTACCGGTTGCGACGAGGCGGCCGGATTCGGTCCCGACGATGTCGACTCGACACGTCTTCAGGCTCCGGCCCGCGTGCATCCGAGTACCGACGATGTCGACACCCTCGGCATACACCGGCTCCATGAACTGCACAGACATGGAGACCGTGACGCCCCGAAGCTTTTCGGGCACTGCGGCTCCGGCCCATGCGGCGGTCATGATGCCGATATCGATGCAGCCGGCGATCACTCCGCCGTGCAGCATCTGGCCGACGGTGGACAGCTCATCGCGGTACGGCAGCCGCAGTCGAGCTGTGCCCTCGTCGATGTCGACCAGCTCGATGCCCAGTTGCTGAACGAACGGTGACTGCGGAAGCGTCGAACGCACAACGCTGTGCTCGACGCCGGTCGGACGCTCTTCCTTCGGCACGGCTATCGCGGAACGACGATCGAGATGCTCACTGCAACAGCAGATGTGGCAGTCAGTTCGATCTACGCCAACTTCGGGGCAGGCAAGGTCGACGTCTACGCGGCTTTGGCGTGGCGAACGGCGCTCACTCACGTCGAGCAGATGTCTGCACCCGTCGACGCGGTCGACCCCGTCCGTGTGGTTGCCGAGTTCCTCGATCGGTACATCGCGTTCCACCGCGAGAATCCACTGGCGCTGCGACTGCTGGCGCTGACGGATGTGGACAAGTCCGAGTCCGCATCGGTCGGCGAGGCGAAGAACAGGATCGACACTGCACTCGGAGAACTCATCGATTCGGTGACGCGAGCGGTGGAGGACGCCGGTACCGACGTCGTCCCCCGGGCATTGGTTCTGAATGCCTGGGCGGCAATGAACGGCGCTGTGTCACTGCGACAGCGACGCATCGTCGATCAACCGATGCTCGACGCGATGCTCGCCATCACGCGGGCAGATATGCTCCGTCACCTGACAGGCGCGTCCGATGAAAACCGGTGACCGCCCGCCCGGGCGGAGAGTCAGGCCCTCGCGGTGGAGACCGCGCGTCGGATGATCTGTTCGATTCCGTGGACGTCGTCGGAATCTCGTGGTGCATAGAGGAAGACATAGGTCTCGGGCAATCCGAGGACCGGGCGTCCGGCCAAGGGGTGCAATTCGCCCCATCCCGCGGAGATGATGGTCTGGGCGTCGTCCGGCTGCATCACCACGTGCATCGAGCCTTCGCTGTCGTGCACGTGCAGGATCTCCCCCTTGGTTCGGGCGATCCAGGGTGCGGCGCTATCGGTGTTCGATAGATACAGTGCGTCGCCTCGTCGCTCGAATCGACTGCGTTCCAGGTGAAACGGCGATTCCGATCCGGCTTCCTCGGTGACGGCGGCAGTCAACCGCTCGATCAGGGCAGGGGTACCCCGATCGGTGAGTTGGCGATGGGGTATCGGGTACGGCGCGATCGACGGCCGTGGTCCGGATCGGGGCTCCAGATGCCAGTGCAGACCAGGACTCGATGTGCCGGCGACCGTCAGAGGATCGCGTCGAGCAAGTGGCCTCAGGGCAGTGGTGATCAGCCAGCCACCGACGTTGGCGGGAAGTCCGCCCGGCCCCAGTTCCATCCACGCGGCGTAGTCGTTCTTGACGTTCTGCACAGTCCCCCCCGGGTCACGTAAGTCTGCACCAACGTAACCCACTGAGGCGCGGCCCTGACTCCGACCACGTGTACATCTCGAGATGTACGAGGAGATACTCACGCAGACCGATGTGGCGCGACCTGCTGATTCGTAACGTTGTTCAGGTCAACGACACAGCGATATCGGAGGAACCGTCATGCACGCCGCAACACTTCTGTCTCAGCAACCGTCCACCACCGAACAGGTGCTGGGGTGGGGTTTGGGAACCGTCGTTCTGCTGGCGGTGCTCGGCGCGGTCGTACTGTTCGTTGCTGCGCTGGTCAGCATCATCGGCTCGCCCAACTACACGGTCGCAGGCCGGGCCGTGTGGATCTTCGTCGTACTGGCGTTCCCGTTCCTCGGTCCCCTGGTCTGGTTCGTGTGGGGTCGGAAGTCGACGTTTGCCGTCGATGCCTCGAACGCTCTCAGATGATCGACCCGATCGTGCGTGCCGCATCGGCGAACTCTCCGGGGTCGGGGCCCGCGTAGTTGAGTCGAAGGTATTTTCCGGCGGGTTCGGCGGGAAAGTAGTCGTCGCCGGCCCCGACGATCACACCCGCCGACTTGCATTCCTGCACAACATGTTCCAGATCGGAGTCGTCGCGCAGGCGCATCCAGAGATTGAGTCCACCGCGCGGCACCGCATCGAGATGCCCTCGGGGTGCGAACTCGATGAGGCTGTTCGCCAACAGGTCTCGACGTGAAGCCAACTGAGTGCGCAGCCGCCGCAGATGAGTTCGCCAGGCGGGTTGAGTGACGACGTCCAAGGCGACGGACTGCAGAATCCCGCTGACATACATCGATTCGGCTCCCGTATCGGCGAGGATGCGCTCGTGTGCGGGCCCGCGAGCGATCAGGCCTGCCAGGCGAACCGAGGGCGACACCGTCTTGGTGAGTGAGCGAAGGTACACGACATGCCCGGCGTCGTCTCGTGCAGCCAGCGGACTCGGCTCCGAGGTGATGCCGAAATCGTGGGCCGAGTCGTCCTCGATCAGAAACGCGCCGTGGTGTCGAACAGTGGCGAGGACCTGCTCGGACAATGCGGGCGACCACTGTGCACCGGTGGGGCTGGCGAATGTCGGTTGGGCATAGAACGCCCGAGCTCCGGTGTGCGCGAATGCCCGGGCGAGCGCGTCGGGGTCCGGACCGTCGACGCCGCTGGGTATCGGTACGACGCGGACACCTGCCTGGGTGGCGGCAAGGATCGCGCCCCAGTACGTCGGGGACTCCATGAGCAACGGCCGACCGGCACCGACGAGCGCCCGAAATGCAGTGCTGAGTCCGGTCTGGCTGCCGGGAATGATGACGACGTCACTGGCCGACGGTGGCGTGATACCCAACGGTGTCGACGCCCCCAACTCGGCTGCGAACCATGCCCGCAATTCCGGCAGTCCGGCGGTGGGTGGCCGAGCGATCACCGCGTCGGTGCGGGACGCCCGAGTGAAGGCCGCGTGAACGAGACGCTCCGGCAACAACTCCCGAGCCGGATAGCCCGAGTGCAGTGCAATCACGTCGCTCGATGTCGACTGCAGAGCCGCCGGAAGTTGCAGGCGATTGTCCGGCGCTCCCAGCGCTGCAGTCTGCCACCCGTAATCGTTGGGGCGGGCCGTACGCACCGTCCTGACGAATGTGCCGACGCCAGGCCTGCTTTCGATGACGCCTTGCGCGATGAGCGTGCGGAGAGCCTTCTGTACCGTGACCGGGCTTGCCGAATGCTCGGCGACCAGGGCGCGGGTGGACGGCAGCCGGGCTTCCGGTGGCGCGGTCGCAATCCAGGTTCTCAGTGCAGACACGATCCGGGAACTGCTATCGTCGGACATGACACAGCATAGTAGCGCTACTCGGTCTGGGACGGGTCTGCTATCCCGCGCCGGACTGCTCTGGGGCCTGGCGGGCGTCACGGCGTTCTCGTTCACGGTGCCGCTGACCCGCGTCGCCGTCACCGGTGGCCTGTCCCCGCTCTTCGTCGGCTGCGGTCGCGCTGTGGTCGCCGCCGCACTGGCTGCGGTAGCGCTCGCCGCCACCGGGCAACGACTCCCGAAGGGGCGGCAGTGGATTCGGCTCGCGGTGATCGCAGCCGGTGTTGTCATCGGCTTCCCGGTGCTCACCTCGTACGCCCTCACCACTGCATCGGCGGGACACAGCGCCGTCGTCATCGCGTTGCTCCCGGCCGCCACCGCCGCCACTGCGATCATCCGCGAACGGCAACCGGTCCGGCCGATGTTCTGGGTGGTCGCAGGCGTGGGTGCCGCCGTCGCGGTCGGGTTCGCCGCCGTACAAGGCGGACAGTCGGCGGGGTTGCAGTGGTCGGATCTGTTGCTGCTCGGAGCCGTCGTTGCCGCGGCGGTCGGATACGCCGAGGGCGGCCTGTTGTCACGAGAACTCGGTGCCTGGCAGACGGTGTCGTGGGCGCTCGTCGTGTCGGTGCCGGTCACCGGAGCGCTGGCCGCGTTCTCGTGGTGGCGGCAGCCATCGACTGCAGGTGCGTCCGAGTGGGCGGCCTTCGCCTATCTGGCGGTGGTGAGCATGTACCTCGGATTCTTCGCCTGGTACCGGGGCCTGGCCATCGGCCCCATGTCGAGTGTCAGTCAGATCCAGCTGATCCAACCGGTGCTGACCATCTGCTGGGCCGCGATCATCCTGCACGAGGGATTGACGTGGCCGGTGGTCGGAGGTGGAGCAGCAGTCATCGCATGTGCAACAGTGGCGGTCCGGACTCGGATGTCGCCGACCGTTCGGCAGGAGGAGTTTTCGAAGTGACGAAATCGATCGATCAGGCGCGCAAGCTCGAGAACGTGCGCTACGACATTCGTGGACGCATTCTGGACAAGACCGAAGAGCTCGAGGAGCAGGGGCACACGATCCTGCGGCTGAACGTCGGCAATCCTGCGCCGTTCGGTTTCGAGGCACCGGACGAGATCATGATGGCGATGATCCGCAACCTTCCCACCGCACAGGGCTATTCGGACTCCCGGGGCCTGTTCTCCGCCCGCACAGCGGTGGTCCAGTATTACCAGACCAAAGGCCTGACCGATCTCGATGTCGGTGACGTCTACCTCGGCAACGGGGTATCGGAACTGATCACCATGACGATGCAGGCCCTGTGCAACCCGGAAGACGAAATATTGATCCCGTCGCCCGACTATCCGCTGTGGACCGGCTCGGTGGCCCTGGCCGGAGGCGTACCCGTCCATTATCTGGCCGACGAAAGCCAGGATTGGGCCCCGGACTTCGAGGACCTCGAAGCCAAGATCACACCCCGCACCCGCGCGATCGTGGTGATCAATCCCAACAACCCGACGGGGGCTGTGTATCCACGCGAGGCACTGCAGCGATTCGTCGATCTGGCCCGCAAGCACGATCTGATTCTGCTGGCCGACGAGATCTACGAGAAGATCGTCTACGACGGTGCGGAGATGATCAATCTCGCGACTCTGACGGGCAAAGATGTTCTGTGCCTGACCTACTCGGGTCTGTCGAAGGCGTACCGGGTATGCGGATTTCGGGCCGGATGGCTGGCGATCACGGGTCCGCGTCGACGCGCGGCGAGTTTCATCGAGGGCATCACCCTGCTGTCCAACATGCGGATGTGCGCGAATGTGCCGGCGCAACACGCGATACAGACTGCGCTCGGCGGCAGGCAGTCGATCGAAGATCTCCTTCTTCCGGCGGGGAGGCTGACCGCGCAACGTGACCTCGCGCATCGCATGCTCAACTCGATCGACGGAATCAGCTGCGTGCAGGCAGCGGGTGCGCTGTACATGTTCCCGAAACTCGATACCGAACGTTTCGGGATCGTCGACGACGAGAAATTCGTACTCGACCTCCTCGAATCCGAGAAGATCCTCGTCAGCCACGGCCGCGCCTTCAATTGGGATGTGCCCGATCACTTCCGGCTCGTGACCTTGCCCAACGTCGACGATCTCGGAACGGCGCTGGAGCGGCTCGGTAACTTCATGAGCTCGTACACGCAGTAGCGATCAACCCGGGTCCGGCTCGAACAGTTCCTCGATCGAGCAGTCGAATGCCGCGGCGAGGCGGAAGGCGACGGGCAGGCTCGGGTCGAATCGTTCCTTCTCGATGGAGATGATCGTCAGACGGGTGACGTCGATCCGTTCGGCCAGTTCGCTCTGCGACCATCCCTTTTCGGTGCGACGCCGTCGAACACTGTTCTTCACACGGACAGGGCTCGGTGTCGTGCGAGGGCATACCGCGCGGTGAACGACGCGAACGCAGCCAACAACAGGCCCGTCAGCAGCAGGGTCGCCGGGGGGTCGACGCGGGTGATGGCTACCACGGCCAGAGTCAGGCCGAGGACGGTCACGAGATCGGTGGCGGTACCGCTGGACGCCGATGTCGTCCAATGGCTTTCGACGCTGTCACCCGAAGTGTAGGTCTGGTCGGCAGCGACCGGTGCGATGATCAGTATCCAGCCCAGCATCGCCCCGAACGGGAGGGCGGTGAACCCGAACACCACCGCCGCGATCCCCGGTGCGACGGGCGATACCAGCCAGGCCAGCAATGCCGTTGCCGACGCGGTGGCGAGGCCGATTGCGGCGACCGATACCCATCTGAGTGCCATGTGAATGCTCCGATCCTAGGTATAGCTCACTATACGTATAGGAAACCATACATCGGGCCTCACACTCGGGTCGGAAGGACGGTGAGAAAACTGTCACCGATGTGCAGCATCGATGTAGTCGGTCGAAACGTGCCAGGTGATGAGGTGGTTCTACCCAGGGAAAGGACCATTGTCATGCCGGATCTCTTCAGCCCGTTCACGCTCAAAGGTGTAACTCTTCGAAACCGCATCGCCATGTCGCCGATGACGATGTACCGCGCCGTCGACGGAAAGATGAACGACTTTCACCTCATGTATCTGGGTGCGCGCGCAGCCGGTGGTTTCGGGATGGTGTTCCCGGAACAGGTTGCGATCACGCCCGACGGACGCACCACTCCCGGGTGCGCCGGAATCTACGACGACGATCAGATCGAGGGTCACGCTCGCGTGACGGCGATGATCAAGCAGATGGGTTCGGTCCCGGCGATTCAGTTGGGTCACACCGGACGCAAAGGCAGTGAAGTGCCACCGTGGCAGGGCGGACACCAGCTTCCGGCAGACCATCCCGACGGTTGGGAATGTGTTGCGCCGTCGGCGATTCCCTACGGCGGCGACCACTCGTTCCCCGTCCACGAACTCACCGTGCCCGAGATCAAGGCCATCCACCAGAGCTACGCCGACGCAGCCGTCCGAGCGGCGGAGGCCGGGTACGAGTGGCTCGAGATGCATTACGCCCATGGCTATCTCGGTGCCAGCTTCTTCTCCCCGCTGGCCAATCAGCGCACCGATCAGTACGGCGGCAGCCTGGAGAACCGGGCCCGGTTCCACCTCGAGGCACTCGACGCTGTGCGCGAGGTGTGGCCCGAGAAGTTCCCGCTCACCATGCGATTGGGCTCGGACGACCACCACCCCGACGGGGTTCAGTTCGACGAATCCATGGTCGCCATCGGATGGATGAAGGAACACGGCCTGGACATGGCCGATGTCAGCCTCGGCTTCAACACCGACGACATGGTGGACCCGCCGTTCGGCGACATGGGGTTCATGGTCGAGCGGGCTGCACGGGTCAAGCGTGAGCTGGATATCCCGGTGACCTGCAGCTGGAATCTGGGCGTTCCGGAAAATGCGGACGCCGTGATCCGCGAGGGCAAGATCGACGTGGTGTTGCTCGGTCGTCCGGCGTTGGCCAACCCGCACTGGCCGGTGTGGGCTGCACGCGAGCTCGGCCATGGTGACCCGTTCTCGCTGGTGCCCGAGGATTGGAGCTGGTGGCTGAAGAATTTCCGAGGACACGACCCGAGCATCGGATTGCCGCCCGCGAAGGTCGTCGAGGCCGAGCAGGAGCGCAAGATCGCGTAGCAACCAGGAGAGGGCCGGACGGCGATCACAGACCACCTGCGGACGGTAGGGTTCCAAGGGCTCGCATCATGAGGAGCCCAGCGGTGTTCTCGTATCGAAGCGGAGGTTTGTGATGGCCGGCGGACTCGTAGCCCTGCTCGACGACGTGGCAGCGCTGGCTCGTCTGGCAGCTGCATCCATCGATGATGTCGGTGCAGCGACCGGTAAGGCGACGGCGAAGGCAGCGGGTGTCGTGATCGACGACGCCGCGGTGACGCCGCAATACGTCCGCGGACTCGCGGCGGAGCGCGAACTGCCGATCATCAAACGCATTGCCGTGGGTTCGCTGCGGAACAAGCTGCTGATCATCCTGCCGATCGCGTTGCTTCTCAGTCAGTTCGTGCCGTGGCTGTTGACGCCCATTCTGATGCTCGGCGGCTGCTACCTCAGCTACGAGGCGGCGCACAAGATCTGGGGTGCACTGTTCGGCCACGGCGACCATCACGCCGCCGCCGAGGACGAGCCACGCGACGAGGACACCGTGGTCTCCGGCGCAGTGCGTACCGACCTCATTCTGTCCGCCGAGATCATGGTCATCGCGTTGGACACCATTGCCGGTGAGGGCTTCTGGAGTCGATTGATCATCCTCGCGGTCGTCGCCGTGGTGATCACGATCGTGGTCTACGGAGTCGTCGCGCTGATCGTCAAGATGGACGACATCGGTCTGAAACTGGCAGAGGGGTCCACCGGGTTCGTCGAGAAGTTCGGCCGTGGTCTGGTGAAGGCCATGCCCAAGGTCATGTCGGTGCTCTCGGTCGTCGGCACCGCAGCGATGCTGTGGGTCGGTGGACACATCCTGCTCGTCGGCATCGACGAGCTCGGATTCCATCCCATCTACGAACTCGTGCACCACGGCGAAGAAGCGGTGCGCGGCGTCGCCGGCATCGGCGGAGTGCTGGCGTGGATCGTCAACACGCTCGCGTCGGCGGTCATCGGCGCGATCGTCGGTTGCATCATCGTGGTTGCGCAGCTGGGGATCTCGAAGACGCTCGCCAAGCGGGCTGCCGCGAAGTAGTGGCAGCTCTCGTCACCGACGAGCCAGCTCGAGTACCCGTCGCTCGGACATGGAGGCATCGGCGAGCGATGCCGTCAATTCGTCCCACGCCCTCTGAACGCGGAGTTCGTCTCGGCGGAGGCGTTTTTGCGCAGCAGCGAGTCTGCGGCGCTCGGCCAGAAGCAGATGTCGATCGCGATCCTGCTTGACCATGAAGAGATACGTGTGCGGATCGAACGGATACATGCCAACTCCTATGGTGTCGTGGGGAATCCGTGCATCAGGACCATGACGTGTTCGCGCTCCCCCGAAGTCGCGTTCTCTCCGTGTCGACGCCACTTGTCGATGACAGCGCGCATTTCCGTGCCCATGGTCTTCGTTTCCTCCGCTGTGAGTCGCAGAACGTCGTCGCTGCTGAATGCCGCGCTTACCCAGTCCTGGCCCCAGGATTCGGAGGTTCGGCCGAAGTCGTGCAGACGTGACCATTGATGAGCCAGCCATGAATCCATGGATGCCTTCGCAACCGACAACGACTCGGGTGAGTCCGAGAAGTCGTTCTCCGACCAGCTGAACCCTCCCTCGTTGGCCTCCGACCACCAGCGCTGACGCTTGTCCGATCCGTTCTCGACCTCCTTGACGAACCCGTGCTCGGCGAGCTTGCGCAGGTGATAGCTCATCGAGGCGGGTGACTCGTCCACCAGATCGCCCAGCTGGGTTGCCGTCATCGACTTGTTGGCCCGCAACGCGTAGAGCATGCGCAGTCGAATGGGATGCGTCAGCGCCTTGAGCTCGGACATGTCCGTCAGCTTCCGGGGCATCCGGTCGGGAGGTGGTGGGCTCATGCGACAACCATAACCCGAAAGAAATATTTCGCAATAGTTCTTTCGGAACTAGCTGCTGTGCACGGTCACGGCATATCCGTCCGGGTCTTGCAGGACGAAGGTCTTTCCGAAGGGGCCGTCGAAGGGTGCGGTCAGGATGGTCACGCCGGCGGCGACCAGTGACTCGTGCAGCGCCTCGGCGTCTGCGCAGACGAGCCACAGCGCAACCCCGAGGCCGGGCTGTCCGCTGTCGAGATCGGTGCCGGGAGCGGGATTCCGGACAGCGAAAGGAATGGGCGAGGTTGTGAACACCACCGCGCCGGGGGGTGCCTGGGGTGCGCGGACCAGGCCGAGCCGGCTTTCGTAGAAGTCTGCGCTGGCGGCGAGGTCGCGTACTTGCAAGGAGAGGAAGCTCGGTCCGGAGACGGTAGCGGTGGTCATGGTGGATCCTTTCGTCGGGTTGTCAAGAACTTGACGAGACAAAGGTATGTCAAGATGTTGACATGAGTCAAGTGGACCTCGACACCTCGATCGGCTACGCCCTCAAGCGGGCCACATCCGCCCTGCGTTCGGCGATGGACGATCGCCTACGCGAACTCGACATCACCGTCTCGCAGTACTCCAGCCTCGAACTCCTCGCGCACAAGCCGGGATTGTCCAACGCCGAGCTCGCTCGCGCGGTGTTCGTCAGCAGGCAGGCCACCCATCAGCTGCTGGCCGGGCTCACGCGAGACGGCCTGGTGGAGATCGAGGGCACCGGTCGAGATCAACGCCTGCACGTGACGGCACGGGGAATCGAACGACTGCGGCAAGCGTCGGCCGCAGTGGCCGACGTCGAACGTGACATGATCGCGTCGCTCTCCACTCAGGAGCGAGAAGTGTTGCATCGCAATCTGGTTGCCTGCGCTCAGGCGTTGGATGGGCACAGGCAGCCGTGACCTCACTCGATCGAGTCGAGGAACTCCATCATCGCCGTGTCGAACTCTTTCGGCCGGTCCATGTTCGCAGCGTGCCCGCATTTTTCCAGCACTACCGATCGACCGCGGGGATTGTTGTCGACGGACTCGGAAGCGTGTGCAGCAGGCCAGAACTGGCTCTCACGCCCGGCAACCATCAGGTACGGCTTGTCGGTGCCCGCGATGGTCGAGCGCCAGTCCTGCGCAGCATGATCGGCCAGCAGAGCCTTCATCGGCGGGGTGTCGGGCGATGCAATCTTCGGAATCGCACGTAGTTCGAGCACGAGCTTCAGCAGCGACGGCACGGACTTCCACTTGGGCAGGCCGTGTCCGGTATCGGGTATCCCGTTGTCGAAGAATGTCGTTCGGTTCTCTTCGGTGAGACCGTAGAAGCCGTTCTTCCAGTCGGAGCTGTTCACCATCTTCGGAGTCTGATCGACCGACACGATGGCTCGCACGTGCTCGGTGCCGAATTGCGAGATGTACGACCAGACGGTGCTCGCCCCCATCGATCCGCCGATCAGGACGACGTCCGTGACGCCCACGGCCGCGAGGAGGTTGGCCACATCGCGTCCGTGCCGTTCCATGGACGCCCCGTGTGTCGGTGCCTCCGAGGCACCGTGTCCTCGTCGATCGAGCGCCAGAAGGCGATATCCGGCATTCACCAACGCTTTCTGCTGCAGCACCCAGGTGGTCGCCGGCGCGCAGAACCCGGCGATGAGGACCACGACAGGGCCTGCGCCCTCGTCGAGGTAGTTCAGGGTGACGGCATCGTCGGTGGCGATGGTCGGCATGGTCGAAACTCCCTCAGGCGAAGGTGGCGTGCATTTCCCAGATCATGATTTCGCTCGCGGTCGATGCTGTCACACGGTGTCCGCCGGTGGAGCTCAGTCGCACCGCGTCACCTTGGGCGAGATCGCCGATGTCCTCGAACGCCGCCGAACCGTCGGCAACGAAGACATGACCGAACGGCGCGTCGGGAACGGTGATCGACTGTCCCGGCTGGAGTCGCGCAACATGCAGTGCCGCAAAGCGATTGCCGATGCGTATTCCGTTTCGGTCGGGCATTCCCGATGCCACACAGACCAGCTCGCCGGATGCCAACTCGTCGCGCACGTCCAGTTCGTCGTACGAGGGCACCCGTCCGTCGGCATCCGGCGGAATCCACATCTGCACGACGCGGAGCTTGTCGCGGCTGGTCAGGCTCGACGCGTTGCGTTCGGTGTGGCGAATGCCGGTGCCCGCACTCATGCGTTGGATCAGCCCGGGGCGGATCAGCCCGCTGTTGCCCTCGGAATCGGTGTGTTCGAGCGTGCCGTCGAGCACCCAGGTGAGGATCTCCATGTTCCGGTGCTCGTGAGAGTCGAACCCTTCACCGGGAAAGACGGTGTCCTCGTTGTGCACCATCAGCAGCCCGTGCGCGTTCGCCGCCAGGTCGTAGTTGCCGGTGGCGGGGAAGGACTGTTTGGAGTCGAGCCATTCGTTCCACCAGTGGTGCCGCTGCTCGCCGGGAATGTACGTGAGGGTCACGACGCGTGGTTCCGCATTGCCGAGAAGGTGCGGGTGAGGGCCGCGAGATCCTTCGGGTCCACCAGGTCGAACATGTTCTCCCGTACCGCTGCGGCGTGCCCTGGACTGGCCTCGGCGAGCGTGCTGAGGCCGGCCTCGGTGAGTTCGGCGGACATGCCCCGTTTGTCGTCGTCGCATTTGACGCGCCGAACCCAACCGCACTCCACCAACCGGCTGATGGCCCTCGTCACGCCGCTGCGCGTCGTGGTGACGGCGTCGGCGAGTTCGCTCATGCGGCGTCGGCGATCGGGCGCTTCGGAGAGCACCACCAGCAGCTCGAAGTCGGTGAACGAGATACCGGAGTCACGCGTGAGCTGGTTGTCGAGATCACGAAGCAGCAGCCGCGTCGCGTCGAGGTATGCGCGCCAGGCCAGCTGTTCGTCCTGGCCGAGCCACCGTGGGGATTCCATGAACCCATAGTAGTTGACAACGCAACTACTCGGTGTACTGTTCTTGGTAGTTGACGAAGCAACTACTTGACCGAAGGGTAGAGCGATGACCGAGGCAGATCAGCACACCATCGAGCGTGACCGCATCCGCGCCCAGCACCTGAAGCCGGCAGGCGAACGGCCTGCTTCCTCAGCCCGCGGACTCCATCACACCGCGTTGGTCAGCAGCGACGTCGAAGCGACGGTTCGCTTCTATCAGGACGTACTCGAGTTCCCGCTAACCGAGCTCATCGAGAACCGCGACTACCCAGGCTCTTCGCACTTCTTCTTCGATATCGGCAACAGCAACCTGTTGGCATTCTTCGACTTCCCCGGACTCGACGTCGGACCGTATGCAGAGGTGCTCGGCGGCCTCCATCACGTGGCGATCAGTGTCGAGCCCACCAGGTGGGAACACCTGCGTACCAAGCTGATCGACGCCGGAGTCGAACTGATCGAGCACAGCGAGGTCTCGCTGTACTTCCGTGACCCCGATGGTGCGCGCCTCGAGCTGATCGCCGATCCACTCGGTGAGATGTACGGCTCGCACGTTCTGTAGTCATCCACTCACTCGACGATTCGAGGGCACACGTAATGACCTCTGCAGCAGCTCAACTCGACGTCCGGCGAGCCGACGACCGTTTCAAGACGCGGATCGGCTGGCTCGACTCCAAGCACTCCTTCTCTTTCGGCAACCACTTCGATCGTGCCAACACCCACCACGGCGTCCTGATGGTCAACAACGACGACATCGTCACCCCCGGGCAGGGATTCGACACCCACCCACACCGTGACATGGAGATCGTGACCTGGGTTCTGCAGGGTTCGCTGGTGCACCAGGATTCGATGGGTCATTCCGGCGTCATCTACCCCGGTCTCGCGCAGCGCATGAGTGCGGGCACGGGAATCCTGCACTCGGAGAAGAACGACTCGTGGCGACTCGGTGAGACCGCCGGGTCGTACTCGGGCAAACACGGTGATCCGGTTCGGTTCGTCCAGATGTGGGTCGTCCCGGACGAACAGGGCATCACCCCGGGCTACGAGCAGCTCGAGATCGACAGCGAATTGCTCAGTGGTGGTTTGGTTCCTGTGGCATCAGGGATGGCTCGTCACGTCGACCACGCGGCGATCCGTATCAAGAACAAGTACGCCGCCATGCACGCCGCACGTCTGCAGCCAGGACAAGCCCCAGTCGATGTTCCCGACGCGCCGTTCGTGCACATCTTCGTCGCCGAGGGCGAAGCGATGCTCGAAGGTGTCGGTGCACTCGCCGAAGGTGACGCCGTGCGGATCTCCGGAGGCGGCGGGCAAAAGCTGAGCACCGTCACCGGAGCCGAAGTGATCGTGTGGGAGATGCACGCCGCGATCGCCGGGTGACGTCGGCTATCGCTTCAGGCCGAACATCTTCGCAATCGTCTTCTCCATGAAGGTCGCCGGGAGCAACCGCCGCGCCATGAACACGACCGGTGCGTTGCTTCCCTTGGCGTACAACGGTTTCGGCTTGTCGGCCTCGATGGCCTTCAGCACCACCTCCGCGACATCCTCGGCGGAGATGCCGGTTCCCTCCTTGCGATCCAGGGACGAAATCGCGGTGTGGAAGTCGTCTCGGTGTACCGAATCCGGTGCGATGTACTTGGTTCGCCGCTCACTGATCCCGGTGTTGATCGACCCCGGCTCGACGGTGGTCATCCACACCCCGAAGGGTGAAAGTTCCAGGCGCGCCGCGTCGGAGAAGCCCTTGATAGCGGCCTTCGTCGAGGCATAGGACGAGCGGTAGGCGAGCGGGAAGCTCGCCAGCATCGACCCGACCATCACGATGCGGCCGTATCCGCGCTCGCGCATACCGGGAATGACGTTCTGCGACAGCGTCACTGCGCCGAAGACGTTCAACTGGAACAGTCGCTCGATGGCGTCGGTCGGCAGCTCCTCGAACGGCCCGGACTGACTCTCACCGGCGTTGTTGACCAGGACGTCGACGTCACCGAGATCGGCGACGAAGGTACGGATCGAGTCGGCATCGGTGAGGTCGAGAGCGCGATACTCGACGCCGGAGGCGCGTTGCGCATCGGTCATCGAGGCCGGATTGCGGGAGGTGCCGATCACTCGGTACCCCCGGGCGACGAGCGCCTGCGCGACCGCGCGTCCGATACCCGACGAAGCTCCGGTGACCACTGCCGTGCGATTCATGCCCAGATGGTACCGGGACGGACGATTCGTACCGGATGACGAACGAGTCCATACCGGTTAGTCTGTTACCCGTGCAAACGAATTCTGCTGCCCTGCTGATCGAGCACCTCTGCATGGCCTTCGGCCCCAAGGTTGCCGTCGACGACCTGTCGCTGATGGTTCCACCCGGGTCGATGTTCGGCCTCGTCGGCCCGAACGGCGCAGGAAAGACGACGTGTCTGTCCATGGCGGTCGGTCTGCTCAGGCCACAGTACGGACGAAGTCTGGTGTTCGGACGAGACGTCTGGGCCGATCCCATCGCCGCGAAAGAGCTACTCGGAGTACTGCCCGACGGACTCGCTCTGCCATCCCAGTTCACCGGCCACGAGCTCCTGACGTATTTCGGACGACTGCGCGCGATGCCCGAGGACGTCATCGCGCAGCGTCGAGACGAGCTGTTGAACGCGTTGGATCTCGCCGACGCCGGCGGAACCGTCATCGCCGACTACTCCGCGGGCATGACCAAGAAGATCGGACTGGCCTCGGCGCTGCTGCACGGACCCCGACTGCTGGTGCTGGACGAGCCCTTCGAGGCGGTCGACCCCATCTCCTCCACCACCATTCGCAACATTCTGGTCCAGTTCGTCAGATCCAGCGGGTCCGTGATTCTGTCGAGCCACGTGATGGCCCTCGTCGAGCAACTCTGCACCCACGTCGGCGTCATCACCGGCGGCCGCGTCGTGGCGGTCGGAACGGTGGACGAGGTCCGCGCCGGCGGAAGCCTCGACGACGCCTTCGTTCGCCTCGTCGGTACTCGCGAGCAGAACCCCGACGGTCTGTCCTGGATGCGCTCGTGACGTCCCTCGGTCGCACCGCGCTGCAGATGCGAATCACGCTCTACCGCAGACAGTTCAAGGGCGGGCAAGCAGTGGTGAAGACCGTGTTCGGGTTGTTGGGCCTGGTCTTCGCCGTCGTGGCATGTGTGTTGTCTGCGCGCAGTGGAGCCTCGCAGGTGTTGGTCGGTGGCACCGTGAGCCTCGGGCTGACACTGATGGGTCTGAGCTGGGTACTGTTTCCGGTGCTCTCGGGGATCTCCGACGACAACATCCAGCCCCGCCACTTCCAGATGCTGTCGGTGGAACCCGCACGCCTGGCGCGGGCGTTGTTGACCACGTCGGCGTACGGCATGGTGGTGCCGTTGACGGCCATCGCAACCGCGTCGATTCCGATCTATGCCGTGTCCCGTTCTCTTGCAACGCTTCCGCTTGCCCTGGTGGCCTGGCCTGCGACCGTCGTTCTCTTCGTGACGCTGTCCAGGGTGGTCACCGTGGCGATGTCTCAGCTCTTGAAGAGTCGGCGCAGTCGAGAGTTCGCTCTGCTCGCGTTCGGTGCGGTGTTCGGCGGCCTGTACTTCCTGCAGTTCCCCATCACCCAGAACTTCTCTCGGGTGCTGTCGGGTGAAGTGACATGGCCGTTGACGCTGGCACATTCGATTCCGTTCAGCTGGGGAATCACCGGAGTCGATGCTGCGCTCGACGGTAATTGGCCGACGGCGATCGGCGCAGTGGCGGGACTGCTGCTGCTCGATGCCGTCTTGGTGTGGTCGTGGCAACGACTCGTGCTGCGGCTCTTCGAGGGACGGGTGTCCGCCTCGTACGGCGCGTCGCGCAAGCAGATGGCAGCGAACGGCCACAACGGCGATACCGGCTGGCGTGCAACCCGTGTCGGCGCGGTGGTGACGCGCGAGCTGTCCCTGTGGCGCGGCGATATGCGTCGTCGAAGCCAGCTCTTGTCGGTCCTCATCTTCACGGTGCTCGGAGGCGTCGGTCCGTTGGTGACCGACTCGATTCCGTTCAGTGCCGCATGGGGTGCCTGGATGGTGATCTTCATGGCGATGGGCGCGGGCTCGAACCTGTACGGCCTCGACGGTGGTTCGATGTGGCACCTGGTGATGATTCCGCAGGCTCTGCGCGACGACGTTCGCGGTCGACAGATCGCATGGCTGATGGTCGCTGCACCGTTTGCGATCGTGTCCACGGCGGTCGTCCGAGTGTTCGGCGATCTCGGACTCGACCGGCTGGCGGTCCCCGTCTCGGTGACGTTGTCGATGCTCGGCGTCAGCGCTGGGCTCATCGTCGTGATCTCGGTTCGTGCCGCCTATCCGGTCCCCGAACCCACCAAGGCCTTCTCGCTGAACACCCGAGGGTCGTTCAACGGAGGGTCGTTCGCGTTGGTCCTGCTGTCGATGGTCGTGCTCGCAGTATCGGTGGTACCCGGTCTGCTGCTGGCACTACTGCTCCCCGGTGCCTTCGCGTATCTGTCCGTTCCCGTGGCCGCGGCGATCGGGTGGCTGGGGATGTGGTGGGGTGCGAGGATTGCCGTCGACACGCTCGTCGGTGACTCCGACAAGATCTTGCACGACGTGATCTCACGGTAGAGCGCGGATTGCCCGACACGGGTTACCGGCTGCGAAGGTGTGCGACGGCACGTCGCGGGTGACGACGCTGCCTGCACCGATCACCGAGTTGTCGCCGATCGTGACTCCCGGGCAGACGATGACCCCGCCGCCCAGCCACACGTTGTTCCCTATGGTGATGGGAAGCGCGCTCTCCCACCGTGTTCGGCGCGCCTCGTGATCCTCCATGGGGTGCAGCGCCGTCAGCAGTTGTGCTCGTGGCCCGATCGATACATCGTCACCGATGGTGATGGGGGCGCAGTCCAACAGGATTGCGTCGTAGTTGAGGAAAGTATTCGACCCGATGGAAATGTATGTGCCGTAATCGCATTGGAACCTGGGCATGATCCACGAATCCTCTCCGATGGATCCGAGCAGCTCGCTGAGCAGTTCACGCCTTTCTGCGTTCCGGTCTGCCGCGGTCGCGTTGAACCGGTCGAGCAGCTTCCCGCACGACACCCGGGACGCCACCAGGTCGGGGTCACTGTCTCGGTAGAGTTCGCCGCGCAGCATACGATCTCGGTTCTCGCCCATGGACGAGAGACTACCGATCGGTCGACTTCTCGAACAGGGCAACGCTGAACCACGAACTGCCGTCGGCGAACTCGCGGCGGCCGACGTAGCTGAACCCCTGATTCATGTAATAACTGCGCAACGCACCGTTGGTCTCGGCGCAGTCCAGACGCAGCAGCGAGCGTCCTTCCCGACGAGTCTGCTCCGACGCCCAGTCGAGCACCAACGTACCGAGTCCGGTGCCCGCCTCCCTTCTGTCGATCACCAATCCGTGTACGTAGCAGGCCGGTTCGTCGCGCTCGGTCCAGATGATCGGATCGGATCCGATCAAGCGTAGTGCTGCGACTAGCGGGCCGCGAGGATCGCGTCGGGCGACGTGGAACTCTCCTGCCTCGATCTGCGCAGCGACCGTGGTGAGGGGCACCTCGCGTGGCGTCCACTGATCGATGCCCCGAGCGAACAGCCAGTCCTCGGCGGCGTGCCGGAGGCCGAGTATCGTTGCCGCGTCGGCGGCAGATGCAAGTTCTACGGTGAGCACGGTGTCATCGTACGGAGGTGGCGAGTCCTGTGGTGAACGTGCTTGTGGTCGAGAATGGTTCGGACCGAAGGTCGTTCCCGGCGATCGATGGAGTCGACTTCCGAAGCTGCTCGACGGGTGAACTCGCCGATGTCGTGTCGTGGGCCGAGGTGCTGCTGTTTCGGACCTTCGAGACCGCCGATCTGCGGGCCGTCTGGCCCGATGCCGAGAACCTTCGCTGGATCCACGCGTCGAGTGCCGGCGTCGATCGACTGCTGGATCCGGTTCTGCGCGAGGGCCCGTGGATGCTGACGAACTCCGGCGGAATCCTCGACCGGGCCATCGCCGAGTATGTCGCAGCCGGCATTCTGGCGTCGGTCAAGAAGTTGCCCCGCGCGCTTGCTCGGCAGCGCGATCGAGTCTGGGAGCACAGAGTCACCAGCGGAATTCATGGTCGCGCCGCTCTCGTCGTCGGTCCCGGTTCCATCGGACGCGAGATCGGCCGGGTACTCGGCGCGCTCGGGATGCGCGTCGACGCCGCCGCAACGTCCGAGCGGGCGGGCGATGCGGAGTTCTCGCGAATCCGAAACGTCCGACAGTTGCCGACGTATGCAGGCGAATACGACGTGATCGTGCTGGCGACACCCTTGACCGACGCCACGCGCGGACTCGTCGACGCGGAGGTGCTGGCGGCCATGCGGTCCGATTCGGGCCTGGTCAACATCGCCCGCGGACCCGTCGTCGACGAACACGCCCTGTGTGACGCCCTGGGATCCGGCAGCATCGGGTGGGCGGTGTTGGACGTGTTCGAGGTCGAACCACTGCCGGAAACGAGCCCGCTGTGGGGCATGGACAACGTCATCCTGACCGCGCATCTGGCGGGCGACGCCGACGACTTCGCCGAGCGTCTGTGGGCGCTGTTCGAGGACAACCTGCAGCGATATGTCCGCGGTTCGGCACTGGTCAACGTCGTGGACATGCGGTTGGGTTACGTACGCCGCTGATACGGACCGCGAAAGTATGCGTAACACTGCGTAGCGTGTACTAGGCTGCGCTGGTGCGTGAAATAAATCGTTCGGCCGTGGCGTCGACCAGTCGCGACGCGGCGTTCGCCTACATGGACGACTTCAGGAACGTCCCGCAGTGGATGTTCGGCATCACCCGGTTCGAGCCGAAGAGCGACATCCTGTCCGGTCTCGGTGCCACGTACGACGCGACGATGCAGATCGGCCCGAAGGCCCTCACCTCCGTTGTGCACGTGACCGAATGGGTCCACAACGAGAGGCTCACACTCGAATCGGTCGAGGGCCTGTCCAACTCGTCCACGTGGTCGTTCTCCGATACGGCAGACGGCGGTACCCGTCTGGACGTGGTGTTCCGCTACAGCCTGCCCGGCGGCATCGCGGGCAAGGTGCTCGGCGCTGTGGTCGAACCCGTAGTGGGTCAAGCGATCAAGCACACGGAGTCGACACTGCGTTCCCGCCTGGAAGAGGCCGACTAGTACACGTACTTGTCGAGTGCATCCAGTACCTGGTCGACGGCGAGCCACGCGAACAGGAATGCGCAGACACCGAGCGTGAGGTTGGTGAACCAGCCGTTGCGCCACTGCCGCGGCACACGGTCGCTGTTGAGCAGAATCAACAGCGTCACCGCCAGGAACGGCATGAACACCGCCCCGAGGACGCCGTACGTGAGCACGAGCCCGATCGGTTGGTCCAGCCACAGCAGCGCCATGGGCGGGAACGTCAGCCACGCGACGTACCAGCGGAAGTACTTGCCGCCCACTCGCGTTTCCGGGTGACCCTGTTCGAGGCCCTTCAGATTGCCGACGAAGTCCGCGAACATCAGGCTCACGCCGTTCCACACCCCGATCAGCGACGAGAACGACGCCGACCAGAATCCGATGAGGAACACGTAGCCGAACACCGTGCCGTAGCGGTCGGCAAGTACGTCGGAGAGTTGGATCAACCCTTGATCGCCGGTGGAGATCGCGATCTGCGACGAGTACAGCAGTTCGGCACCGACGATGAGCATCGCGAGGACGAAGATGCCGGAGATGACGTAGGCCATCGAATTGTCGATGCGCATGACACGCATGAATTTCGGTGTGATCCAGCCTTTCTCGCGTAGCCAGTAGCCGTATGCGGCGAGCGTGATGGTGCCACCGACGCCACCGGCGAGGCCGAGGACGTACACGATCGAGCCGTCGGGAATGGTGGGGACGATGCCCTTGACGATCGCGGGAACGTTCGGAACCGCCACCACTGCAGCGCCGATCACGGTGACGAACATGATCCCGACGAAGACGGTGATGATCTTCTCGAAGAATCCGTAGCTGCCCAGCCAGATCAACGCGAACCCGAGGAGCCCGGATGCGATGGCGACGACCTTGAGATCCAGTGCCGGGAACAGTGCGACGATCGGTAACGCGCTCGACGACATCGCTGCCGCCCCGTAGACGAATCCCCAGATCACGATGTACGGCGCGAAATACACCGTCGTCCATCTACCCAGCGAACGCCAGCCCTGGAAGATCGTGTTGCCCGACGCCAACGTGTAGCGGCCGGCACCTTCCACCAGAACGACTTTCATGACGACGCCGACGATGATGACCCAGAGCAGTGCGTAGCCGTAGCGCGAGCCGGCCACCAACGTGGCGACGAGGTCGGCGGCCCCGATGCCGGTTGCGGCGACCACCAGTCCGGGGCCGACCACCTTCCATTTCGGAGGTGCAGTGGTCTCGGTCATCGGTTCTCCTCGCGTGCCGGCGGGTGCTCAGTGACCTGTCTCACTCTTTACGAAACGCATGGTCTCTGGCAAGTCGGCGCGGCGCGACTAGGAGATCGTCGTGGTGCAGACGACGAATTGCCTTGATTCGTAGGCGAATCCACCTTCGGGGCATTCGTTGGGATCGGCGGTACCGGTTTTGATCTCGGTGACCTGTTCGACGTCGGTCGCACTGGGGTCGCTGCAGTCGACTCGTGATGGCTCGTCCATCCCCATGGTGGGGACGCTCATGCAGCCGTCGACAACCCAGTCGACGTCGAGGCACAGAGCGCCCTGCTCGACCCCGTCGAGCGTTTCGTAGTAGGTCTGATTCACGTCGGTGGGGCACTGCTCGTTCTGCTCGGCCTTGGCGATGACCTTGTAGTTCGATTCCATGCTGCCGCATTCGGCGTTCTCGATGGTGGCGGCCGTCATCGTCCCGCCGAGCTGGACGCATTGACCGATCTCGACATCGATGTCGGTGGAGCCGCCGGCGTCGATGCCCTCTTGGCCCGAGACGTCGTCGGTCGTGCTGGGAGCGGTGGACGTCGAGGAGGCTGTGGTGGTATCTGCGGCGACCGCGTTGCCGGCTTCGGACGACGAACAGCCTGCGGCGAACAGCAGAGTGAGAGCTGCACCTGCGGCGAGGAGGCCTCTGGACAAAGCAAGCATGGCGACATGACCTTCGGAACTCATCCAGGCGAGGGCAGACCCTCGTCGGCAACCCCGCGGGCCACCGAAGAAAGATTCTTTACCATTCGCAGGGGTTTGAAAAGCGCACAGCTGGAAGTCACGAACGGAACACGATGCCGGCGACCCATTTGGTGTTGTGGACGCCCGGGAGGGCAGGAACGATCACGCGCGCGGGAAATCCGTGATCGAGCGAGAGATCGACACCGTTGACCTTCAAGGCCAGCAACGAGTCCGGATGCGCCGCTTGATTTCCCTGCAGCACCGCACGGGTGAAGGCTCCGTTCTGCTCCAGCGAGCTCACCTCGGCCGAGCGCGGTGCGGGGACGCCTGCCAGCGCGGCGAGTTCGGCCAACGGGACGCCGGTCCACGTCTGCGTGGTGGACCATCCTTCGACGCACGCGATCGGAAGTTCGGCAGTGCGCTGCGGCATCGACAGCAGCCTGCCTCGGGTCAACACGATCGGGACGGCGTCCTCGGCTGCGCTGCTGATCGTCAGTTGCCAGTCGGCTCCGGTCTGCGCCTCGGTGATCCCTGCGGCTTCGGCCGTTCGGTTGATCTGGAAGTCGTTGGGGCCATCACCGTAGGAGCGTCCGCGGGGTAGTAGAATCGCTGCCTTGCGCAGCACTCCCCCGAGCGTCTGTCCCACCGTCAGCACGGCGATGAAACCCATTCCGGCAGCGACCAATCCGATGGCACCGCGTCGACTCATGGTCGACGGAGGGTTGTCGTCGGTCTGCTGGTCCGGCGCTTCGTTGCGGGCGCGCAGAACGTCCATCAGCGACTCGGACCGCAGGGTGCGCCACATCAGCGGGACCTTGAGACCCAGGTGGACCAGAAATCCGGAGATGAACACCCAGGCACCGAAGTAGTGAGCGGCGTAGAAGTCGAAACCGAACACGTAGTCGTACTGGATGTTGAGAACACCGGTGACGATCTCGAACAGCAATCCACCGACCAGTGCCAACAGCGACAGTCGTTCGAGCGCATGTGCAGGCGATCGAACCGGCGGCAGTTCGACGAGCTTGGGCATCACCGACCACAGTTTGGCGATGACGAGCGGCACGATGATCAGCCCGAGCCCGACGTGCAGGCCCTGCGTGAGTTGGTACAGCCAGGCAGGGTCGGTTGGCCAGTCGAAGTACGGCAACCGCAGCCACCCCACGGCACCGGGTTTGGCCTGGTCGAACTGCGGCCCGTAGGCGCTGTACGAGAGCAACCCCGTCACCGTGACGATCGGCAGCGCAACGAGAAGCACCGCACCGAACAGCGACGTCAACCACGTCCCGCGCAGCGGACTGCGAAAGCGCACGAGAGAGTTGCGGGCTTCGGCCATGTAGGGCATTCGCTGCCCAGGCAGTCCCGGATGTGTCGCGTCCAACTCCCCTGCCCGACGCATCGCCTCGTAGAAGGCTTTCGCATCGGCGGCGGTGGACGTCTTGGGTCGGTCGGACGCCCATCGGTCGAACAGCTCGTCGTACCTCTCCCCCAGCGCCGACGGCACCGCCGGGTACCGAGCCGCGACCTCGGCTGCCCGCTTGCGCAGCAGAGCTGTTCGGGTGGCGTCGATGGTGGCCGAATCGAACCCCGGGGGCAGCGGGTCTCCCGCGACGAGTGCGCGGATCAGCTCCTTCTGTCGTCGCGCCAAGTTCTCGTTCACGTGGTCCGGCCCAGCAGCCGGTTCGGGGTGATTCGTGTCAGGCCGGCGGAATCGGAGATCGCATCGAGTTCGTCGAACAGCTCGTGTTCGGGCGGGTAATGGCCGTCGCGTTCGAGCATCAACGGCGGGCGGTGCCCTGCCGCGGTGAACGTGCGGAGCAGCTCGAGCACTTCCTCCGGTACGGATGCAGTGTGCGTGTCGTGGTAGAAGCCGTCGCGAACGGTGCCACCGGCGATGTGGCAGTAGGCAATTCGTTCCAGGGGCAGTCGTGTCAGTTCGATCCAGGGGTCACGGCGTCGGTTGCGCGCGTTGGCATGGACGTTGGCGATGTCCAACACCAGACACACGCCCGTGCGTTCGACCAGCTCGGTGAGAAACTCGCTCTCGGTGAGCTCGTCGTCCGGCCAATCGAACAGTGCCGCAATGTTTTCCACGGCCAGCGGGACGGAGAGGCCGTCCTGGGTCCGCGTGATGTTGCGAGCCAGCACCGTCAGCGCTTCACGAGTCCGCGGCACCGGTAGCAAGTGACCGGCCTCGATTCCGTCGGCGCGGACGAAGGCGACGTGCTCGCTGACGATCGGTGAGCCGAGCATCGACGCCACCCGTTCCAGGTGCGCAATTCGGTGCGGCTCGACCGGCTCGGCACCGCCCAGGGACAGGGCGATTCCATGAGTGACGACGGGGATGCCCAACGCGGTGAGGCGCTCCGGTGCGTGGTCCCCGATCGATTCGGCGATCACCTCGCAGAACGCGAGACCCGGCAAGTGCGAGATGATCCCGGAAATCTCGGAGCGCCAACCGATTCCGAGGCCCGCAGGCAGGGCATCGATGCTCACCCGCCGCACCCGCCGCCGCAGCCACCACCGCCACCGCCGTCACCGCCACCGCTGTCGCCACTGCTTCCGCTGTCGCCGCCGAATCCGAACGATGCAGCTCCGCCGGCGTGAGCGGATCCGTAGCTCAGCGCGCCCGCCATCGCCGGATCGAGCAGCATCAGTGCTCCCGCTCCGAAGAGCGCGGCCGACATGCCAGCGCGCGACGGACCGTAGGCGGTGAAGGACGGGCGAGAGCGTGGCGAGAGATAGTCGTTTTCGGTGCGGAGGCGTCGAAGTTCGGCATCGCCGAGTGCGGTTCGACGTCGTCGGCGAACTGCGAACGGAAGTGCCACGAGCAGCAGGACGACGATGCCGACGAGGAAGCCGACCGGCTTACCGTTCGCGATGCCTGCAACGATGCGTGCGACCCCGAGGGCTGCGACGAAGAGGATGGGGAACGCTCGGGGCAGCATGGGCTGCGCGGCGGCGCCGTGCATCAAGCCTTCGTCGACGAGAGCGTTGCGCAGCTGCGCACACGAACCGGACATGTTCGTCACCAGCCGGGATCGAACCAAAGGTGCTTTTCCGCTGCCGAGTCGTTCGAGGACGGCGCGCGTGAACCAATCCAGCTGCATGCGCTCGGAATCGGTCAGGGTGCGCCGCCGACTTCCCCGCGAATCGATCACGTCGGCACCGCGCAGGATTGCCAACGACGCCATCACCGCCTGGTCGTCGCTGGTGAGCGCCCCGACCTCGGGTGGGGTGAGGACTCGTCCGGTCGGCGATGCCGAAGCGGACCGATGTGCAGCGAGCCGGTTACTCACCAGCGTCAGGGCCACTGCGAGGACGGCTGCGAGCAGATACCACCGCAGGAACTCCGCGCCGGCAATGCCCCAGGTGTCGGTACTCTCCACGGCTGCACCACCCTTCGGTCGGAACCAGCATCTGGTGTCAGTATCGGGCCCACCGGCCAGAAAGCAAGCCCGAGACGTCCCCGCGGGGACGCGTCGAACCCCGTCGAGAAGTTCTTGTCGGTGCCCCACCGTACGGTTCGTCGAACATGTATTCGATGAATGGGGGCGTTCATGATCGACATGGCCGAGACGGGATCCGCGGCGGGGCGGATCGAGACGAGAGAGATCGAAACCGAGATATGCGCTCTGGCCGGTCAGATCGCTGCGGCGTCGGCGCAGTATCTGATCTTGGTGGGTGAGTTCGATGTGCGACGCGGATGGGCGGGCTGGGAAGTGCGGTCGTGTGCGCACTGGTTGTCCTGGCGTGCGGGAGTCGACCTGCACACGGCCCGTGAGCAGGTGCGGGTTGCCAAAGCGATGCGAGAGTTGCCGCTGATCACCTCGGCGTACCTGAGCGGCACGGTCTCGTACTCGAAGGTACGGGCGATGACGCGGGTGGCGACGGCCGAGAACGAGGCGTCGCTGCTGCAGAAGGCGCTCGATGCTCCCGCCGCACATATCGAACGGCTCTGCCGTGGTCTGAAGAAGGCGATGCGTCCCACTCGGCAGAACGGTGTGGACCGAGATCCGTGCGTCGGACGGTGGCGCTGGGACGAGGACGACGGCTCGCTCGTGCTGACGGCGCGCTTTCGGCCCGAGGACGGTAAACGGATCATGGCTGCATTGACCAGGGCGGAGTACGAACGCACCCGCACGGAAGAGGAAAGCGGCGCAGATCGGGCCGCCCCCGCGCCCATCGATCCGGTGCCGGCGATCATCGCCATGGCCGAGATGGTCTGCGCTGCGCTGGATTCGCCGGTTGTCTCACCGGCAGCGGAAGTGTTGGTCCACATCGGCAACAGTGCCGAAGCCGGATGCGATCACGCCCATTTCGACGACGGCCCGGGTCTGGACGACGAAACGTTGGCTCAGGTGCTGTGCTCCGCAGTCATGCGGACGGTCGGTCACGGCCGCCTCGGCAAGACCGTGCGTTGGAGTGCCACTGCCAAGGCTCCGAGCCGAACCCAGTTGCGTCAGTTGATCATTCGCGACCGATGCTGCGCGGTGCCGGGATGCGGCCGTACCCGCTTCATGCATGCGCATCATGTCACCTATCGGTCACGCGGTGGTGAGACCACACTCGACAACCTGGTCCTGCTGTGCGGCGAACACCATCGAGCGCTGCACGACGGTTACTTCTTCATCGAAGCCCGTGGAGATCAACGCTTCTCGTTTCGTCATCCGTCGGGAACCGAGGTCATCCACGCTCCCGCGATGTCGGGAGACGCCGACGAGATGAGGCGACGGTACGGCGGCATCGCGCCCGACGCCATCGTCCCGAACTGGGGTGGTGAAGGCCTCGACCTCAGCTACGCGACCGATGTCCTGATCACCAATTGGCAGCAGGCTGCATGAAATGGGGTCGTCGAGGGCAAGTTAGTGTGACGGCGAGACTCGGACAAGAAGCGGTGGCACATGAGCGTCGACAGATCATTGGGGGATGAACAGCCCTGGCCGGTGGAACGAGCACCGAGCCGGAGCGACGCGACCAGGCCCGAGGACGACCCTTTCTACACTGCGCCCGAGGGGTACGAAGCAGCTCTACCGGGCACGATTCTCAAGGTGCGGCCGGTCGAGGTCGCGATGTTCGGTCGCGTGCGCCAGCGAGTCGACGCCTGGCAGCTGCTGTATCGCACCGCTGATCTCGGTGGTTTTCCGCAGGCCAGCGTTACGACTGTGCTGCGCCCGCGGGATACCCAGCCGGTGTTGCTGTCGTATCAGTGTGCGATCGACGGCGTCGCATCCTCGTGTTTCCCGTCCTATGCGCTTCGGCGTGGCTCGCGGGCGTTCGGTACGGTTCCGCAGTTCGAGTTCCTGCTGGTACTGCACGCCCTGCGCCGTGGTTGGACCATCTCGATCCCGGACCACGAGGGTCCCGACGGTCATTGGGGTTCGCCGCAGGAACCCGGGTTCTGCACGCTCGACGCCGTTCGCGCGGCGCTGTCGTTCGAGCCGCTGGAACTGCATTCGACCACGCCGGTAGCGCTGTGGGGCTACTCGGGCGGCGGGCTCGCGACATCCTGGGCGGCGGAGATGGCGCCGGAATACGCTCCGGAGATCGAAGTGGTCGGTGCCGCCCTCGGCTCGCCCGTCGGAGATCCCGGTTCGGCGTTCACCAGGCTTAACGCGACGTTCCATTCGGCGTTGCCGACACTGGTGGTTGCGGGTCTGCGACGCACCTATCCCGAGCTGGACCGGGTCATTCGCCAGTACGTCAACGAGGACGGAATGCGCATTCTCGATTCCGTCGAGAACATGACGACCGTCCGCGCTGTCACCCGCCTCGCGCGGCACGATCTGGACCGCTACATCGACGTTCCGTTGGCAGACTTGCTGGCTCTGCCCGAGATCGTGCAGGTGTTCCAGGACATTCAGCCGGGCCGAACGGCTCCGACGGCACCGCTTCTGGTCGTTCAGTCGGTGCACGATCAGATCATTGCCGTCGACGACGTGGACGGGCAGGTGGATCGGTACATCGAGGCCGGTGCCCACGTGACCTATCTACGAGATCGGCTGAGCGAACACCTGTCGCTGCACCCGCTCAGCGCGCCGCTGACACTGGACTGGCTGGCCGATCGATTCGCCGGCCTGCCGGTCGAGGAACCGTCGACGCGAACGGTGTGGTCCACAGCGTTCTCGCTCTCTGCGGTGCGCGGGTTGTTGTCGCTGACCTGGACAACCATCACAGCGTTGGTCGTCGGCATCCGGGCGTAGCTACTCTCGGGCTGATGCGACGAACCTGGATACGAATACTCACCGGCACGATCGCCATTCTGGGCATCGTCACCGGGCTCGTGGCGATGGGCGTCTACTACACCGACACCCGGGTCAACGTGCTGATCGCGCTCGCGTCGTTCGCTCCGTTGATGTTCGTCGCCGTCGTGGTCGGTGCCCTGGTGGCGTTGATCGGTCGACGCTGGGTTCTGGCAGGAGTCTCCGCGCTGGTGCTCGCTGCAGGCGCATTCGCGTACGCACCGCTCTACGTTGCGGACGCGGCACCCGAGGACGGGACGAGCTCCGACGGCGTACGACTGCGCGTGATGCAGGCGAATCTGATGATCGGGCTGGCCGATCCGACTGTCGTGGTCGGGCAGGCCCGCGACAGCGCCGTCGATGTCGTCACGATTCAGGAATTGACCGATGCGTCGGTGATCGGCCTGCGCGACGCCGGCATGGAAGAGCTCTTTCCCTACCGCTACCTCCAGCCGCACGTGACAGGCGGCGGTGGGGCCGGAATCTACAGCCGATTCCCGATCTCGGACAACCGTGAGCTCGACGGTTACGGCCCGGTGAATCTCGCCACCGAGGTCGAGATCCCCGGTTCCGAGCCGGTCACGCTGCTGGCCGTGCATCCCGGTCCCGCCTACATCACCCCGGCCGATATTTGGACCGCCGAATTGGACACGCTCCGAGACGATTTGGAGGCAGCGGCGGGCAGTGGTCCGGTGATCGTCAGCGGCGATTTCAACACGACGTACTCGCACAAGAAGTTCCGCAACCTGCTCGATGCCGGATATTCCGACGCCGCAGCGCAATTGGGGAGGGGACTGATTCCCACGTATCCCACGGACAAGGGGACGCCCGCTGTCGTCGGGATCGACCACATCCTCACCAACACCGGTCACGCTCGGTCCTTGGAGCGAATCGATCTCCCCGGATCGGACCACCATGGGTTGATCGGGGAGATCGAGTTCTCCTCGAGCGTCAGCTGACGCGAACGACCTGCTTCCGAGACTTGCCGCATTGCAAGAGGATTCGCACCGCGGCGGGAGTGCCGTCCAGCGACGTCACGATGTCGTTGCGGGTCTGTGCCGCCGCGCTTGCCACCTTGTCGAGTGACGTGACTGCGGGGTCGAGCGTCGCGGTGATCTCGACGACTCTCTGACCACGGTCTGACACCGAACGACCGGTCGCCGAGACGACACCTTCGTGCGCGGCCAGCGACTTGGCGGCGCTTCGAGCAGCGGTTCCCAGGTCGACACTGAGCCGGCCGTCGACATCTGCATCCGCAGTGGACGCGAAAGCGACGGTGCCGACCGAGCGGCGCGGCAAGTGGGCGAGTAGCCACCACAGACCGAGCAGAACGAGGACGATGGCTGCTGCTCCGAGAGCCCAGGGCCACCAGCCTGCGTCGACGGCGGTGTCGACGAAGGCCGCGTCGAGACGTTCGCGGCCGGGAAACTGTCCGCGCTCCCAGGCGATTGCTCCGCCGCCCAGAGCGATCAGGGCAAGGCCGACGACGGCGGTGCTGGTTCGGTCGACCGAAGCGGTGGCGCGTTTCACGATGGTTGTCCTGTCGTTCGCACTCGGGTGCGGACCTTGGGAGCCGACGCGAGTGGGCGGAGGGCGTCGTCCACGGAGGTGACGACGGAGGACTTCAGCTGGGAGGTGTCAGTGCCTGCGACGGTGGACACGGCGACGGTGACCTTCTTGTTGCCGGCCTTGGCGGTCGCAGAATCGACTCCGACGCTGTCGAGAGCGGCGGTGCGGGCAACGGCTGCGACGTCGCCCTTGCGGAGCCAGACGTCCTGCTCGGAGAGGGCGCGGTGGGTGCGCCGACGGGGGCGGATCGCGGCGAAAACCAGAACGAAGCCCACGACGACCGCGGCGATGCCTGCGGGCAGCATCCACTGCTGCGCGGTGAGCCCGTCCAGGTTCGTGGCGGCGGGGCCGACCCACTCGGGGCCGTCGATGGCACCCAGGGCGAGCAGTGCCTCGCGGCCGAGGACCACTCCGGCACCGATGAGGACGAGTGCGAACAGGATTGCGGGTACGGCTGCGGTGGGGTTCGCCACCGGCTTCTTGCCTGCCTTCTCGATCACTGCACTCTCCCTTCTTCATGGGTGGCCTCGGCGGGTACGCATTGGACGGTGACGTCGACACGGTCGACGGTGTAGATGCCCAGCTCGGACAGATCCCGTGCCACGGCGGCACGAACGTCGGCGGCCACCTTCGCCAGCGGCGAGGGCCACGTGACCGCCACCGCTACCCGCGCGCGGACACGGGAGCCGTTGACCGTCACGTCGGCCTTGGGCAGATCGCGCCCACCGAGGACGCGTAGACCCGGCTGAGGTCGGGCGACCGCGTCGGTGCTGCGGGCAGCGAGGACGGCGAGACGCTCGACGGCCTTGTGCTTGATCTCCAGCGATCCGCGTTGACCGGCCTCCCCGAGCGTGTCGGTCGTCACTGTCTCAGTCACGACCGCGACCACGCATGATCGAGTTCAGGTCCAGCTCGCCGTCGATGTAGCGGCCGACGAAGAAGCCGAGGCCGCCGAGAACGATGGCGATGAGGAAGCCGGTGAAGCCGCCTGCCGCTGCGGCGATGGCCAGCAGAAGTCCCACGAACAAACCGATGGTCGCTGTGGTCATGGTCTTGATCTCCACTCAGAGTTCGAAGTAGTTGCGCCTGGTGACGCGTTTGCGGATGCGAGCGATCCGCTTGGGAAGTGTGCGTATCGGGGACGGAATCGAGGACGCGCGGAACGCCGTCGGCGCAGTCGCTGCGTTGGCAGGGGCGGAGGGCAGCACCGCGAACCGTCGGTCGACGGCGGCGAGTTCGGCCATGTACTGCGCCGGATCCCCACCGATGTCGGGGTGGTGTTCGCGTGCCACAGCGCGCCGAGCCGCCTTGTACGCGGCGGCTCGGTCGTGCGCTGCATGCTCGTTCACCTGGTCAGACTCGCACAATGTCCTCGACGGTGACGTGCACGGGCCCGTCGACCATCGTCGCTACTGTGCGCCGCACGGCGTCGGCGGTCTCGCGTACCGCAACCCCGAATTCGAGAGTGACGTGAACCTCGGTTCCGTCCTCCCCGATTCGAATGCCGGCGATCCGGCGTCCGGGCAGGTACGTAGCGGCTTCGCCGAACATGCCTCCGTGCAGGCCGACGACACCGTCGATCGCCAGAACGGCGTCGGCGATGTCCTCGGACCTGTCACGTTCCGTCATGTGCGGATCGGTCACTGCACTCGGGTGGTGGCGGGCTCGGTGGCGGTGTCGTCGTCGTCCGAGCCGTCGTCGAGGTAGATGTCGTGGACGACGATGTTGACCTCGGTGACCTCGAGACCGGTCATGCGCTCGACGGCGTTGATGACGTTGCGACGGATGCCTGCCGCGAGGTCTGCGATCGAGACGCCGTAGTCGGCGACGATGTCGATGTCGACGGCTGCCTGACGCTCGCCGACCTCCACCGAAACGCCCTGCGACTGGTTGACGCGTGCGCCGGGGATGCGCTCACGGAGGGCTCCGATCGCGCGGCTCGCTCCGCCGCCGACGGCATGCACTCCCTGAACCTCACGGGTGGCGATACCGGCGATCTTGGAGACGACGGTGTCGGCAATGGTGGTGCGGCCCTGCGAACTGACGAGCACGGAATCCGACTTGGTGGTGATGTCGGTCTTGCCTTCGCGGGTTGCGGATACGGTTGCCTTGGTGTCCGTCGTGGAGCTCATGAATGCCTCTCTTCGTTGAGTGTCGTGCAGAGTGTGTGTCAGGAGTTGGTCGTAGCTCGATCGCCGAAACGCACGTACCAATAAAGTGAGCTACGTCATAGATTACGTCTGGGGGCTCGATGGAGTGGGTTGATGCATCGGACCGCGTACTCGTCGGCGCAGCCGCGCTCGGCGAGACGGATGCGTTCGAGGAGATCGTTCGGCGCTACGGCCCGGAGATGTTCCGGTATGCGCGGAACATGTTGTCCGATCAAGGTGCAGCCGAGGAGGTGGTGCAGGACGCCTTCGTGGCAGCGTGGAAGGGCCTCGACAACTTCCGAGGTGACTCGGCTCTGCGAACATGGTTGTTCTCGTTGGTCTCGCACAAGGTGATCGATCATCGACGCCGTCGTAGCGTTCCGCCCGCAGAAGATTGGGTATTCGAGCGAAAGAGCACCGGCGCGGGAAGTGATCCCGAGGCGGATGTCGAAGCCGACAGCTTCATGACCGAGCTGGGCACAGCGCTCGCCGAGCTGCCCTACCGGCAGCGGGCCTGCTGGCTGCTTCGCGAGGTGGAAGGCCTGACGCACCCCGAGATCGGGGCGATCATGACCCTGTCCGCCGGAGCAGTACGTGGTCAGTTGACCAGAGCACGAGCAACATTGAGCGAAAGGTTGGCAACATGGCGAACCCACTAGAGCCGGACTCGGTTCTCGCGCGTGCTGCCACCGAACTTCGGGACGCACCGCAGGAACCCAATTGGGTGGACATCAGCGCATCCATCATCACGAAGGTACGCAACACCACCAGACGCACGTGGCCGATCGACAGCGCGTTCCCCTCCGGCTCTACGGCCGGACCGGAGGACTCGCTGCGGGTCAGCGACCACATCGTCAAGACGACGCTTCGCCGTGCGCTGGCAGGCGTGCACGGCGCACAGCCGACCGAGATCGACCTCGATCT
Organism: Rhodococcus sp. NPDC006774; assembly: GCF_040636045.1. Taxonomy (NCBI): domain Bacteria; kingdom Bacillati; phylum Actinomycetota; class Actinomycetes; order Mycobacteriales; family Nocardiaceae; genus Rhodococcus; species Rhodococcus sp. NPDC006774. The sequence goes on along the minus strand of NZ_JBEYIW010000005.1, from coordinate 135,491 downwards.
CGACGACCACGCCTGCATCGGTCTGTTCGTCGCGGTGATCGGGGTGTACGGCGACGACCTGCAGGCCGCCGGAGACGAGCTGGCGACCATCGCGATCGGTACCGTGTCGGACCTGTTGGGCGTCACCCTCGGGCGCGATGTGGTCGAGATACGCGTCGACGACATCGAGGAGCGCTAGCTGTACCGGCCGGGTGAGGAGACAGGCTGTGGCGGACAGGGGTGAGCTGAGGATCTACCTCGGCGCAGCACCCGGCGTCGGCAAGACCTTCGCCATGCTCGGCGAGGCGCACCGACTGCGCAGCCGGGGCTGCGACGTCGTGGCCGCGGTGGTCGAGACACACGGCCGAGCGCGGACGATCGACGCACTCGACGGCATCGAAGTGCTGCCGATGGCGACCGTGAACTATCGCGGGTCCTCGGCGCAGGAACTCGATCTCGACGCCGTCCTGGCCCGGAAATCGCAGGTGGTGCTCGTCGACGAACTGGCGCACACCAACACCCCGGGGAGCGTGCACGGCAAGCGGTGGCAGGACGTCGAGGTGCTCCTCGACGCGGGTATCGACGTCATCTCCACCCTCAACGTGCAGCACCTCGAATCGCTCAACGACGTGGTGCAGCAGATCACCGGAGTGCCGCAACGGGAGACGGTGCCCGACAGCGTCGTTCGAGCCGCCGACGAGGTCGAGTTGGTCGACATCACCCCCGAGGCGTTGCGCAGTAGGTTGCGGCACGGCAACGTCTACGCCGCCGAGAAGGTCGACGCGGCACTGAGCAACTACTTCCGCGGCGGCAACCTCACCGCTCTGCGCGAGCTCGCGCTGCTGTGGATCGCCGATCAGGTCGACGCGGCACTGGTGAAGTACCGCAAGGACAATCGCATCACCGACACGTGGGAGGCCCGCGAGCGCGTGGTGGTGGCAGTGACCGGCGGCCCGGAATCGGAAACCCTGCTCCGCCGAGCGAGTCGGATCGCCTCGAAGTCCAGTGCAGAGCTGATGGTGCTGCACATCGTCCGCGGTGACGGGCTCATGGGCGTCTCGGCACCGCAGATGGGCTCGGTCCGCACGCTCGCCGCCGGCCTCGGTGCCAGCGTGCACAGCGTCGTCGGTGACGACGTGCCGTCGACCCTGCTCGACTTCGCCCGCGGGGTGAACGCGACCCAGCTGGTGATCGGCACCTCGAGAAGGTCCCGCGCGGCGCGAATCCTGGACGAGGGAATCGGCGCGGCAGTGGTGCAGAACTCGGGAAAGATCGACGTGCACATGGTCACTCACGCCGAGCAGGCTCGGCGACGGGGAGTGCAGGTCGACTCGGGACGGCACCGCATTCTTGCGTGGGTCGCCGCTGTACTGGTGCCCTGCCTGGCCGCGGCAGTGCTGAGCACGGTCGGGCCCGACTTCGACTCGAGCGGCGAGAGCGCCCTGTTCTTCATGGTGGTGCTGTGCGTCGCGCTGCTGGGAGGGGTTGCGCCGGCGGCACTCTCGGCGTTGATCGCGGGCTTCCTGCTGAACTACTTCTTCACCACCCCCAGATACAGCCTCACTATCGCCGAGCCCGACAACTTCGTCGTCACCGTCGTACTGCTTCTCGTCGCCGTCGCCGTCGCAGCCCTCGTCGACGCTGCCGCCCGGCGGACGCGTCAGGCACGCCGGGCGACGCAGGAGGCCGAACTGTTGACGCTGTTCGCCGGCTCGGTGTTGCGCGGCGCGGACCTGACCGCACTGCTCGAACGCGCCCGCGAAACCTACCGACAGAGCGGGGTAGCGCTGTGGGACAACCAGTCCGGATCGATCGTGGGTAGCGCGGGTGCGCAGGCTCCTGTCGATCGAGCCGGGGCGGACACCGAGGTCGACGCAGGCGACTTCACGTTGTTGCTCGTCGGCGAACGCACACACGCGCACGATCGGCGGGTACTCGCCGCAGTGGCCAACCAGGCCGCGGGCATGGTCCGGCAGGCGCGCCTCGCCGAGGAAGCCAGCCGCGCCAACGCTCTCGCCGAGGCCGACGCGTTGCGTCGAGCATTGCTCTCGGCCGTCAGCCACGACCTGCGGACGCCGTTGTCCGCGGTCAAAGCGGCATCCTCGTCGTTGCGCAGCACCGACGTTCAGTTCTCGCCCGAGGACACCGACGAGTTGCTGGCCACCATCGACGAGTCTGCCGATCAGCTGACCGCCCTGGTGAGCAATCTGCTCGACTCCTCGCGGTTGCAGGCCGGTGTGGTGCAGCCGAGCCTGCGGCCTGTGTTCGTCGACGACGTGCTCAGGGGCGCGTTGGTCGGAGCGGACGACCGAGTACGCGTCGAGGTGGGCGATGTCGAGGTACTGGCCGACCCGGGTCTGCTCGAACGGGTGCTCGCGAATCTGGTGAACAACAGTGCCCGCTACGCCCCCGTCGGCGACATCACCGTCAGTGCCGCCGCGCACGGCGAATGGGCGAGTATCTCCGTCGCCGACCACGGACCAGGCATCACCGAGGGAGCCGAGGAGACCATGTTCGACGCGTTCCAGCGCCTCGGGGACCGCGACAATTCGGTGGGCGTCGGGCTCGGGTTGTCGGTGGTGCGGGGATTCGTGCGGGCGATGGGCGGTACCGTCACGGCATCGAACACCGTCGGCGGCGGGCTGACGATGACGGTCGAGTTGAAGGCGGCGAGCAGGTGAAGGTGCGGGTGCTCGTCGTCGACGACGAGCCGCAGATCGTGCGAGCGTTGAGGATCAATCTCAACGTGCGTGGGTTCGAAGTGGTCAGTGCGGCGAGCGGCGGCGAGGCGCTGCGGGTGGCTGCGAACTTCCACCCGGACATCGTGATTCTCGACCTCGGCCTGCCCGACATCGACGGAATCGACGTCATCGCCGGTCTGCGCGGCTGGACCGACGTACCGATCCTCGTGCTCTCGGCGCGAACCGATTCCGCCGACACCGTCGAAGCACTCGACGCCGGTGCCGACGACTTCGTCACCAAGCCGTTCGGCATGGACGAGCTGCTAGCCCGATTGCGCGCAGCCCTGCGCCGTGGACCGCACACCGTCGCCGACCCCGTTGTCGTCACCGAGGACTTCACCGTCGACCTCGCCACGAAAACCGTTGTGCGAGAAGGTGCGAGCGTGCACCTCACCCGTACCGAATGGGGTGTGCTCGAACTACTGGTACGCAACGAGGGCAAGCTGGTGTCGAAGAAGGACATCCTGCGCACCGTCTGGGGGCCCGGCCATGAGCGCGAAACACATTATCTACGAATCTATCTCGGCCAACTGAGGCAGAAGCTCGAACGAGACCCGGCCTCCCCGGTGCATCTGATCACCGAAACCGGTATGGGTTACCGATTCGTGAGTTGACCCCTATCCACCCAGTACTTCACCCTCACGGCGCGGGTCCGCTCCACCGATCCAGCCGCCGTCGGTGCGCTGCAGCGCGCTCAGTCCACTGGACTGGTCTGCGACCGACACCTCGTGGCCCATCTCGCGGAGCGCCGCGACCACCGGATCGTCCTCGCCCGAGACGTTCGGGTGTTCACCGCCGTAGTTGGTCGACGGCGTATTGGCCGCTCCGAAGTCGACCATCGACACCGCCTGCTGCGGATCCATGCCCCAATCGAGCAGTCCCACCAGCGTTTTGACGACGAACTGTATGATCACCGAGCCGCCGGGAGAGCCGGCGACGAGGACCAGATCGCCCCGCTCGCCGTCGTCGTTGCGGTCGAAGACCAACGTCGGGGCCATCGAACTGCGCGGACGCTTCCCCGGCTCGACGCGATTGGCCATCGGAGTTCCGTCCTCGGCCACGGGAGCCGCGGAGAAATCGGTGAGCTGATTGTTGAGCAGGAAGCCGTCGACCATGTGGAACGAGCCGAAGGCCGACTCGACGGTCGTCGTCATCGAGGCCGCATTGCCCTGACTGTCGACGACCGAGATGTGGCTGGTACCGAACTCTGGATCGGTGGACGAGGCGAACTGCACCGGGCCGAAGTCGCCGGGCTGCGCGGTACCCATCGACTTGCCCTCGTCGATCAGTCCGGCTCGCTCGCTGAGGTATTCGGGATCGAGCAGCGCATCGGGTGAACCGCCGGGCAGGGGAACGAAGTCCGGATCTGCGACGTACTTGTCACGATCGGCGTAGGCCAGGCGCTCGGCCTCGGCGATCAGGTGTACACCCTCGGCCGTCGGGGTTCCGCCGTTGGCGTCCATCCCCGTCGGCGCGTACTGCGACAGGTCGAAGTTCGACAGAATCCCCATCGCCGACGCCACCGCGATACCGCCCGAGGACGGGCCTGGCATACCGCAGATGTCGTGGTCGCGGTACTCGGTGCACACGGCCGTGCGGGTCTTGGGTTCGTACGCGGCGAGATCCTCCAGCGTGATCTGCCCGGGAGTGCGGCCTGCGGTGGTGTCGGCGGTGGCGTCGACGATGGCCTGTGCGATGTCACCGGTGTAGAAGGCGTCTGCCCCGTCGGTTGCGATGGCGGACAGCGTCTTCGACATCGCCGGGTTGTTCAGCACCGTCCCGGCCGGCTTACCGGTGCCGTCGGGCTGCAGGAAGTAGTCCTTGGACGCGGGGTCGAGGGCGAGCTTCGGTGCCGAGTCGGCGATGGACGAGGCCATCCGTGGGCTGATCTCGATTCCGTTGTCGGCGAGGTCGATTGCAGGTTGGAAGAGCTCGCCCCATTGCTCGGTGCCGTGATCGTCGTGGGCCTGCTCGAGCATCCGCAGCACCCCCGGGACGCCGATCGAGCGACCGCTGGACCGGGCATCGGGTTGCGGCAGAGTGCGATTCGCGTCGTCGATGTACCGCAGGTAGTCCCCGGTGGCGCTCATCGGGGCGGTCTCGCGGCCGTCGTAGCTCTGCACTTCACCGGTGGCTGCGTCGTAGTACATCAGGAATGCCCCGCCGCCGATGCCGGAGGACTGCGGCTCGACGAGGCCGAGCACCGTCTGCGCCACGATCAGCGCGTCGGCCGCGGTGCCCCCGTCCCGCAGGACCGCGCACGCGGCCTCGGTGGAGACCGGATTGGCCGTCGAGACGGAGTACGAGGCCGTCTCCACCGGGGTCATGTTCGATCGATACCCGGTCGCCACTTCGGGATTGGTGGAGATGTCGCCCGAATTCGCACTCGGTGTCGCTCCTACCGGGGTGCCGCCACTGGCACCGAGGACGCAGCTGTTCTCGGCCGCGGAGTCGGGATCGGTGCTCTCGCTGCTACTGCACGCGGCGAGCGGCACCAGCAGCAGGGCACATGCAAGGACAGTCGAGCGGTGCACTCCGATTACAGACACCGACCGACGCTAACATCCGGCTCACCTGCCGGCACGGGTCTCGGCAGATTCGAGAAGCCAGTGTGCGACGGGTGCAGGTCTACCGAACAGAAAGCCCTGCGCGAAGCGGCATTCGAGAGCCTCGATGATCTCGGCCTGTTCCTCGGTCTCGACGCCCTCGGCCACCGTCGCGACCGGCAGCGCCGACGCCATGGCGACGATCGCGCGAATCAGCTGAGTGTCGGATTCCGAACTGCCGATCTGGTGGACGAAGGACTTGTCGATCTTGAGCAGCGCGATCGGCATCGCGCGCAACCTGCTCAGCGAGGAGTAGCCGATGCCGAAGTCGTCGAGAACGATGAGCACACCCATCGCGGCGAGTCGGTCGAGAACGCTTTTCGCCGTGCCCATGTCGTCGATCAGGACGCTCTCGGTGATCTCGAGGGCCAGATCCGCTCCGTCGAGGTCGTACGTGTCGAGCAGTCGCCCGACGATGACCGGCAACGAATCGTCCCGCAATTGCATCGGGGACACGTTCACCGACATGGTGACGTCCTGCCCGTTGGACCGCAGTGTCACCAGGTCCGACATCGCGGTGCGCAGCACCCATTCGCCGATTTCCTTGATGAGATTGGTCGATTCGGCAATCGAGACGAACTCGTTGGGGGTACGCACTCGCCCCTGCCAGTTCCAGCGCACGAGCGCCTCGTAGACGACGGTGGTGCGCGAGACGGTCTCGATGATCGGCTGGTAGTACACCTCGAGTTCGCCGCGTCTGATCGCGCCGCGCAGCGCGGTGGCGGTCTCGATCGCGGATGTCGCTCGCGCACGCAGGGACTCGTCGAAGAATGCGTAGCGCGCCGCGCCGAGAGACTTGGCGTGATACATCGCGGTATCGGCCTCGCGGATGGCGTCGTGCAATCGGTCCGCGTCGGCGATCCCCACCGAGGCCGTGACGTATGCCGTCGCGGCGCTCAGGGGAACGGTTCGTTCGTCCGATCGATGATGCGGCGGGCCAACGCCTCTGCTCCGCCGCGATCGCGGCGGGTCAGCACGACGAACTCGTCACCGGCATACCTGACCACGGTGTCGGCGGCACCGAGTGCGGCGCGGATGCGTCGTGCCGCGGCCACGATGAGTTCGTCACCGACGCGGTGACCGTACGAGTCGTTGACCATCTTGAAGTTGTCGAGGTCGACGAACAGAACGCAAGTGCGTCCCGGAGTCTGGCTGCGCTCGAGCCGGGTGAATTCCTCGTCGAGCATCGTGCGGTTCGGTAGGCCGGTCAACAGATCGTGAGCGGCCAGATATTTCGCGTGCTCCTCGCCGACCTGCACTCGGGTCAGCGCGCGTTCGCCGCGCAGGAAGGCACCCACCAGGATCGACGCGAGCAACAGGGACCGGACGATCAGATCTCCGGTGGACACGGCCGAGCCCAGCAGTGGCACCGTGGCACAGACGACCAGCAGTGTCACCACGAACACGACGCGGCGGCTGCTGTGCGCCGGTGCAGGAGTCTGCCGTTGGGAGACGGTGCGCATCGACGGATCGAGGGCCGCCATCGCCAGGGAGAGATACGCGAACAGGTAGATGCCGTCGAGCAATCCCGAGGACGGCGCGTCGTCGGTGGTGGCAGCGAATGCGTACGAGATGTCGCCGACGAGTGTCGCGACGAGTGCGATCAAGGCCCACTGCAGCGCTGGGGTACGGGGCTTGGACGAGAACAGTAGGTAGGTGGTCAGGGTGATCAGTGCTGCGTCTATCGCCGGATACAGCCCGTTGACCACCGTCGATGCCGAGGAACGAGGAGATTCGAGGGCCGGTGAGATGAACAGCAACCACGACAGGAAGAGGGTGCCGAGGAAGATCAGGCCGGCGTCGACGAGTGGAGTGATGTCGTCGATCGACTGCCGATCTCGGATCCACCGCGAGAGTGCGTACCCGACGAGGGCGTACCCGGTCAGTGTGAACAGATCCGGCAGCAGCGGGAACGAGTGATTCAGTGCGGTGGGATCGCTGCGGAGCGAGACCCCGAACATGAACAGCACCGAGGCACCGAACAGTGCCCACCAGCATCGAGAGTCGTCGGGACGGTATCTGCGGATCGCGGCGCTGATGGTGAGTACCGATCCGACGGCAACGGTGGCGAGGACACCGGCCCGCACTCCGGCGTCGCCGAGAACGAAGACGGTGCTCGCGACGACGACCACTGCCACCAGACCCGCGGTTCGTCTGGTGTGCATGGGGAAGGGCGCAGCGACCTTCGTGTTCATCGAAGGACCTACTTCCTTCTCGCTCGTGGCGTTCGCATGGCTGTTCGCGACGCCTCCACGGGTGAATATACGTCTTTGCGCAGCGCACACGGGGCCGAAGTTCGACGCCGCCGGTGAAGAAGTTCAACAGATGTTGCAACGGCACAGTATCGTCAACCGAGGGTTGACGGCTGCGCATCGTCAACCTACAGTTGACGCATGACGCAACCACTGAAGATGACGAACCCCGTCCGTCTCGACGATCTCATCGACGCCATCGAGAAAGTGCACACCGATGCGCTCGACCAACTCTCGGGTGCGGTGATCGCGGCCGATTCCCTCGGCGAGGTCGCCGACCATCTGATCGGGCATTTCGTCGATCGAGCCCGCCGCTCAGGGGCGTCCTGGACTGCGATCGGAGCATCCATGGGAGTCAGCAAGCAGGCGGTGCAGAAGCGCTTCGTTGCGAAGGGCGGCGCCGATCCCGCCGATCTCGATGCCAGTCAGGGCTTCTCGCGCTTCACTCCACGGGCGCGCAACGTGGTGGTCGGAGCGCAGAACGAGGCTCGGGCCACTGCCAACGACTGCATCACCACCGGGCATCTGATCCTCGGTCTGCTCGGCGAACCCGAGGGATTCGCAGCGAAACTGCTGGGCGCGCAGGGCCTCACGCCCGAGCAGATCCGTTCTGCGGTGACGGCGACGCTGCCGGAACCGACCGACCCCGTACCCGATCTCGTGCCGTTCGACGCCGGTGCCAAGAAGGTGCTGGAACTGACTTTCCGTGAGGCGCTTCGGCTGGGGCACAACTACGTCGGTACCGAGCACATTCTGCTGGCACTGTTGGAGAACGAGGACGCCACGCTCGCCTCGCTCGGCGTCCGCAAGGACACCGTCGAAGAGGGGCTGGCGGCGGCGCTCGGTATCTAGGAATCGATGGCCTTCGCCCGTTCGAGAGCGATGCGGACATCCTCCTCGATCAGGTCACCGTTGATCGCAGCGCCGGCCTTGACTCCAGCCGCGGACGCCGCCACAACGGTGTCCATCGGTGCAGACACGTTGCCTGCAACCCACACTCCGGGAACGGATGTAGCACCGACGGGATCGGCCTCGACGTACGTGCCGAGGACGTGGTCGTTCATGACCATCTCGGTCGTGGCCAGCCCCAGCGACATCAGGATGTCCGCGCGCGAGGTGAAGTTGGGTCCTACGACCAACGCGTCGAGCGGGATCTGCGTGCCGCTCGCGAGTGTCACTCCCACGATCGCGTCGCTGTCGACATCGACCCGAGCGATCTCCTCGCCGACGACCTCGATGCCACGTGCGGCGAGTCGCGCGAGGTCCTCTTCGGCCAGTGTCGGTGCCGTGTGCGCGAACACCGTGACGTGCTCGGTGAGCTGACGCCACATCAGTGCCTGGTGTCCGACCATGGCGCTGCCGATGATTCCGATCCTGCGATCGCGTACCTCCCAGCCATGGCAGTACGGGCAGTGCAATACATCGCGCCCCCACCGATCGGCGAGGCCGGGGATGTCCGGAAGAACATCGGTGAGGCCGGTGGTGACCAGGAGGCGGCGGCCGCGTACGACGGAACCGTCGGCGAGAGTCACCTCGAACCCGGTGTCGGTTCGACTCGCGGATGCGGCGACGCCCTCGACGATGCGTACGCCGTAGTGCCGCGCTTCGTCTCGGCCGAGTCGAACCAGCTCGAGAGGCGACTCCCCGTCGCGGGTGAGGTAGTTGTGGGAATGCGCTGCCGGTGCGTTGCGGGGATCGCCCGCGTCGATGATCGCGACGGATCGTCGGGAACGGCCGAGGGCCACGGCGGCGCTGAGTCCGGCGACTCCGCCGCCGACGATGATCGCGTCGACCTGAGTGTGTCGATCGGTGTCTGTAGTCATGTGGAGAGTGTCCGGCAGAGGCCAATAATTGGCAAGAAATCTTGCCATTGCAGCAAATGGTCGAAGCGAAAAATACCGCGTGCTGGGGTTGAAGGCGCAGATTCGGCCATTCGCCGAATTGTGATCGTGCCGACTGGCGTCGAGGCTGCCAGAGGTCGATGTAAGCGCGGATCTACCGCTTGAACAGGGCGTTCACTCGAGGTCTACTGGTCGGTAAGAATCGAGCCGGGGGGGCATGTGGGGCACTTCGAGATCGGCGAGACCGTGATCACGGTCCGCAACCTGGGACATGTGCGATGGCGCAGCGGAATTCCCAAAGGGACCGTGGGAATCGTCGTCGGAATCGATTGGCTCGGTGACGCTCGCGTGAACTTCACCGTCGACGAGTCGATGCTCACCCGAGGTGAGACGGTGGAACACATCGTCGCCGACGGCGACGTCCGCACGCTGCGGGCCGCTCCCCGCCGTCTGATCGGCTAGTTGCTGTCGGTTCGCTCGTCGTCGGTCGCGGGACCGGTTTCGATCGCTCCGCCTTCGCTCGACCAATCGTTGTCTTCCGCCGCTGCGGCCGGATCAGACGTCACGTCTTCCTTGGCGGCGGGGGCAGTGTCGTCGTTCTTCGAGTCGTTGTTGTGGGTAGTCATGACTCCGGGGTACCCGCGCGGAACCGAAGCAATCGTCGGCCCCGCGCGGGCGGGTGTTCCGGCGGTCTCTACAGCCCGAAGGGCAGCGTTCCCGGTGCCAGCTCGAAGCCGCTGCTGCCAGCGGAAATGGAGCCGAAGCCGCTGAGGATCTGGTTGATGAACGCGGTGATCATGTAATTCCTCTGTTCGATGCGATGGACGTTCTGTCCTGGACAACCAGGTCGAGGCTACCGGCAGCTGTAGCGTCGAAGCTGTGAGGAGCCAGGGAATTCTCGTCGGTCTTGCTGTGTCCGCCTGTGTACTGGCGGGCTGTTCGTCGGACTCGTCGGTGCCGGAATCGCCTGCTCGGCCGTCGGAAGCCCCGGCTTCGGCGAACTACGTCGCGTTGGGTGACTCGGCCGCATCGGGCCCGCGAATCCCCAACCAGGTCGGCGCACCGGGATGCCAGCAGTCCGACGCCAACTACCCGCACGTACTCGCCGAGGATCTGGCCGTCGGTTCTTTCGTCGACGTCACCTGCTCGGGTGCCGTCACCGAGAACATCGTCTCCACTCCGCAGGGAACGTCCAGTGGCGAGGTTCCGCTGCAACTCGACGCAGTGACCCCCGAGACCGATCTGGTGACCGTCACGATCGGCGGCAACGACATCGGGCTGGTCTCGACGGCCGTGCAGTGCCTCACCTTCGCGGACACCTCCGCCACCAACGTCTGCAAGGACCGCCTCACCGCAGGTGGCGTGGACACCGTCGCCGCTGCCATTGCAGACAAGGCCCCCAGCTGGGGTGCGATGCTCGACGCGGTGTCCGAGCGTGCGCCCGACGCGCGGATCCTGGTTGTCGGCTACGGCACCTATCTGCCGAGCGGTGGCTGCTTCCCCACTCAACCCATGCTGCCCGAGGACGCCGACTACATCCAGGGCAGCATCACCGCCATGAACGAGGCCCTGCGGACGCAGGCGAACGAGCATGGAGCGGAGTTCGTCGACACCGAGCCGTCGAGTGTCGGCCACGATGTGTGCGTGGCTCCGGACCAGCGGTATTTCGAGGGCGTCGTCCCGCAGAATCCCGCTGCGCCGCTGCACCCGACGGCGGCGGGGATGGCAGCCATCGCCGATACGGTGGCCTCTGCAGTGCGTGCCGGATAGGAACCACAAAACCGTAACTGGCTCTTCTCAGGCGGGCCGGTCGACGTGAAGTCTTGACCGCATGGTCTCGTATTCCGCAGTTCTCGGAGTGTTCGCTGTGGCCCTCGCGTTGGTGCTGACGCCGGGGCCGAACATGATCTACCTTGTCTCGCGCAGCATTTCGCAGGGCCGACGAGCGGGAATGGTGTCGCTTTCCGGAGTCGCGATCGGCTTCCTGATCTATCTGACGGCCACCAATCTCGGCCTGGCCGCGGTGTTCACCGCCGTGCCCGCGCTGTACACGGCGGTCAAGCTCGCCGGCGCGGCCTACCTCGCCTGGTTGGCGGTGCAGGCCTTGCGCGGCACGGTGTCGGCATTCGAACCGACCGAGCTGCAACACGATTCGACTCGGCGTCTGTTCACGATGGGATTGGTGACCAACCTGCTGAACCCGAAGATCGCGATCATGTACATCTCGGTCATCCCGCAGTTCGTCGATCCCACGGCCGGGCACCTTCTGCTGCAGGGATTCACGCTCGGCGGCGTGCAGATCGCGGTGGCGGTGGCGGTCAACCTGGCGATCGTGGTGCTCGCCGGTTCGATCGCGCAGTTCCTGGCCATTCGCCCGACGTGGCTGAGAGTGCAGCGCTATCTCATGGGTACGGTGCTCGGACTACTTGCGGTGCGTGTCGCCACCGACGGCAGCAGGCCCGTCTCCGCGTGAGCGGTAGGCCCGCCAGCCGCCGAATTCGGTGATGTCGGTTCCGGTCTCGGCCGCGTCGTGTGCGCAGCAGAACCCGGTCACCCAGCGACCGTCCGACAACTCGACCGGACCCAGACCCATCGGTGACGGTAGCCCGGCGAGGAACGTGCCGAGCGCCGCAGCGGACATGCGGTAGAGCTCCCCGGAGATGGGAGCGCCGTCACCCGCGCGCCGTACCAGACCGGGCTTGGGCGGGGTGGTGTGCAGATCCACCAGCCGGTAGTCCGCCGTGGTCGTCACCTCGCCGCTGAACCGTGCACCGCGATCGGTCAATTGGTGATGCACCGGAAAACCGCGCAGATGGGCACCGACGGCCAACACCTCGATGCCGTCGTCGATCAACGACGGTGAGGCTGTGCCTGCCAGTCGAGCAGCGAGGTCGATCGCGACCTGATCCTCGAATGCGGGCACGACGAACATGACCCCGAACGGGGTGCCCTCGTGCGTCGGGGCACCGGGAACCGCCACCGCGGCCATGTCGAGCAGGTTGCAGAAGTTGGTGAACGTGCCGAGGCGTCGATTGATGCTCATCGGATCCGACTGCACCGCAGCGATAGTGGGATGTTCGGTGGTGGTGGGTAACAGCAGGCCGTCGAACTCGCTCAGGAGCGTACGGACCGCTGTCTTCGCTCGCGCGAGGGCATCGAGATCGTCGACGTATCGGTGGGCGGACGGCTCGGCAGCCGAGCCGACGATCGCGGCCACCGTGGGATCGGCACCGGCAGGACCGGTGGCGAGAAACTCTCCGAGGGCCGAATAGCGCTGCGCCACGATCGCTCCGTCGTACAGCAGTGTTGCAGCGTCGAGCAGGGCGGAGATGTCGACCTCGACGTGGGTGAACCCCTTGTCGGCCAGTCCCGCGACCGTGTCCTCGAATGCTCGACGGTATGCCGGGCTCAACGACGCCAAGTCCTCACCTCGGGGGATGGCAACGCGGGGATCCGGTGACGCGGCGAGCCGGACGTCGGCAGGCCAGGCCCGGCTGCGTGGATCGGTTGCGGTGGGCCCGGCCATGACGTTCATCGCGGCCGTAGCAGTGTCGAGAGCGTGAGCCAGCACGGTGACGCAGTCGTAGTCGGCGCACGCAGGAACGACGCCGGTGTTCGGCACGATTCCCAGTGAGGCCTTGATACCCACCAGGCCGTGGAAGGCTGCAGGAACTCGTCCTGATCCTGCTGTGTCGGTGCCGATTCCGATGTCCGCGATACCCAGTGCCACCGCGACGGCGGAGCCGGAACTCGAGCCTCCCGAGATCAGTGTTGGGTCCCAGGCGCAGCGCACCGCGCCGTAGGGGCTGCGGGTGCCGACCAGTCCGGTGGCGAACTGGTCGAGATTGGTCTTGCCCAGGACCAGTGCGCCCTGGCTTGTCAGTCGCTCGATGGCGACGGCGGATACCTCGGGTGTGTAGGCGAACTCGGGACATGCTGCGGTGGTGGGTAGACCGGCCACGTCGATGTTGTCCTTGACGGCGACCAGTGTGCCCGCGAGCGGCAGATCCGCACCGGCCGCGATTGCCTCGTCGAGTGCGACGGCGTCGGCCAGCACGTCGTCCTCGTCGCGCAGGGTGATCCACACCGCGGGCCGATCGACCTCGGCGATCCGCTTGTAGGCCTGCAGAACTCGTTCTCGTACCTCAGGCTGCATCGGTTCTGCCCTTCGTCGTATCGAATTCGCCTGCTGCCGACCATGCGTCGCGCTCGGCACCGAAGGCGACGGCTTGTCTCGCGCGGAACTCGGCGATGGAGTCCGCGTTGGTCTCCAGGAAGTTCTCGTGCTCGGCCAGTGAGAACTCACCGTCGGTGATGTCCACTCCGCCGCCGCGGCCGGCCGCCAGATCGGCGCGCAGGTCCATCAGCTCCTCGGGTTCGACCGGGTACCAGGAGATTCGGTCGAAGAACCGCAACAGCCACGGCGTTCCTTCCTCGAACGGCCCGCCGCTGTACGCGGCACTGTGGTTCCACACCTGCGTGGTTCGGCCGACGAACTGGTATCCACCGGGGCCTTCCATACCGTAGATACACAGGTACGCTCCGCCGATACCGACGGCATTTTCCGGCGTCCAGGTGCGGGCCGGGTTGTACTTCGTCGTCACCAGGCGGTGCCGCGGGTCCAACGGGGTCGCCACCGGCGCGCCCAGGTACACGTCGCCGAGCCCGAGCACCATGTAGTCGGCGGCGAAGACGGTGTCGAACACGTCGGCCACCGAGTCGAGTCCGTTCATGCGTCGGATGAACTCGATGTTCCAGGGACACCATGGCGCATCGGCACGCACGCCGTGCATGTACCGCTGGATGGCTTCCCGGGTCGAGGGGTCGTCCCACGACAGCGGGAGCCGAACCTGGCGGCTGGGAACCACGAGTTCCGAGGCTGCGGGAAGATCGTCCTCGACCTCGGACAGCAGGCCCATCAACGAATCGATGGACAGCACATCGGGATTCACCTTCACCTGCAACGAGCGGATGCCGGGGGTCAGGTCCACCAGACCGCGCGGTGCGAGGGCCTCGACCCGCTGGTGCAGTGCGTGCACTCGAGCTCGTAGGGCCAGGTCGAGCTTCATGTCGCCGTATTCGACGAGTACGTTGTCGTCGCCCGAGCGGCGGTAGGTGACGCACGTGTCGGCGTCGCGTCGGGCGATGACGCCGTCGTCACCGTCTCCGCCTGCGGAGAACACTGCGGGCAGCGATGCGCGGCGAGCGAGCCCGAGTGATCCCAGCGGCGCGGTGGCCGCGGCCTTCACGGGAACGAAGCGGATGGTGTCCCCCGGTCGCAGTTGGCCGAGCTTCCACCGTTCGGCTGCGACCACGGTGACGGGACAGACGAATCCGCCGAGGCTCGGGCCGTCGGGTCCGAGCAGGATCGGGGTGTCGCCGGTGAAGTCCAATGCGCCGACGCTGTAGGCGTTGTCGTGAATGTTGGACGGGTGCAGTCCGGCCTCGCCGCCGTCGGCTCTGGCCCACTGCGGCTTGGGCCCGATGAGCCGGACTCCGGTGCGATCGGAGTTGAAGTGCACCTCGTAGCGGGTGGCGTAGAGGGTGTCGATGTCGTCGCGGGTGAAGAACTCCGGTGCGCCGTGTGGGCCTTCGGTCACGGCGATGTCCCAGTTGGACGTCAGGACCGGCAGGTGTTCCATGGGGATGGGCCCGAGGACGGCGGAATTGTCGGAGCGTCCGGCCAGGCCGATGACGTCGCCCTCACCGAGTGTGCCGCCTCGATGTCCGCCGAACTTGCCGAGCGTGAAAGTCGCTGCGCTGCCGAGGTAGTCGTCGACGTCGAGGCTGCCCTGGATCAGCACGTACACCCGTAGACCCGACCCGGTGGTGGTGCCGACATCGAGGGTGGCACCGGCGGGTACCAGAACGGGTTTCCACTGCGGGACCGGTGTGCCGTCGATGTGTACCGGTACCGCAGCACCGGTGACGCAGACGTAGGTGTCGGCGTCGAACGTCAATGCAGGCCCGGCCATGGTGGATTCGAGGCCGGGTGCGCCCTCGGGATTGCCGAGCGCGGTGTTGCCGAGCCGGAACGACAGATCGTCCATCGGCCCCGACGGCGGCACGCCCACCTTCCAGTAGCCGATGCGTCCTGGCCAGTCCTGCACCGTGGTGAGCATCCCGGGCCGGTGCACGGTCATCTTGGTCGCGGTCATGATCGCGTCACGATCATGCGCACTGCGGTGGGGTCGAATCCGTTGCAGGGGTTGTTGATCTGCGGGCAGTTGGACACCAGCACCAGCGTGTCGATCTCGGCACGCAACGACAGCTTCTTGCCGGGAGCCGACAGACCGTCGACGATGCCGAGGGTGCCGTCGGCGTCGACGGGGACGTTCATGAAGAAGTTGATGTTGGGCACCAGGTCTCGCTTGCCGAGTCCCCACTTGGATCCCTCGATGAGGAAGTTCTCGACACACGCGTGTTGATGCTGGGTGTGGTGGCCGTAGCGGAGGGTGTTCGATTCCTTGGAGCACGCTCCTCCGACGGTGTCGTGGTTGCCGACCTCGTCCTCGACGATCGTCATGATCGGCGTCGAATCATCGCTGCGTAGAACGGTTCCGGTGGTCAGGAACAGGTTCCGCTGCGCGGCGACGGTGGCGGGGGCCGAGTATCGGATCGAGTGATCGTGTGCGCCGTACATCAGTGTGTCGACGGCCTGATTGCCGTACAGATCGACGATCGTCAGGATGTCACCGGCCTCGACGACGGCGGACCAGGGGCCGAATGCGGGGGCGATCTCGTCTTTCACAATCACTGCACTGGTAGTCACTGTGCTGCCTTCCATGCGTCCTCGGTGTTCTGCACTGCGCGCTGGTATTCCGGTTCGGTGTTGTCGAGGGCGAGTAGCTCTTCCGGGGCACGCCACGCCAGCACGTCGAGGGTGGTGGTGGGGTACTCGGGGCTGGGGTCCAGTGGGTGAGCGGTGTTGGCCAGCAACACGATCACCGGCAGGTGGATGAGCAGGTCCACCGAGCGGCCCGGTCCGGCCGAGCCGGTGCTGACGAGGCCCCCGTCCGCGGCGACGGTGACGCCGTGGAAGAACGACAGGGACGGCGCGACGTCGCGTGGTTCGAGCCCGTGCTTGGCTGCGGCGAGGGTGAACAGTTCGCGTCCGGCCGGAGCCGACGAATGTGGTCCGCTGACTCCGTATTTCGCGGTGTTGGTCGCCGAGGACGTCGTGCCGCACAGTGCGTCGTGGCGACCGGAGGTGTCGTCGACGATGGTCGCCAGCACGCGGCCCTGGTCCGAGAGCAGGGGGTGGCCTGCACTCAGGTAGGCCTGCCACGGAACCTTGACGGTGTCGGCGGTGTTGAGTCGCTCCCACGGGGCGTCGGCGCGGTAGAGCAGCAGATTGGCGCAGGCGGCACCGTCGACATCGACGAGGCGTAGCCGGGTTCCGCGAGCGAGCACCTTGGTGGTGTAGCTGCCGCCGGGTACCGACTCGGCCCACGTGAGCTCCGAGATGCCCGCCGGTGCAGTGGGTGCCGGCGCGACGGTCGCTTGGGATCGTGCGTGTTCCTTGGCGGAATACGTTGTTGCGGTGCTCATGGTTCAGGCTCCGATCGTCACGGGCTTGGGGTGGACTTTGCCGCGGGGCAGGCAGGCGATGCCGACCACGATCACGGCGAGGACGGTCAGTGGTGCGGCCCATCGCAGCAGTGGGAATTCGCCGGTGGGGTCGAAGATCTCGGCCCGCGGCCACGACAGGTTGATCACCATCAGGCCGCCGTAGAGAACTGCGGCGATGTTGACCGGCAGGCCGAGGCGTCCGAGGGTGAAGAGCTTCTCGCCGTCGCTGTCCTTCTGCACTCCGCCGTGCGGCCAGCCCTTGAGTCGCTGGATCAGCAGTGGGACGGTCACCATCATGTAGGCGAGGTAGATCAACACGATGCAGACGCTGGAGAGCGTGGTGAAGATCGCGGAGTTGCCGACGTTGACGGCCAGGATCGCCACGCAGGCCAGACCGATGAGCACCGACGGTGCGATGGGAGTTCCGGTGCGCGAGTTCACCTTCGCCAGCGCTGTCGAGGCGGGCAGGCGACCGTCGCGGGCCATGGAGAACATCAACCGAGATGCCGCGGTCTGGATCGCGAGGGTGCAGATGAACACGGCGATCGCAACGTCGATGAGTAGGACCTTGCCCCACGGCGAGGTGAGGATCGAGTCGATGACGTACGGAAGTCCCTGCGTCGCAAGCTGACCATCGGTGAGGCTGGGTGCGGCCATCAGAGCGCCGACGATCATCAGGCCACCGCCCAATGCCGATGCAGAGAGGGCCAGGCGGATGGTGCGGGGCGCGACGCGTCGGGGATTGCGGGTCTCCTCGGCGAGTTCGCCTGCCGAGCCGAAGCCGACCATGACGTAGGCGGCCATCAGGCCCGAGACGATCCAGGCACCGATGTAGCCGGGATCTGCTCCGGCGCTTCCGGTATCGAAGACGACCTGCGGTCCGCGCTCGGCGTGGGTGAAGAACACCAGGACGAGGGCGATGACGCCGACGATCTCGCAGGTCACGCCGATGCTGTTGATGCGCGACATCCAGTTGACGCCGATGCAGTTGATGGTGGTGGTGAGTACCAGCAGAATCGATCCGAGCACAACGGCATTCGCAGCTCCGCTCGACGAGGTGAGTGCGGTGTCCTCACCGATGAACTGGAAGCCGCCCCAGATGCTGGGGAGTACGACCTGCAGTGCGATGGCGGCGGCGGAGGCAGTGACGATCTGCGCGATGATCATGAACCAGCCGGCGAACCACCCGACCAACTCTCCGCCCATACGCCGCGACCAGTGGTAGATCGCGCCCGAGATGGGATAGCGGGCAGCGAGTTCGGCGAAGTTGAGGGCCACCATGAACTGACCGAGAAACACCAGCGGCCAGGTGAGGAAGAAGGCCGGGCCGCCGAAGCTGAAGCCGAGGCCGAAGAGCTGGAAGATGGTGGTGAGGATCGAGACGAACGAGAAGCCGGCGGCGAACGACGCGTACTTGCCGAGGCTGCGGTGCAGTTGCTGGTCGTAGCCGAGGGCCGCCAGATCCGAATGGTCGGTGGTGGACGACGGTTCCGAACCCGCGCCGGGGGCCGGCAGTGTTGTCGAGCTCATGTTCTCTCCTACAGGCGAGGTGGGTGGTGAGTGACCGCCCGCTGCATCGCCGAGGCGGGTTTCTGTCAGTTGATAGTTTTCGGCACCGCCGTTCCCGGGCGGTGACCGTCGTGCAACAAGCTCGTTTCGTCTATTTCGATCAGATGACAGAAATCTCACCGACACGTCGACCTGACAAGATGAGGCCATGACCGGCGCAGGCAGACCCAGGCTGAGCACGAAGAAACGGCCCGGCGACACCGCTCGCGAGGAAATTCTGGACGCCTCGGCCGAGCTCTTCACCACCCGCGGCTTCACCAGTACGTCGACTCGCGTCATCGCCGACGCCGTCGGACTGCGTCAGGCCTCGCTCTATCACCACTTCGCCACCAAGGACGACATCCTCGACGCGCTCC
The DNA here is from genome assembly GCF_040636045.1 of Rhodococcus sp. NPDC006774. Taxonomy (NCBI): domain Bacteria; kingdom Bacillati; phylum Actinomycetota; class Actinomycetes; order Mycobacteriales; family Nocardiaceae; genus Rhodococcus; species Rhodococcus sp. NPDC006774. The sequence goes on along the minus strand of NZ_JBEYIW010000005.1, from coordinate 116,575 downwards.
TCAGCGGCACCGTCGATGCACCGCTGGCCGTCGCGCAGCGCATCCGCAGCGCCTCGGCCGATGCCGCAACCCAGATGTACGCGCTCGCCTTCTTCGACGCCGAGCAACTCGCCGCGTCCACCTGGAATCTGGGAGCGCTGTACCTACTGCCCGAGCTGCGCAGCGAGCGATTCGAGACTTTTCGCGACCATCGGTACACGCTGATGAGCCTGTATGCGGCTATCGCGTCGGACACTCTCGTTCAACTCGGTTCCGAGTGCCGACCTGGCACCGAGGACCTACCGTTTCGCCTGGTGGAGACCGTGGTGAATGCGCGGGCCGATCGTGAGAACGGGCGCGGTGACCCCACCGCCGACGCCGCGGGGATCGCCGCAGCCGCTGTGCGCGTGCTCGGTTGGGCCGGAGATGTCACTGCGCTGCACCGGAGTGCGGAGGCCCTGCTCGAGACGGTCGTCGGAATAGTCTTCGATCGTCGGTCCTTGCACGGGACATGACTTCCATAGCAATTGTCGGAGCAGGTGCAGGTCTCGGAGCGGCAGTGGCGCGCAAGTTCGGCGCGCAGGGCTTCTCGGTCGGCCTGATCTCCCGCAACCAGGCTCGTGTCGACGTCCTCGCAGATCAGCTCGCTGCCGACGGTATCTCCGCGAAGGGCTTCGTCGCCGATGTGCGCGACCCGGCCTCGATCGCCGCGGCCTTGGAGCAGGTCACCGAAACGCTCGGTCCCATCGAGGTGCTGCAGTACAGCCCGCTTCCGCAGAAGGACTTCATGCGGCCCGTGCTCGAGACCACCCCGGCCGACATGGTCGGCCCGGTCGAGTTCTCGATCTACGGACCCATCGCTGCCGTCCATCAGGTGCTACCGGGAATGAGATTCCTCGGCGAGAACAAAGGCACGATCCTGTTCGTCAACGGCGGCTCTGCTGTGAAGCCCGGTCGCACCGTCACCGGCACGTCCATCGCCTTCGCAGGCCAGGCAGCCTATGCGCAGCTGCTCAACGAGGAGTTGGCCGAGGAGGGAATCCAGGTGTCGCAGTTGATCATCGGTGGTGCCATCGACGGCAGGGATCCGAAGAAGAGCCCCGAGGCTCTCGCCGAGCAACTGTGGAGCCTGCACACCGAGCGCGACAGGTTCCGGGTTCAGGTCTCCACGGACTGACTAGGGTTGCGTGCATGACGTCGCTGCCAGACTGGGCCCTGAGCCTGGACCTTGCACCCCATCCCGAGGGTGGGTGGTTCCGCGAGACCTGGCGCAGCGAGGTCACGATCCCACAGACATCTCTGCCCGACGGTTATCCCGGCCCGCGGGCGGCAGGCACGGCGATCCTGTTCCTGCTCATGCCCGGTCAACAATCGGCGTGGCACACCGTCCGCGGCACCGAGATGTGGCTGTATCACCGCGGTAGTCCGGTGCAGCTCGACCTCGGTGGGGCCGGCGACGAGCCGGGCACCGTGACCTCGCTGCTGGTCGGACCGCAGTCGCCGCAGCAGATCGTGCCACCGTCGGTGTGGCAGCGGGCGCGTCCGATGGGCGACGAGCCGAGTCTGGTCAGCTGCACCGTCACCCCGGGATTCGATTTCGAGGACTTCCGGCTCGAGGACTCCCATGGGTAGGAAGCGGGAGTCCGCCGGGGGCCTGAAGCCCGGTCTGTTCGAAATCGATTCGGGTACCTGTGAATTGGTCCGTGACACATTCTCCGACGACGGCTGGGTCGTCAACGTCAACGACGTCCCCAGTTCGCACATCGACATGAACGACCCCACCGTGCTCGAGTTCGAGTACATGCGGTGGATCTCGGGACTGGTTCGAGCGCAGTGGGATTCGAGCTTTCCATTGCGGGCGCTGCATCTCGGGGGCGGGGCCTGCACGCTGGCCCGCTCGTTCACCGCCGAATTCCCCGGTGCACGTCAGGTGGTGGTGGAGCTCGACGGCAAGCTCTCGGAGCTGGTGCGCGAGTGGTTCGACCTACCGCGTGCACCGTTGCTCCGCATCCGCGTCGGTGAGGCACGGGCTGTCACCGAGACGCTCAACGAGAACAGTCGGGACCTGATCGTGCGAGATGTGTTCGCGGGAGCGGTCACTCCGGAGCCGCTACTGACTGCCGAGTTCACCGCGCATGTTCGACGCGTCCTCTCGCCCGGCGGCATGTACGTCGTCAATTGCGGTGACCGACGCGATCTCTCGCTCGCGAAGCAGGAGGCGGCGACTCTTCGCAGCGTCTTTCCGCATCTGGCGATCGTCGCCGATCCGGCGATGCTCAAAGGCAGGCGCTACGGCAACATCATCATCGCCGGCAGCGACGTGCCGATCGGGGATTCCCCGTCGTTGGCCCGCGAACTACTCGGCGGAGCGGTTCCGGCGCACGTGTGGTTGACCGAGCAGGTCGAGTCCTTCGCTCGCGACGCGCGAGTATTGAAGGATTAGGGCGCTGGAACGTTGCCCGCCAGGTCTTTCGCCAGTCGCTCGGCGGCCGAGATCAGCAGGGGTACGAACTGCTCGGCCGACTCCAGCGTGACCCGGGCGGTGGGCCCGGCGATGGACATCGCTGTGAGCGTCGGCGCACCGAGCACCGGTACGGCGAAGCAGCGCACTCCCACCTCCTGCTCACCGTCGTCGATGGCGTAGCCGCGTTCGCGGATCGTCGCGAGGTCCGCCAGCAGCGCGTCGAGGGTAGTGATGGTGTTGACGGTACGAGGGGCCATGCCGAGCCTGCCGACTATGGCGCGGACGGCGTCGTCGTCCAACTGCGACAGCAGTGCCTTGCCGACGCCGGTGGAATGCGGCAGGACGCGCTGGCCCACCTCGTTGAACATCCGCATCGCGTGTTCGGACGGCACCTGCGCGACGTAGACCGCCATGTCGTCCTCGAGGAAGGCCATGTTCGACGTCTCGTGGGTTATCCGGACCAGCTCGGCGAGGTACGGCTTCGCCCATCCGCCGATCAGCTTGCTTGCGCTGTCACCCAGGCGAATGAGTTTGGTGCCCAATGCGTATCGACGGGACGGCAGTCGCCTGACGTAGCCGAGAGACACCAGGGTCCCGATCAGTCGGTGCACTGTCGGCATCGGCAGATCGGTACCCTCGGCCAGTTCGCTGATCCCGATGGATCCTCCCGAGGCGGCCATGATGTCGAGCAGCTCGAACGCGCGCTCCACGGACTGCACCCCGCCACCTGCCGCCACAGTCCCACCTCGCATGCTCGTAGCTCCTACCGATCTCGATAGAACACTACTGGTGATGCCGAGTCGCCACCGGTGGTGCAGCGGTCACCACCGAGGGCGAGGGTTTCTGGCCGATCGTGACGACGTTGAACAGGATGTTCAGTACGACGGCAACGATGCTCGCGGCACTGATGCCCGAGTCGAGCACCACGTGTACCCAGTCGGGGAACGCGGCGTAGAAGCCCGGCACCGCGATGGGAATGACACCGAACCCGATCGCCACCGCCACGATGACGAGGTTGAGGTTGCCGTCGAACTCCACCTTGGAGAGCGTCCTGATGCCGCTGGCGGCCACCGAGCCGAACAGCACGATGCCTGCCCCGCCGAGCACCGGCAGCGGAACCGATGCCACCACCAGCCCGAGGATGGGAAAGAGGCCGAGGAACAGCAGCACCGAGCCGCCGGCCGCGACGACGTAGCGACTCTTGATTCCGGTGACGGCCACCAGGCCGACGTTCTGGGCGAACGCACTGGCCGGGAAGGTGCCGAACACGGGAGCGATGGTGGTGGCCACCATGTCTGCGCGCAGCCCGTCGCCGACGCGTCGCGCATCGACGTCGGTGCCGACGATCTCGCCGACGGCCAGGATGTCCGCGGTGGTCTCGGTCATGATCACCAGGATGACAACGACCATCGACATGATGGCCGCCACCTGGAACGTCGGCGCTCCGAATGCGAACGGCTCGGGGAAGCTGAAGATGGCACCGTCGCTCACACCGGAGAAGTCGGCCTTGCCGACGAGGACCGCGAACAGGGTGCCGACGATGATGCCGATCAGAATCGACAGCCGCGAGAGCGTGCCCTGCACCAGTCGGCTGACGAGCAGCACCACCACGAGGCTGAACGCCGCGAGCCCGATGTTGGACATCGAGCCCCAGTCGGTGGCCTGCTGATCACCGCCCATCGCCCACCGAACCGCAACGGGCAGTAGCGAGATGCCGATGACGGTGATGATCGTGCCGGTCACCACCGGTGGGAAGAAGCGCACGATCTTGCTGAAGAACGGGGTGATGAGGATGCCGATGGCACCGGCGGCGATGATGGCACCGAACACCGAGTTCAGTCCGCCCGGCCCGCTCGCTATCGCCACCATCGTCGACACCGACGCGAACGAAATACCCTGCACCAAAGGAAGTTTTGCACCAAAATACGGCACTCCCAATGTTTGCAGCAGGGTGGCCGCTCCACTGACGAACAATGCGGCCGAGACCAACAGGGCGATCTCGGTGCCGGTCAGTCCCGCTGCGCCACCGACGATCAGGGGTGGTGCGATGACGCCGCCGTACATCGTCAGGATGTGCTGCAATCCATAGAGATACGACCTGCCGATCGACAACCGCTCGTCCTCGGGACGGGCGGGATCGTGCGGCGCATGAGTGCGTTTCGTCAGCTTCGGGGTCGTCAGTTTCACGGCGGCGCTCCTAGCAGAATCCGGGAACGGTATCCCAGGCGCGGCCTGCGTCCGGGGCATCGTCGCGCTGCACCGTGGCCTCGATCAGACCGTAGGGACGATCCGCGACGTAGAAGACCTCACCGGGGTTGTCGAGTCCGAACGGCTCGAGGTCGACGAGGAAGTGGTGGATGTTGGGCATCGAGAATTTGATCTCGCCGATCTCCGGGTGCGCTTCGAGAACCTGCTTGCCCATCTGGAACAGACTCTGCTGCAACGCAAGAGAATGCGTGGAGGCGAACGCGTCGAGCATGATGGAGCGGACGTCGTCGAAGGTCTTGTCGAAATCAAGCTCGGTGGTGAGGTACCGCCAGCGCGCGCTGACCGAGGTGGCGAGGATTCGGTCGGTGGTCTCCTTCAGCGTGGTGTACCGGTCCTTCGGGTATCCCCAGAACTCCGACGCCGTCGAATTGAGGACCACGAGGTCGCTGATTCCGGAGACGATGGAAATGTTCTCGCCATCGACGGTGACGATGGTGTTCCGCTTCTCGTCACTCGCCTTGACGAACGAGTGGTCGTAGCCGTCCTGACCGTTCGCGATCCGCGACCACTGGTACTGCTCGATTTCCCAGCGTCCGCCGGTGATCCAGTCGAAACTGCCGGTGAAGTGCGCCCCGAGACGAAGTGCGAAGCTCTCGATCGCGCCGATACCGTCCCGCGCGAACGCGTACACGGTGTTCTTCTGAGTGTCGGTCGCGACGACGTGGGCGTTGTCGCCCTCGGTGTGGACGGCCTCGAGGTCGCCGCGCAGCTGCGAGGTGACGCTGACGTCGGTGATGCGGTGGCGAGGAGTCTCGCGGTCGATGCGGACGAGTCTGCATTCGGCTTTGCCGTACTGGTTTGCTCCGAGCACGATGGTCATGGGTTCTAGCTCCCTCGATAGGTGGTGAAAGCGAACGGGCTCAACAGAAGTGGGATGTGGTAGTGCTGGTCGGGTGCGGTGATCTCGAAGGTGACGACGACCTCGGGGTGAAAGCATTCGGTGTGCTGGGCCGCGAAGTACGCACCGGTTGCGAAGGTGAGGCGGTAGGTGCCCGGTTCCAGTTCGGTGGGGCCGAGCGCTCCGACCCTGCCCTGCTCATCGGTGACGGCGTCGGCAACGTGGATACCGTGGTGATCGGCGAGGACGATCGAGACACCCCGCGCAGGAACGCCTCTCGCCGCATCGAGTACGTGGGCGGTCACATGGCTCTTCGGGTCAGACATCGCCGAGACTTCCTGTTGCGCGAATCTCGGCGATCTCCCGCAGTTCGTGTTCGACGACGACGGCCTCGGTCTCGGGGTCGTTGCCGAGCCTGCTGTGCAGAGCGTCGAGAACTGCGTCGGCATCCCGGCCGGCGGCCCTGATCAGAAACACCTGCCCGAAGCGGTTCTCGTAGGCCAGATTTCCTGCTCTCAGCCGCTGTTCGACGGTCGCGTCGGAGATGTCGACGCCGGATTGCTCGTTGCTCGCGTGCTGAGCGCTTGCGTCGTCGCCGTCTGGTCTCTCGCCGATGCGCGGATGCACGGCGAGTGCGCGGTGCACTTCATCGGTTGTCAATGGTGCGGCAGCGCGATGAATGGCGTGGCGCAGAGCCTGCACGTCGGTGAACGGCCGGGCGCTCAGAACTCCCTCGACCCAGCGAGGCACATCGAGGCAGAGCGAGAGCGTGCGTGCCGCTTCGGTCTCGGAGGCCGTGTTCAGATCGGCCACGACCCCGGCTGTCCCTAATTCCGCAATACGAAATGATGATTCCACTGAATGAGCGTGACACCGATCACATCCACTGTCAAGGGTTGATCCGAGGCTGCTCGCTTCGACCTCTGCAGCATTGCTGCACTGCGGTATTGGACGTTTCGCTCGAGCTGTCCGGGTGCCCGGGTATTGACAGATCCGCGTGGCGCACGCCACACTCGAACCACAGAACGGAATCAATATTCCGTATGGCGGAATTTCAGTCCGGACCGTTCGAGCCCGAGAGGAACGACTTCATGACGGAGCTTTTCTGCAACGGTGGTGCGATGCGCGGCGGCAGCCTGCACCACAACGTCTCGTCCCACCCGTTCGTGGGGACAGTGCGCACCACCCCGAACTACCGCTTCTTCTCGGTGCGTGACGAGTTCCCGGCACTGTTGCTCGACCACACCGCAGGAGCGGCCATCGAGGGTGAGCTGTACGACATTCCTCTCGACGACATCCGAACCGCATTCCTGCCGGACGAACCGCCGGAACTCGAACTCACCGTGGTGGCGCTCGAGGACGGGCGCTCGGTCCTGGGCGTCGGCCTACGCCCCGGGGTGCTCGATGCGCAACCGGACGAGCTGACCGACATCACCTACGCAGGCAGCTGGCGTAGATACCGCGGACTGCCTCAACCTCAGAACTGAAAGGCACTGTGCATGAATATCTTTGCTGATTCTCGACTCCGATACACCGTCAACTGTTCCATCCTCTTCACCGACGTGCCTCTGCTCGATCGACCGCAGCGTGCCCGGGACGCCGGCTTCGACGCCGTCGAATTCTGGTGGCCGTTCGGGGGCCCGGTGCCCTCGGACGCCGATGTCACCGCATTCGTGTCCGCCATTCGCGATGCCGGGGTACAGCTGACCGGACTGAACTTCGCGGCCGGCGACATGCCCGCAGGCGATCGTGGGATTCTGTCCGATCCAGCGCAGAAGCAGGCCTTCCGAGACAACATCGCCGCGACCGTCGGCATCGGCGAACAACTCGGCACCACAGCGTTCAACGCCCTGTACGGAAACCGCATCGACGGCGTCGATCCGCTCGACCAGGACGAGGTCGCGATCGAGAACTTGGCCGCCGCCGGGAAGGCCGCGGCGAACATCGGTGCGGTCGTGTTGATCGAGCCCGTGAGCGGCGCACCCGCCTACCCGTTGAAGTCTGCCGCCGGAGCCGTCGCGACCATTCGCCGCGTGGCCCGTGAACAGGACGTACACAACCTCCGCCTGCTCGCCGACCTCTACCACCTCGCCGTCAACGGAGAGGACGTTCCCGCAGCGCTCGAGGCACACCACGACCTGATCGCGCACGTACAGATCGCCGATTCCCCCGGCCGCGGAGAACCGGGCACCGGATCGCTCGACCTCGGCGGACAACTTGCCGGCCTCGCAGCGCGGGGTTACGACGGCTACGTCGGACTCGAATACAAAGCCACCCAGCCGGATCCGTTCGCGTGGCTCGAACTGGCCACCACTACCAAGTAGGGATTTCTCATGAGCACCATTGCATTCATCGGCCTCGGGATCATGGGCAGTCCCATGTCCGTTCATCTCGCCAAGGCAGGCCACCAGGTGGTCGGCTACAACCTGACCCCCGACCGCACGGGTCCATTGGTCGACGCCGGCGGCACCGCAGCCGACTCGATCGCCAAGGCCGTCCACGACGCCGACATCGTCGCGATCATGGTCCCCGACTCCCCGGATGTGCAGGACGTTCTCGCCGGTGAAGGCGGGGTGTTCGACAATGCTCGACGCGACGCGCTGATCATCGACTTCTCCAGCATCCGTCCCGACGTCACCGCCACGTTGGCTGCCGACGCGTCCTCACGCGGATTCCGGATCCTCGACGCCCCGGTCTCCGGTGGCCAGGCCGGTGCCGAGAACGCGACTCTGTCGATCATGGTCGGTGGCAGCGCGGACGACTTCGCCACGGCCAAGCCGATTCTCGACGTCGTCGGCAAGACCGTCGTGCACGTGGGTCCGAGCGGATCCGGGCAGACGGTCAAGGCGGCCAACCAGTTGATCGTGGCCGGCAACATCCAGGTGCTCGCCGAGGCGATCGCGTTCCTCGAGGCCTACGGCGTCGATCTGGCCGCGTCGGTGGAGGTTCTCGGCGGAGGCCTCGCCGGTTCGGCCGTGCTGAACCAGAAGGCCCAGAAGATGCTCGACCGCTCGTTCGAGCCCGGGTTCCGCATCGACCTGCACCACAAGGATCTCGGCATCGTCACCTCGGCCGCTCGCGAGGCGGGCGTCGTGATTCCCATGGGCGCAGTGCTGGCGCAGCTGATGGCCTCGGCCCGAGCCAACGGCGATGGCGGCCTGGATCATTCGGCGCTGTACCGCGGCGTCGCTCGGCTCTCGGGATCCCCGACCACAAGCAAGGACAACTGACATGGCCAGGATGCGTGCGGCCGATGCCGCAGTGAAGATCCTCGAACTCGAAGGTGCAACAACCGCATTCGGTCTCCCCGGTGCGGCCATCAACCCCTTCTACGCGGCGATGCGCAATCACGGTGGCATCCGCCACGTGCTGGCCCGCCACGTCGAGGGTGCCTCGCACATGGCGGAGGGCTTCACCCGGGCCGCACCGGGCAACATCGGAATCTGCATCGGAACCTCCGGCCCGGCCGGCACCGACATGATCACCGGGCTGTATTCGGCCATGGCCGACTCGATTCCGATCCTCGCCATCACCGGCCAGGCCCCGGTGGCGCGGCTGCACAAGGAGGACTTCCAGGCCGTCGACATCGCGTCGATCGCGGCACCCGTCACCAAGATGGCGATGACGGTGCTCGAGCCGGCTCAGGTTCCCGGTGCCTTCGCGCAGGCGTTCCATCTGATGCGCTCCGGTCGCCCCGGTCCGGTGCTGATCGATCTGCCCATCGACGTGCAGTTGGCCGAGATCGACTTCGATCCCGAGACGTACCTGTCGCTGCCCGTGCACAAGCCCGTCGCCTCGCGTGCTCAGGCCGAGAAGGCCATCGACATGCTGCTGGCTGCCGAGCGCCCGTTGATCGTGGCCGGCGGAGGCATCATCAACGCCGATGCCTCCGACTTGCTCGTGCAGCTCGCCGAGATCCTCGACGTGCCGGTCATCCCGACCCTGATGGGCTGGGGCACCATCCCGGACGATCACCGCCTCGCCGCAGGCATGGTCGGTTTGCAGACCGCACACCGGTACGGCAACGCAACCATGTTGGCCTCGGACTTCGTGCTCGGCATCGGAAACCGTTGGGCCAACAGGCATACCGGCGGCCTGGAGACCTACCGCAAGGGCCGGAAGTTCGTCCACGTCGACATCGAACCGACCCAGATCGGACGCGTCTTCGCACCGGACTACGGCATCATCTCCGACGCCAAGGCGGCTCTCGAGCAGTTCGTGGCCGTCGCCGAGGAGCGCCGTGCCGCAGGTACCCTCCGCGATCTCTCGGGTTGGGTGGAGGACTGTGCGACCCGCAAGCGCACGATGCATCGCCGCACTCACTTCGAGAACGTGCCGATCAAGCCGCAGCGTGTGTACGAGGAGATGAACAAGGTCTTCGATCGCGATACCCGCTACATCAGCACAATCGGCCTCTCCCAGATCGCGGGCGGTCAGTTCCTGCACGTCTACTCCCCGCGCAACTGGATCAACTGCGGGCAGGCCGGCCCGCTCGGCTGGACCATTCCCGCGGCGCTCGGTGCGGTGGCTGCCGATCCCAAGGCGAATGTCGTTGCACTGTCCGGAGATTACGACTTCCAGTTCATGATCGAAGAGCTGGCCGTCGGTGCGCAGTTCAATCTGCCGTACGTGCACGTGGTGGTGAACAACTCGTACCTCGGGCTGATCCGTCAGGCGCAGCGCGCGTTCGACATGGACTTCTGCGTGCAGTTGGGATTCGACAACATCAACCACCAGGACACCGTGGACACTCAGCCCGGTATCCCCAAGGGCTACGGCGTCGACCACGTGCAGGTGGCAGAAGGGCTGGGCTGCAAAGCGCTTCGCGTCACCGAGCCCGAGCTCATCGGTGAGGCGCTCGTGCGGGCCAGGACTCTGGCCAACGAGCACAAGGTTCCCGTCGTCGTCGAGATCATCCTCGAGCGGGTCACCAACATCTCGATGGGCACCGAGATCGACAACGTCGGTGAATTCGAGGAACTGGCCAACACCTCGGCGGACGCACCCACCGCGCTACTTCTGCTGGACTAGAGATGACACGAATTCTGCTCGCTCCGGACAAGTTCAAGGGCTCCCTGTCGGCAGCCGAGGTCGCTCGGGCATTGGCCGAGGGTCTGGTTGCGGTCGACCCGTCACTCGAGACGGTGTGCCTGCCCGTCGCCGACGGCGGTGACGGCACCGTCGATGCTGCCGTCGCCGCCGCGTGGGACCGAGTGGCAGTGACCTGTTCGGGACCGACCGGTGAACCAGTCGATACCTCGTACGCTCGCCGGGGTGATACCGCGGTCGTCGAACTGGCGTCAGCGGTCGGGCTCGAGCTCCTGCCCGACGGACGGATGGATGCTCTGGGATCCAGCACATTCGGGCTCGGCATCGTCATTGCACACGCACTCGAGGCAGGTGCAGGGTCTGTTTCAGGTGCGCGGCGAATCGTCGTCGGACTCGGGGGCAGCGCATCCACCGACGGCGGTGCCGGAATGCTCGTCGCACTCGGTGCGCGGATCCTCGATGCCGACGGCAACGACGTCGCGCTCGGCGGTGGTCCGCTGCGCGGTGCAGTCCACCTCGACTTGAGCGGCTTGTTGCCGTCGGCTCGGAATGCGGTGTTCGAGCTGGCCTGCGACGTCGACAATCCGTTGCTCGGTGTCACCGGAGCCGCGGCCGTCTACGGCCCGCAGAAAGGTGCCGGACCGCAGGAGTTGCTGTATCTGGAACACGGCATGCGGCAGTGGGCGCATCTGGTGCGCAACGCAATCGGCCGTGACCTCAGCGGTCTGGCGGGCACCGGGGCGGCCGGCGGAACCGCCTTCGGTGCCATGGCCGTACTCGGTGCTGCGGCCAAGCCGGGGATCGAGACCGTGCTCGAGTTGATCGACTTCGGCAGCGCTCTGGCGTCGGCCGATCTGGTCGTCACCGGCGAGGGGTCGCTGGACGAACAGAGCCTGCACGGCAAGGCACCGATCGGTGTCGCGCACGCTGCGCGTGCGGCCGGTGTTCCGGTGATCACCGTTGCGGGACGCAGCGTGGTCGGCATGGATCGATTGCGCCCCTACGGAATCACCGCCTCCTATGCACTGACCGACCTGGAGCCGGACGCGCAGATCTCGATGCGTGACGCGGCCAGGCTGTTGCACGAGGTCGGCCGAACCTTGGCCACCACACACATTTTGGAAGGAACTTCATGACCGGAACCGATTTCACCACGCTCACCGATCTGGCTTCCCGGGCGCTCGGCGGCAGCGTCTCGGCGGCGAACGACGAGCTGTTCGCCCAGCGCGAGAACCTGATCAAGCCCGATGCTCCGCTGTTCGATCCCGCGGACTTCGGCCACAAGGGAAAGGTGTACGACGGGTGGGAGACTCGGCGTCGTCGTGACGAAGGCGGTCACGACTGGGCGATCGTGCGACTGGGCTCCCCGGGCATCGTGCACGGCGTCGTCGTCGACACCGCTCACTTCACCGGTAACTACCCGCCGTTCGTCTCCGTGGAGGCGGCGTCGATCGAGGGCTATCCCTCCATCGAGGATGTGCAGAATGCGGAGTGGTACAGCATCGTCGACAAGTCCCCCGCAGTCGGTGACACTGCAAACACGTACGCGGTGGCCGATCGGCACCGGTGGACGCATGTGCGGCTGTCGATCTACCCCGACGGCGGCGTCGCCCGGTTCCGTGTCCACGGTCAGGTGGTGCAGGATCCGCGGTTCCTGGCAGGCACCGTCGACCTGCTCGCCGCAGAGAACGGCGCTCGGCTCACCGACTGCTCCGATGCGTTCTACTCCTCGCCGGCCAACATCATCCTGCCCGGGCGGGCTCGCAACATGGGCGAAGGCTGGGAGAATTCCCGACGACGCAACGGCGGCAACGACTTCGCAGTGTTCGCGCTCGCGTCGCCCGGCACCCCGCGCCACGTCGAGGTCGATACGAGTTACTACGTCGGCAACGCACCGGGGTGGATCCGGCTCAGCGCCATCGATTCTCGTCGTCGGCACATCACAGACCCGACGGCGTGGTGCGAGATTCTGCCCCGCACCGCGGTTCAACCGGATACGCGCCACCGGTTCCTGCTGAACGAGGCCGACGCGTACACGCACCTGCGACTGGACGTGTACCCCGACGGCGGACTGTCCCGATTGCGATTGTTCGGGGAGCTCGACGCCGAAGCCCTCGATGCGGCAGATGTCGCATGGAAGTCGTCCGAGCTCCAGAGTGTCTCCAGTGCAGTCTGATCTGGTTGTTCGCGCTTCGCGGGCGGTGATCGGCGGACGGGAGGTTGCGGCCTCGATCTCCGTGTCCGACGGGCGCATCGTGGCAATCGACTCCGTGGATGCGCGCGTATCTGCGGCGGCGGTGGTCGAGCTCGGGCCGGATGAGGTGCTGCTGCCGGGTTTGGTGGACACCCACGTACACGTGAACGAGCCAGGACGTACCGAATGGGAGGGGTTCGCCAGCGCCACCCGGGCTGCCGCGGCTGGTGGCATCACCACCATCGTCGACATGCCGCTCAACAGCATCCCCCCGACGGTTGACGTTGCGGCCTTGGATATCAAGCGTCGGGTGGCGGCGGATCAGTCGGTGGTGAACGTCGGATTCTGGGGCGGTGCCGTGCCGGGGAATGTCGACCAGCTGAGACCACTGCACGATGCGGGTGTCTTCGGCTTCAAGTGCTTCCTGCTCGCGTCGGGGGTGGACGAGTTTCCGCCGCTGACGATTCCGGAGCTCGAGAAGGCTCTGATCGAGATCGCGTCGTTCGACGGGCTGATGATCGTGCACGCCGAGAACGCCGAGGTGATCGCCGAGGCACCGTCGGCGGCGGGCCGTGAGTACTCGGGATTCCTCGAATCGCGTCCACGTGCGGCCGAGAACCGGGCCATCGAGCAGGTGATCGAGTTGTCTCGTCGGACGGGGTGTCGGGTGCATATTCTGCACCTGTCGAGTGCCGATGCGTTGCCGATGATCGCGGCGGCCAAGCGCGACGGGGTGCGGGTAACCGTCGAAACCTGTCCGCACTACCTGTGTTTCGACGCCGAGGCCGTGCCGGCGGGGGCTACCCAGTTCAAGTGCTGCCCGCCGATCCGCGAAGCCGGCAACCGAGAGTTGTTGTGGCAGGGTTTGTCCGATGGCACGATCGACACCATCGTGACCGACCACTCCCCCTGTACTCCCGATCTGAAGAGGTTCGACACCGGAGACTTCGGTGATGCCTGGGGTGGGATCGCGTCGTTGCAGGTGTCGCTGGCTGCGGTGTGGACGGAGGCGCGTGCCCGTGGGTTCGCGCTGACCGACATCGTGCGGTGGATGGCCACCAATACCACCGACCAGGTGGGCATGACAGATCGGGGGCGCATCGAAATCGGAAGCGCTGCAGACCTTGTGGCGTTCGCTCCCAACGAGAGGTTCACCGTCGACGTTGCGCAGCTGTACCACCGCAACCCGGTGACTGCCTACGATCGGCTGGGTCTGTCGGGTGTGGTGCGACGGTCGTGGATCGCGGGGTCGGAATCCTCGACCGGGCGATTGCTGGCGCGCAACTAGAACGGCGGTGTTGACGTGTCGTCGGTCTCGGGGTCCTGGTTGTCGGGTGGGTCGGGGTAGGCGATGATGCCGGATCGGGTCGGTCGGGTGGGGATGTGTGGTGTGAGGTCGTTGCCGAGGATGGGTACGGCTGTGCCGTTGGTGGGCAGGGTGATTCGGGTGGTCTTCGAGGTGGAGGTCCAGAGGATGGCTCCGCCGGGGAGCATGGTGGCGGTCCAGTAGCCGGCGGTTTTGACGGTGTGGTGGTATTCGCAGAGGCATTGGAGGTTGTTGACGGTGGTCCAGCCTCCGCCGAGTGGGTTGGTGTGGTCGAAGGGGGTGATGTGGTCGAGTTGGCAGCGTGCGGCGGGTCGGTGGCAGCCGGGGAATCGGCAGTGTTTGTCGCGTAGTCGGACGGCTGCGGTCGTGAGGGTGTCGGGTCGGTAGATCAGGGCGCGGTCGGTGAGCGGGTCGCGGGCGACGGATGTGCCGAGGGTGGGGTCGGCGGCGATCGCGGCTTCGAGTGCTGCGGCGAGGGAGGCGTTGCCGAGGTAGATGCCACTGGCTGTACAGCCGGTGCGGTTGCCCGAACGCCCGAGTCCCGACTGGTTCAGGGCGGCGTGGTTCAGGGCGGCGTGGTTCAGTGTCGGGAGGTCGAGGGCAGAGCTGTGCCGTGTGCCCCGGCCGACGGGGGTGTGGGTGCAGAACAGGGCTGCGGCGGAGGCCAGCGATCCCAGGCGGCGTTGGCGTGGGTTGTCGCTGGCGGCAGCGGCAGCCGAGCCTGTTCCCGGTGCTGGGCCGTCGGTTGACGTCGGACCGGATGTTGTGGAGCCGCATACGGTTGTGGGCGAACCGGATTCCGGACAGTTCGGTGCGATACCTGGTACCGGCGATGGCTGTTCCGCAGGTGAGCGTGAAGCTGACGCGGATTCGGACGATGCAACTGCCTCAGGGCCGGTGTGCGACGTCGCTTCCGCCAGCGGGTCGGTCAGCGGTGCAGTAGCTCGTGTTGCTGCGTGCTTCCGGACAGGATCGGCGACGCCTGGGTTGGGAGTCGTCGTCGGGTCGGCAGCAGGTGTAGGTGCGGACTCGTCGTTCTTCTCGGCATCGTGGCTCGCGTCGGTCTCATCTGCCGGTGCCTCTGGTGCTGCTGGTTCGGTTGCCGAGGTGCTCCCAGGTACAGCTGTAGGTGCAGGTGAACTGGCCGAATTTCGATCGGTCGAGGAATCAGCCTCCCTACCCGAGTCCGTCGCCGACTCAATTCCCGCATCAGCATCAGCATCCGCAGCCGAGTCTGCAGCCATGTCCGAGCCTGAGCCCGCGTCTCTGTCTTCGTCCGTCACAGTTCCCGTCTCGGGTTCTGTTGGGCTCCCGTCCTTTTCGCTGTCCGAGGTCTTTTCCCATTCCCCGGTCTCCGGGTTCTGCACCGCCAGGCCCAATTTCTCGGCAAGGGTGACTGCCTCGGTGAGCAGGATCTGCCAGTGACTGTTGCGTGCCAGCTCCTGCGCGAGGTCGGGGTCGATGGAACCGTGTCCGGCGAGGTAGGCGGGGTTGGCGAGTAGTCCGATGAGGGTGGCGATGTCGACGGTGATCATCGTCAACGGCACCCGCCTATCCGGCAACACGGTGTCGTTCTTCGGGCAGTCGGGGCGGTGGCACAGGCATGCCAGTCGGGGTTCGCCGTGCATGCGGGCCATGAATGCATCGCACAGGCGTTCTTTCTTCCCGCGCGGATCCTTGGGGCAGAGGGTGTCGGCCATTTCTTCGAGGAGTTGCCATGCGGCGGCGGCTTCGGGTGCGGTCAACTCGGCTCGGATGCGGGCGAGTTCGCCGGCGGGACTGTAGGTGACGGTGCGGAATTTCTTCGCGAACTCCCGCAGCGCTGCTGCTTCCTCGGGTGCGACGTGCAGCAGGATGTCCCATATCGCCTGCTCGAGCGGGCCCGGGGACGACCTCCGCGCCGCCTCGACGACCTCGGCTTCGACGCGCTTCACGATGGCGTCGGAGAGGTTGTCGAGGATCCGGCATGCGGTCCGCACTCGGGGGAGGTCGATCTCCCCTGTCTCGAACGCTGCTCGTAGCAGTGGGAGTCGGGTGTGCAGGGCTGCGCCGATGGATACATACGATTCGGCGACGGTCGCCGAGCAGCCCAACGCGACAGCCATTTCGGTGCGTCCGTATCGGCTGTAGTGCTTGTGTTCGGTGTCGCGGGTGATCCAGTCGCAGTGCACGGTGTAGCAGGCGGCGATTTTGCGGGCCGCATGCCGGTTCTCCTCACGCGCGGCAGCGGTCAACGCCTCCAGCGACACGGTCGGTATTGCACCCATTTTTTCACCCCCCGGTGAGCAACAATTCAGAACGTGCGTTCGAACTGAAAGAAGACTAACCCGGGCCACCGACAAGAACCGAAAGTGCCGATTCAGGCGACTCGAGCAGGCAATCTCGGGTGGAAGGGAGAGTGCCGGGGGGATGACCCCTGATCGGCGGTCCAGGTGGATTCACTAACCACGTCTTGCGCGGGGAGTCGAAGCGCAGGGGGTATAGATGTGGCGATCCGGCCGGGGTGCCGGGCAGAAGTGGAAGGTTGACGACGGGACGTTGTCTACATCGAAGGCTTACGCGTATTTCGCATTCGCCTCGTCGTGGTGGATCGGGCCCGCCGTACGTGTCAAAGGCAGCGCGCTACCCCCACGTCGCACGGCCACGAATTCCGCCGCGATGGCCAGCGCAGTTTCCTCCGGAGTTCTCGCACCCAAGTCCAAGCCGATCGGCGACTTCAGGCGTGCGAGCTCCTGCTCGGTCAAACCGACTTCGCGCAACCGGGCCGCGCGATCGTCGTTAGTCCTGCGCGATCCCATCGCCCCCACGAATGCAACGGGCAACCGTAGGGCCACTTCGAGCAGCGGCACATCGAATTTGGCATCGTGCGTCAGTACGCAGATCACCGTCCGGGCATCGACCATAGTTCGCGCCAGGTAGCTGTGCGGCCATTCGGTGACGACCTCGTCGGCGTCGGGAAACCGTGCAGCAGTGGCGAACACGGGGCGCGCATCGCACACCGTCACGTGATACCCGAGGAACTTGCCCACCCGGGCAAGTGCTCCGGCGTAGTCGATTGCCCCGAAGATCAGCAGCCGCGGTGCAGTGGCGTAGGACTGTACGAACACGTCGAGGTCAGGCCGGCACCGCACCGACCGGATGCCGGTACCGCCGGAGTCCAGCATCGCCAGCGCCTCACCGACGACCACCGCGTCGACGTCCGAAAAACCGGTCGTACCCATAGCGGCCGAGGACGAGACCGCGAGCGACTGCCCGGAGCCGTCGAGCATCGTGACCGTGGCCACCGCAGTGTCCGACGCGATGGCCGCGAGCACGGCCCGCGGAGGACCCAGGCGCACGAACACCTCGATCACTCCCCCGCAGGTCAAGCCGACCGCAAAGGCATCGATGTCGCTGTAGCCGAACGACTCTCGCTTGGACTCGCCGGTCTCGAGAACCTCGCGGCACAGCTCGTACACTGCGCCTTCGACGCAGCCACCGGAGACGCTGCCGACTGCCTCACCGTCGGCGCACACCGCCATCGCAGCACCCGGAAGCCGTGGAGCACTTCCGGATACCGCGATGACCGTCGCCACCGCGTAGGGAACGCCTGCGTGGTCCCAGGCGGACAGACGATCGACAATTTCTTTCACGTTACGAGATTCCCAACGCTTCTTCGATCGGGTGCAGGGCGAAGTAGACCAAGAAGATACCCGACATCAGGTACAGCAGCCAATGCGTCTGGCGTGCTTTGCCTTTGGCGAGGCGAACGAGGGTGTACGAGACGACACCTGCTGCAACACCGACGGTGATCGAGTAGGTGAAGGGCATCAGGACAATGGTCAGGAAGGCCGGGATCGCGATTTCGGTGTTCTCCCAGTCGATCTTGCGTACGTGCGTCATCATCAGCGCGCCCACCAGAACCAGGGCCGGAGCAGCGGCACCGACGGGGACCACGCCGGCCAGCGGGGTGAAGAAGATCAGGCTCGTCAGCAATCCGCCGGTGACAACGCTGGCAAGACCGGTCCGGGCACCTTCGGTGACTCCGGCCGCGGACTCCACGACGGCCGTGTTGGCCGATCCGTTGATCGCGCCTCCGACGATGGCACCGATGCCGTCGACGGTGAGGATGCGGCTCAATCCCGGCATCCTGCCCTGCTTGTCGACCAGGCCTGCTTCCTCGCCGACACCGAGGATGGTGCCCATGGCGTCGAAGAAGCCCGAGAGAACGAGAGTGAACAGGACGACCGACGCCGTGACGATTCCGGCCCGTGCGAAGCCGCCGAACAGGTCGACGTTGAACAGTAGGTCGAATTGTGGTGTGGCGACGATGGAATCGGGCACCTTCGGAACAACCGGTCCCCACGCCTCCGGTTCGATGTCGAACACCGAGTTCAGGATGATCGCCAGGTTGGTGGCCACGAAGATGCCGATGAGCATCGCGCCCGGCACCTTCCGCACGAACAGCATGATCATCAGGACCAGGCCGACGCAGAAGACGAACACGGGCCAGCCGGCGAGTTTGCCGAACGTGCCGAGGGTGACCGCGGTTGCTGCTGACTCGTGGTGCCCGACGAACCCTGCGTCGACCAGGCCGATGAGCGCGATGAATGCACCGATCCCGACGCCGATCGCCTGCTTGAGTACGAGCGGTATGGCATCCATGATGAGTTGCCGAATGCCGGTGAGAGCGAAGACGACGATGACGACGCCCTCGAGAACCACCAGCCCCATCGCCTGCGGCCAGGTCATGTACGGGGCCGCCTGGAACACCACGATCGGGGTCACCCCGAGGCCGGCCGCCATGGCGAGGGGCGCGTTTCCGACGACGCCCATCAGGATGGTCGTCAGACCGGCGGACAACGCCACCATGGTCGACAGCTGCGCCGGATCGAGCGTGGCCCCGGTGACGTCGCGGGCGTCGCCGATTATCAGCGGGATGAGAACGATCAGGTAGGCCATGGCCACGAATGTGGTTACACCACCGCGTATTTCGCGGGAGAGCGTGGAGCCCCGGCCGGTGATGTCGAAGAACTTGTCGATCTGGGATCGACCTCGTCCACTTTGGCGAGTGCTGGATGTGCGTACGTCGGTCATGATCGGCCCTCCCAGGGCGTGATCAACCTCGTCGAGCGTGGGTCCGGGCCGACGTGCCGGGGGAGTTGGCGTCGGTGCGGTTGTGCCGGAGAAGGTTTCGTCGAATGGGGATGGAACTCGGATCAGCTGTTGATGATGTGTTCGGGTCGGACGGGCACGCGGGTCAACGCGAGCCCGGTGGCGTTGCGGATGGCCGCGACCACGGCGGGGGTCGAGGAGAGGGTGGGTGGCTCGCCCGCCCCGCGAAGACCGTACGGTGCCAGGGGATCCGGGTTCTCGAGGATGTCCAGCTTCATGGGCGGCATGTCGAGAATCGTCGGAATGAGGTAATCGGTGAACGACGGATTCTTCACGAGACCGTCGACGACGACGATCTCTTCCATCACCGCGAGACCGAGGCCCTGCGCTGTGCCGCCGTGGATCTGGCCTTCGAGAGACAGTCGGTTGAGAATCTTGCCGACGTCCTGCACGGCCGCCATCTCGACGACCTTGACCAGACCGAGTTCGACGTCGACGTCCACCACGGCGCGATGGACACACAGTGCGAGCTGGGTGTGGCTCGCTCCTTGTCCGGTGACCGGATCCATTCCGCTGGTGGGGCGATGGTGGAATTCACGTGTCTGCTCGATGACCCGCTCGCCGAGAACGTCCTCGATGGTCGCCAGCACACCGTCGGTGGCCGAGACGATCTTGCCGCCGTCGAGGCTCAGGTCGGCAACCGCGCGGCCCAGGTAGAGGCCGGCCAGGACGAACACTGCCTCGCGTACAGCCTCGCACGCGGTCTTGACTGCGCCGCCGGTCATGTACGACTGCCGCGACGCGGACGAGGAGCCGGCATTACCGACCTTGGTGTCGGCGGGATGGATGACGACCTTGGTGACGCCGAGCTCGGTGCGTGCGATCTGCGCCTCCAACGTCACCAGGCCCTGACCGACCTCGGCAGCGGCTGTGTGCACCAATGCTGTTGCCTCACCGCCGATCACCTCCAGTCGAACACGCGCGGTGGAGTAGTCGTCGTAGTTCTCGGAGAAGCAGATGTTCTTGATGCCGACGCCGTATCCGATTCCGCGTACGACGCCTTCGCCGTGGGTGGTCTGCGACGCCCCGCCCGGTAGATTACGGATGTCCGACGCGTCCACGGGGGCAGGCAGTTCCATCGCCTCGGCTCGGGCGAGCATCTCGGCCAGTGGGGCAGGTGCTTCGATGACCTGGCCGGTTGCGAGGATCGAACCCTGGCTGACCGCGTTGATCTGCCGGATGGCCACGGGGCCGATACCGCAGGCCTCGCCGAGCTTGTCCATCATCGACTCGTATGCGAAACATGCTTGCACTGCGCCGAATCCACGCATCGCGCCGCAGGGTGGATTGTTCGTGTACACGCCGTAGGCGTCGATCTCGATGTTGGGGATGACGTACGGTCCGACGCCCAGTGAGGCTGCGTTGCCGACGACGTTGAGGGTGGCCGAGGTGTACGCGCCACCGTCGAGGATGATCTCGACATCGGCGAACACAAGCTTGCCGTCGCGGGTCGCGCCGTACTCGTAGTGCATCTGCGCGGGGTGGCGGTGGACGTGTCCGAAGAACGACTCGTAGCGGTTGTAGACGATCTTGACGGGCTTGCCGGTGTGCATGGCGAGCATCGCCGCGTGGATCTGCATCGACAGGTCCTCGCGGCCACCGAATGCTCCGCCTACGCCGGCGAGCGTCATCCGGATCTTCTCTTCGGGGAGGCCGAGGCACGGCCCGATCTGGGCCAGATCGTTGTGCATCCACTGGGTTGCGACGTAGAGGTCGATGCCGCCGTCCTCGGCCGGAACAGCCAGTCCCGATTCGGGTCCCAGGAATGCCTGATCCTGGATCCCGACGGCGAAGTCGCTGCTGACGATCACGTCAGCGGTCGCGCGGGCGGCGGCGACGTTGCCGACACGCACCGGCTGATGGCGCGCCACCCCGCCGCGTTCCTGCACCTTCGGGTAGTCCGGGTCCAGTGCTGCGCGTCGGGCGTCGGTCAGAGGTTCGAGAACGTCGTACACCACAACGATCTTTTCCATTGCGCGCCGGGCGGTCTCGGGATGATCGGCCGCGATCAGCGCGATCGGTTCACCTTCGTGCCGGACCTCGTCGAAGGCCAGTACCGGCTGATCCCACGTGTGGTCGAGCCCGAAGCACTTGCGTCCCGGCACGTCGTCGTGGGTGAGTACCGCCTCGACGCCGGGTGTGGCGAGAGCCTGCGAGATGTCGACCGAGACGATCTTGGCGCGCGGATGCGGACTTCGGAGCGTTGCGCCCCAGAGCATGCCGTCGATGAACAGATCCGACGAATATGCGAACTCGCCCTTGACCTTCAGTGTTCCGTCGGGTCGCAGCGGGCTGTCGCCGACGCGGCCGCGTCCCGGTGCGGGGATGTCGGCGGGAGCTTGCCGGGGTGTGGTGGTCGGGGCGCTCACAGCACGTCCTCCGCGAGTTTCATCAGGCGACGGTGCGCGTCGGCTCCGGCGCGGCCGATTTCGTCCTGCGGTGCGCTGGTCAAGACATCGTTCTCGACGATCGTCCGTCCACCGACCATCAACCGCGCGAGCGGCGGTGTCTGCCCGTACGCGAACGCGACGACGGGATCGTCCACCGCCGAATAGAAGCCGTCGGTGCGCCAGATCGCGATGTCGGCGAGCTTGCCGACTTCGAGCGAACCGATCTCGCTCTGTCGGCCCAGTACCGTTGCACCGCCGAGCGTTCCGATCTCGAGTGCCTGACGCGCCGTCAGTGCTGTCGGTCCGTACTTGGCGCGCTGCATGTACATCGCCTGGCGGACCTCGCCGGCCAGCGGCACCATTTCGGCCGAGGCCGAGCCGTCGACTCCGAGGCCGACGGGTGCGCCGGCGGCGAGCAGGTCGGAAATACGGGCGATGCCCGCACCGAGCCGAGCGTTGGAACTCGGGCAATGGGCGGTACCGGTACCGGTGGCCGCCATCTTCGCGATATCGGAATCGTGCAGGTGTACCGCGTGGGCGAACCACACGTCGTCACCGAGCCAGCCGACCTGCTCCATGTATTCGACCGGGGTGCAGTTCATCTGAGCGAGGCAGTGCTCTTCTTCGTCCAGCGTCTCGGCCAGATGAGTATGCAGCCGAACACCTTTGGCGCGAGCGAGGGTGGCGGACTCGACGAGCAGCTCCTTGCTGATGGAGAACGGGGAGCACGGTGCGACCGCGATGCGGAGCATCGAACCGAAGGAGGCGTCGTGATAGGTGTCGATGGCCTCGGCCGTGGCGGTGAGGATGTCGTCGAGCGATTCGACCACCTCGTCCGGTGGCAGACCGCCGTCGGACACACCCCGGTCCATCGAGCCGCGGCACGGTTGGAACCGCACGCCGATTCGCTGTGCGGCGTCGATCTCGGCCGCGAACAGGTCGCCTCGGCCCTTGGGGAAGATGTAGTGGTGATCGGTGCTGGTGGTACAGCCCGATTTCGCGAGCCAACCGAGACCGGCAGCGGCGGCACCGCCGACGACCTCGGCGTCCATCTTGGACCACGGCTTGTATAGTGCGACAAGCCATTCGAAGAGCGTGTTGTCCTTGGCCAGGCCCTGGGACGCCCACTGGTACAGGTGGTGGTGGGTGTTCACCAGGCCTGGGGTGACGAGGCAGCCGGACGCGTCGATCGTCTCGGCTCCGGCGATCACCGGTGCCGGGCCCGAACCGATGGCGCTGATCGTGGTGCCCTCGACGACGAGGTATCCGGAGGGGATCTCGTCCCCGACGATGGGAGCGATGTAGGCGCCCGAGATCACCGTGGTCATTTGGCTTCGGCCTTTCGAGTTGCTGCGAGCCGTACGGCATCCAGGATCTTTTCGTATCCGGTGCAGCGGCAGAGGTTTCCGGCGAGAGATTCACGGATCTCGGCGTCGGACGGGTCGGGAACACGTTCGATCAGGTCGTGAGCCTGGACCACCAGTCCCGGCGTACAGAAGCCGCATTGGACGGCACCGCATTCGACGAACGCTTCTTGCATCGGGTCCAGCTTCTCGCCGTCGGCGAGGCCTTCGACGGTACGAATCTCGCGGCCCTCGACCTGACCGGCTGCCACCAGGCAAGCGCACGCCGGAATGCCGTCGAGATAGACGGTGCACGAACCGCATTCGCCTTGTTCGCACGCGTTCTTGGATCCGGGTAGTCCCATGCGTTCGCGCAACAGGTACAGCAGACTCTCGCCCTCCCAGACGTCGTCGGCTTCCATGTCTTTTCCGTTGATGGTGCAGTTGACTCGCATGTTCAGGCCACCTTCCGTGCGGCTGTGAGGTCTCGCCATGCCCAACCCAGTGTTCGCCGGGCCATCACGGACAGGGCGTGCTTGCGGTAATCGGCAGTGCCTCGTACGTCGTCGATGGGACTTGCTGCCGCACTGACCAATCGGCCGAATTCCTCCGACACCCCAGGATCGAGGGCACCGTCCCACTCGAGTTCGGCCGCGAGGTAGTTCTCGGCATCGTAAGCCCGGCGCGGCGTCGGCGCAGCGGAGCCGAGACCGGTACCGACGCGACCCTCCTGTGGAAACAGCGCGATCGAGAACGAGCAGACGGCGATGACCATGGCGTTGCGGGTGCCGATCTTCGAGAAGTACTGCGGTCCCGCTGCCGGTGCCACGTGGAAGGCGCGGATGAGTTCGTCCGGCCGGCAGGAATTGCGCTTGACGCCGAGGTAGAACTCGGTCGCGGGAATCATGCGTACACCGCGCTCGGCCGATTCGACCTCCACGGTCGCGCCCGCCGCGAGCAGAGGCGCGTGCAGATCGCCTGCGGGTGACGCGCCACCGAGGTTGCCGCCGACGGTGCCGCGATTGCGGATCTGCGGTGAACCGACGGTGCGGGAGGCCTGGGCGATGCCGGGAAGCATGTCTCCGAGCTCGGTGATGATGCGAACGTAGGGCACGCCTGCGCCCACCCGTAGCGTCCCGTCGGGAAGCTGTTCCCATTCGGTGAGTTCGGTGATCGGGTTCAGATCCAGCAATGCGCCCGGCCGGTGCAGGTCGAAGTTCATCTCGACCATGACGTCGGTGCCGCCCTGGATGGGCACCGCGTCGACATCGTCGGCCTTCGCGGCCAACGCGTCGCCCCAGGTCTGTGGTCGCAGAAAATCCATGTTCGGTACTCCGCTCGCTGTCTTCTTCATCGGGTCGTTCCTGCAGGCTCCACTCCTGCTTCGTGTTCACCCAGTACAGCGGCCTGGGGCGTTGGGAACGAGAGACAAGAACGACGAAGTATGACGCCGATCACAGTGTAGGTTTTGGAGGATCCTACGAAGAGGAGGTCGATGTCACCGTGAGGCTGCGTGATCTGGCTGGTCTCGCCGATCTGAAACTGCAGCCGATCGTCACTCCCGAGCACTTCGATCCGACCATCCGATGGGTCGTGACCACCGACATGCTCGATCCGAGCCGCTACCTCAGCGGGGGCGAACTGGTCTTGACCGGCCTGATGTGGCGGACGGGCCCCGAGGACTCGAGGACGTTCGTACGGGCGGTGTCCAAGGCCGGGATCTCGGCGCTGGCGGCATCCGACGACGGCGTCGTGCCCGACGATCTGGTCGACGCCTGCCTCGAGCACGGGCTGCCGCTCTTTCGTGTACCCGCCGACATCGCTTTCGCCACCGTCACCGAGAGCGTGGTCCGGCAACTGTCGACGGCGAGAGCCTCGGACCTGAGCCTCGTGCTCGACCGGCATCGACGCCTCGTGGCAAGTGCCGGCCCGGGCGGCGGGCTGGGTCCGCTGCTGGAGATGGTCAGCTCCGATCTGGGCATGAACTGCTGGGTCGTCACTGCGTCGGGACGGGTACTCGCCGGATCCGACAATCCGCCGGACACCGAAGCCGTGGCGCAGGAATTCATGTCGTCGGTGCGGCTGCCGCGGTACTGCCGAGAGCAGAGAGTCTCGGTGTTCGCCGTCGATGGAGAGTCCGCACCGCGGGTCGTGGATTGGTTCGTGGCCTTCGAAAGCGATTGGCAGACATGGGATGCGCCGAGGCTCTCCCTGGCCGGGCAGCTGGCGTCGATCGTGGCCGTGGAGCGCAGCCGCGTCGACGATCGCCTGTCGGGCTCGGGAATACTGGCGCAGGAATTCGTGCGTACGATCGTCGGGGGCGCGACGGCCGCCGACATCCTCGCCCAGATGCACGTCATCGGACTCGATATCGAAACACGTTACGCTGCAGTGGCTGTGGCCACATCCGGCGAGACCCTGCGCCTCGGTGAGCTACGCCCGCTGCTGCGAGAAGTGCTGGCACCGTTGGAGATCACGGTCGGAATCGTCGACGACGAGGCCATCGCGTTGGTGGAGGCGAGAACCGATCGAACCGATTCGGTTCGGCGGGCCGTCCACACGTTGGCGCCGGGGCTGATCGGTAGCGGCACCTCGATCGGTGTCAGCGCTCCCACCGCGCCCGCCGACATCCGAAGCGCGATCGAGGAAGCGCGCTACGCCCGCCGGCTCGCCGAGCGCCGTGGCTCGGACTGCTGCGTCGTCGGGCACGATGAATTGGCCACGTTGACAATACTTCTCGCCAACGTACCCGATGACGTGCGACGCATGTTCACCTCGAGGCTGCTGACTCCCCTGGTCGACTACGACGACCTGCACAACAGTGATCTCGTGGAGACATTGTCGGTGTACCTCGACACCAACGGTGCCTGGACGCGATGTGCCGAACAACTGCACATGCACGTCAATTCCGTCCGATATCGCATCCAGCGCATCGAG
The DNA here is from genome assembly GCF_040636045.1 of Rhodococcus sp. NPDC006774. Lineage (NCBI taxonomy): Bacteria > Bacillati > Actinomycetota > Actinomycetes > Mycobacteriales > Nocardiaceae > Rhodococcus > Rhodococcus sp. NPDC006774. Next base: position 90,632 of record NZ_JBEYIW010000005.1, on the reverse strand, counting down.
GAACTCACCGGCCGCGATCTGTCGCGACTGGAGGACAGAATCGAGTTCTACTTGGCACTTCGGCTGAGATGACTAGTGTGAAGCCATGGCACTCATCGCTCTGTTGGATCTGACGTTCAAGCCCGAGTCCGTGGCCGATGCCCGCGCGTTGCTGCGGACGGTGCTCGCCGATACTCGCGCATTCGAGGGTTGCCTCGGTGTCGAGGTGTGGGTCGACGAGGAGAACGAGGCACACGTGATCGCCTACGAGACGTGGGAGTCGGCCGAGGCCGATGCGAAGTACCGCGAGTTCCGCGCCGGACCGGGCAAGATCGCCGAGTTGCCGCCGCTGCTCGCCGCCGCGCCGACTCTGACTAAGTTCACCGTCGATTCGTCGATCTGAGTTCTCTGCGAGAGCGGCGGTGCAGCGCTACCTGCTGATGTCCGACAGCGGTAGAGGTCGTCCGGTGAGAAAGCCCTGCACCATGTCTGCTCCGAGTTCGACGGCCACCCGCAGTTCCGCTTCGGTTTCGACGCCTTCCATGATGACCGTCGAGCCGATCTCGTGTGCGAATCCGATCACCGATGCAGCGGCGGCCCGTCGAATCGGGTCGGTGTCGATTCCGTGCACCAGTGCGTAGTCGACCTTCAGGGTGTCGGGTCGCAATTCGACCACCTGGCGAAGTCCGGCGAAGCCTGCACCCACGTCGTCGACGGAGATGGAGATGCCTGCCCCGCGCAAGGATTCGATGGTTCGGGCGACCGCGCGGTAGTCGTGGACTCGCTCGTGTTCGGTGATTTCGATGTGGAACTGTCGGTTCTTCTGGAACGGCCGCAGTACGGCAGCCAGATCGGTGGAGCGAATGGTGTCGGCAGATGCGTTGAGTGAGATGAAGATGCCGCAGGGAAGTGATTCGGATGCGGCCAGCGCACGGTCGATGGCCGCGACTTCGAGAAGCGGTCCGATTCCCGCATCGGTGGCGTCGCGGAACCACATCGACGGCGGGCCGTAGCCGAAAGGAAAGCGAGAGAGCGCCTCGTACCCGACGACCGTCGTGGTGGCCGCGTCGCAGATAGGTTGGAACACCACGTCCGGCCCGCCTCGCGAGATCAGAGTCTCGATGCGCGTGCGGATGGCCGCTCGCGTTCCGGTGCCGCTGCCCCGTGCACTGCCGTCGTCCTCGGACAGTCGAGACTTGTTGCGATACATCTCGATATCGGCCAGTGCGATCAGTGTGCGCACGATGGTAGGGGTGACTGGTTCGCTCCCTAGGAGCTCCGAGGCCGAACCGACACTGGCGGTGAAGGGCGGCCCGGAGAAGCTCTCGTCGAGACCGGCCCGGATCCTGTGATCGGTCGATTCGATCTCGCCGGGCGAACCGACGTGCACGATGACGAACTCGTCGCCGCCAGACGCGAGACCACCGATGTCTTCGGAACCGCGGCGGTGAGTCGCGAGGCGACCTCGATCAGTACTGCGTCGCCGGTGGGGTGCCCGAATCTGTCGTTGATGTCCTTGAACCGATCGATGTCGAGAACGGTGACCCCGAGGGTTCGATCCGAGGCGCAGTCGGTGGACGCGGTACCGACGTCGTCGATCGCCTCGAGCAATCCGCGCCGGTTGTACAGGCCGGTCAGCGAATCGACGACGGCACCCGATGCCCGAGAACGTAGATGTCGGATGTACGCCCGCATCATCAGGGGGGTGAGGTACAACGTGGCGACTGTGACTGCGGTTGCTGCCACCAGCCACGGGTTCTTTCCCTGACCGACCGCGAGTACGCCGAGCGCAAGTACGGTCGCCACCGAGACTGCCAGGTGAGCCCACATGACTCGGAACGAGCTGGCGATGACGGTGAAGACGGCCACGATCGTGAACATCATGCACCCGGCCAGCGGTACGTAATGGTCGGTGCTGCTGAACAGGATGCCAACGATGCCGACGTCCGCGTAGAACACGAAGGCATTGGCCAGACGTGTCGACGGCCATGGTCTGACGAACCACGCGATCGCGACCGGAATCGTTGTCAACGCCCCGATGAGGACGAATACCGCCAAGCCGTCGTAGTGGATGCCGGTGGGAACCATCAGGATCCCGGACAGGCCGAACAACAGTGTCAGGGTCCCGATGAAATACCGCACCCAACGCTCGCGAGCTGTGTTCGCGAAATACGTGTAGTCGTCGTCGACACTCGAGTGTGTGGCGTCGAGGCCAGGTCTGTACCGTGTTCGGCCCTCGGCCGTCACCGCAGTCCCCGGTCTGGAAATGGGCATACCTCTCATGGGCAGATCCCCGGCCGACTGAACGCTACCAGCGCCACCTGGAGCTGGGCCGGAATCGGGCGTACTCGCTGGCTACCGGTGCGTCAGACCATGTCTCGCTTGGTGAGCCACCGTAATGTCGGCCACCCGAGAAACACCGGCAACCAGCAGGTCAGGACACGGTAGAGCAACACCGACGGTACGGCGATGGAGGCGGGCACGCCGAAGGCGGCCAGACCGCCGATGAGTGCGGCCTCCACGGCACCCACACCGCCCGGCGTCGGCGCGGCGGAGGCAAGAGTTCCGCCGATCATCGTCACCACCGTCACGGTGACGAACGTGGTGCCGCCGCCGAAGGCCTCGATGCTCGCCCACAGTGCAAGCGCGGCACCCAACGTCGTCGCCGCGCAGCCGAGAATGATGATCGAGAAGCGTTTGGGGTCGCGGGCGAGCTCGCCCAGTTCGCCGAGGACCTCCTTGATCTGCGGCCGGACGGCGACCCGCAGCCAGCGGCGCAGCTTCGGGACGAACATGAACGTCCCGACGACGCCGAAAGCAGCACCGGCGATGAGATACAGAACAGTGTTGCCCGGCACCATGTTCGACAGTCCGGACGAGGTGCCTGCGACGACGCTGAAGAAGATCAGCAGGCTCACGTGCGTGATCACCTGGACGGATTGTTGCAGCGCCACAGCGGCCGTCGCGCGAACCGTTCCCAGCCCACCCTTCTGCAGGAAGCGCACGCTCAGGGCCAGTCCGCCGACGCCCGCTGGTGTCGTCGTCGCCGCGAAGGTGTTGGCGACCTGCATCACCGTCAGATTCCAGAAGCTGACCTTGCCCAGCGCGCACGCCCACAACGCAGCTCCGGCACCGATGTACGTCAGTGCGGACACCGCCAGACCGAGCAGAGCCCACCACCAGTTGGCCGACCCGAGTTCGGTGACGAACGCGGGCACCGCACTGATGAACGGGTATGCGACATAGACCAATCCGATCAACAGCACGAGCGAGATGATCTGGTTGCGGCTGAATCGGGTGACCTGTTCGGCCTCGATCTTCGCGGTGCCGGTCTGCTCGAGAACTTCGAGCCGGACGGCCTTCATCGTCTTGTCGGCGTCGCGCACCGACTGGCGAATGCGAGGCGGGATGGCGGACTTGGTCAATCGACCCGAGGCCGCGACCACGGTCTCGAAGCCGAGTACGTCGATGGCGGTCGCGACGGCGCGCTGGGAGCCGAACAGGTCCGCCGTTGTGAGCAACAACTGCGCGACGTCGGATTGCATCTGGGAAGCCGAGGCACCGAGTTCGGCGTGGCCGAAACCGCAGAACAGGGCATTGCCGTCGTGGATCCTCAGTTCGCCGCGGTGCAGATCGCCGTGCGAGATCTGGTTCTCGTGCAGGGTGTTCAGGGCCGTCCACAGGGCACCGAGGGTGGCGTCGTCGTGCTCCGCCTCGACCGGATCACCGATGGGCAGGCTGTGCGCGTACAGGGTCCATCCCCTGTCCAGCGCTGCCACCGCCAGCGGGTGACTGCCCGCCGCACCCAACCCCTTGATGGCCAGACCCATCAGGGCGCGATGCTCGACGGCCCGGCGCATCGACGCGTGCAGTGGCGCAGTTTCGCTGCCACGCAGCGTGAACCACCGCCAGGACTGGCGCAGTGCGCCGCCGCTGCGCTGATTCTGCCCGTACAACTCGACCACCACATCGGCGTCGGGAGTGTGCGCGTTCAACACCAACGGGCCGGGGCCGGCCGGACGGACGACAGTGAAGCTGCGAACGGTGACACCGCGACTGTGGAACAGGCGAACAGCCGCGTCGAGTGGAACCTCCAGTGCCGGTGTACCGACGAGCAACACGATGACGGCTCCGACGAGCCAGCCGACCGCCAGTCCGAGCATCGAGCGAGCCGGGACCACGGTGGAGACGACCAGGTGTATCGGTACGAACGCGAGCAACAACGTCCACCATGCCCGACGCCATCGTGCGGGCAGGCCGGGGCCGGACACCGTCAGGGCCGCGGCCAACATGGCGATCCAGCGCGAATCGTCGAGGAATTGCGAGAGGAAGGTGTCGAGTCGCTCGGGAACGTCGAGGTCCCACGTGGGAGTGGAGATCCCGGTTCCGGTGATCGACAGCGCCAAGGCGGCCAGCAGTGCCGCCGCCGCGTACCCGGCGAGCAGTTTCCATTTGCGGCCGGCGATCAGTCCGATCAGGACGCCGAACGGGAGCGCGAGAATGGCGACGCCGTAGACGATGTAGACGGCATTGGACTGGTCGGGACTGAGCACGCCGACGATGTTCGAGACCGATTGCTCGAGCGCATCCCACTGATTTCTGGTGATCAGCGAACCGGCGATCACCACGCCCAGCAGTGCCGCGGCCGATACGACCCGAATGATGTCGCTGGTTCTCCGCACCAGCGGCTGAAGCAGGTTTCCCGCTACGGGAATGTCCCGCCCATCCACACGCATGGGGTCAACCTACCGTGAGGTACGCCTGCGGAGTTCGTTGCGGACGGTGGGCCATTCGGATTCTATGATCGAGAACACGACGGTGTCACGCAACGAACCGTCGGACATGCGTTGATGATTGCGCAGAATTCCGTCCTGCTTCGCACCCAGTTTCGCGATCGCCGTCCGCGACTGCAGGTTCATCCAGTGGGTACGAAATTCGACGGCGATGCATCCCAGTTCCTCGAATGCATGCGTCAACAGCAGCAGTTTGCTCGCGGGATTGGTGCCGGTTCCGTGCGCGGAGCGGGCATTCCAGGTGTATCCGATTTCGACGCGACGGTTGGTGGCGTCGGCGTTGCAGAATGTCGTCGCTCCGATGATCTGCCCGGTGTCGTTGCGGCGCAGCGTGAACGGAAGCATGGTGCCTGCGTCGAGCAGTCCGAGTCGACGGTCGATCTCGGCGGCCATCTCCTCGGGCTTCGGCACGCTGGTGTACCAGAGATTCCACAGCTCTCCGTCGCGGGCGGCGTCGCACAGACCTTCGAGATGATCGTGGCTCAGCGGCTCGAGGGTCACGAGATCGTCAGTGAGGGTCACCGGTTGCAGAAAGGACATTCGCCGACGATACGTCGGACCTGCCCGTCCGGGAAAGCACGACGATCAGCGCTGCGGTGACGGCCACGGCGACCACCACCAGGGCGATGACTTCGGTGAAGGCGTGGGCGTAGGCGTCGGCGAACCCCGGTTGCCCGGCCGCCGCTGCCTCGGCGTCGGCCTCGCCGGGCACACGTCCGCGGACGAGGATCGTCAGCAGCCAGGCGTAGCCGGCGACCATCACGGCCTCGCTACCGATGCGGAAGAGATTGAGTACTCCTGCTGCGGTGCCGCTGCTGTGCGGCGGAACCGCAGCGAGTGCTTCGCCGTCGACCAGCCCGATCGGGAGCCCGAATCCGAGCCCCAACAGAATCATCGGGACCACGACGGCGGCGAGCGAGACGCCTGGTTGCAGGGCCAGCATGCCGAGATTCCCGAGAACCAGGAAGCCGAGACTCGTGCCGATCACACGGTTCGGGGTGACGGCTTGGAAGGCGGTGAGCGCTCTGGCGACCGTCAACGGAGCGATCAGTACCGGAATCGTCATCGCCAGCATGAACAGTCCGGCCCGTCCCGGCGTCAGAGACGCGACGGCGCTGAGCGCAGCGGGCAGATAGGTGAGCAGGGTGACGAATCCGATGGCTCCGGCGACCGGTACCAGGCACAGTGCGAGGAAACGACGGTTACGCAGTAGGCCGAAATCGAGCAGTGTCGATGGTGTGGTGGGGGTGCGTAGTGCCGGCAGGGCCAGGGTGCCGACGGCCGCGACCAGAAGGACGAGTGCCTGAGCGGCGAACACTCCACGCCAATCGAGCACGGCGATCAGCAGTCCGGAGATGGTCGGCCCGAGTGCCAACCCCAGTCCGTTCACGGTGCCGAACAGGGCGAACGCCTTCGCTCGTTCGGTCCCCTCGAAATGCAGCGAAAGAATGGACGTCGAGCCCACCAGTACTGCTGCGGCACCGATGCCGGCGAGGACTCTCGCGGCGTCGAGCAGGAGCAAGGAGGGTGCCAGTGCACTGGCCAGGCTGGCGACAGCCGTGAGCACGACGCCGATGCGGAACGACGTGCGGTGGCCGATGCGATCCGAGACCGCACCCCAGACGACGGTGAACAACGCGAAGGCAACGTTGAAGCCGTTGACGACCCATTGCAGCGGTGTCGGATCGGAGCCGAGATCTGCGGCGATCACCGGGAGCGCGATGGCGGTGCCCGAGATGGACATCGGTACGACGAACTGTGCTGCGAGTACGACCGGCAGAACTGCTCTCATGGATCCCCCTTGGCTTAGGTACGATGGTTTTCGTACTAGACCAGGTTTGAAGGTACGGCGCAAGTCGTACCTTGTTGTGGGGAGGAGCTCATGGCAGACGAGAACGGGCATCCGGAGCCCGAGGAAATGCAACTCGGCGCGGTGATGTCTGCACTGGCGGATCCACTGCGGCGCAAAGTGGTCACCGAACTCGTCGGCGACGACGACGGTGCCGAGCGAACCTGCATGTCGTTCGAGCTCGGCGTCACCAAATCGACTCTGACACATCACTTTCGAGTGCTGCGGGAAGCCGGACTGGTGTTCCAGGTCGATCGCGGAAACAGCCGCAAAGTGACGCTGCGACGCCAGGAGCTGAACGATCGATTTCCCGGCTTGCTGGATCTGATCGCCAACGAAATCCACTAGCTCTCCGCACGCGATGCGCCTTACGGTGGCACCATGCACATCGCCATGATCGGCACGACGGCCCCGAGTCATATCTATCCATCGCTGGCCGTGATAGCCGAGCTGGTCCGGCGCGGGCATCGCGTCACCTATGCCGTCGGTGATTCTCTGCGACACGTGGTCGAACCCGCAGGAGTCGAAGTGGTGCCGTTCACCTCGATACTTCCCGACGGAGAGGCGTCGTGGCCGGACGATCCGGCGGCGGCGATGCAGGTCTTCCTCGACGAGGCAATTGCGTCGTTACCCGTGCTCACGGGGTTCTACGACGACGATCAGCCGGATCTGTTCCTGTACGACATCGGCGGAATGACGGCACCCGTCCTCGGTGTGCGCTACGGGGTGACGGCAGTGCAACTGTCGCCGACGTACGTGGCTTGGGATGGATACGCCGAGGATCTCGGTGATGGGATGACCTCCATTCGAGAGTCGCCGACCGGCGTTGCGTATCGCGAAAACTATGCAGCCTGGTTGCGAGAGAACGACATCGACGCCGATCCGTGGGAGTGGATCACCTACCCGCAGCACTGTCTGTCGCTGATCCCGAAAGTGATGCAGCCCCATGCGGATCGGGTACCGGATTCGGTGCAGTTCGTCGGGCCGTGCCTCGATCCGGTACGCCTGCAGGACCGCAGCTGGACCGCACCCGACGCGCCGATCCTGTACATCTCGTTCGGCACGGGCTACAACGAACGACCCGAGTTCTACCGACTGTGCATCGAGACCTTCGCGAACACCGAGTGGCACGTGGTGATCTCCATCGGCCGACGCGTCGACCCGGCCGTGCTCGGAGAGCTACCCGCGAATATCGAAGTACACGAACATGTTCCACAGCTCGCGGTGCTGGACGCGGCCACCGTCTTCATCACCCACGCCGGAATGGGCGGCTGCACCGAGGCGCTGTGGTTCGGCGTCCCGACCGTTGCCATCCCCCAGGCAGTCGATCAATTCGGCAACGCCGCGATGCTCGCCGAACTGGGGGTAGGAGTGCACCTGGAATTCGAGAAGGTCACGGCTGCGGTCCTGGCCGACGCCGTTGCCAAAGCTCGCGAATTCGCACCGCGCGCAACGGGGATCAGTGCAGAGGTGCGGGCGCACGGTGGCGTCGACCAGGCAGCGGATGCGGTAGTCGCGTTTCTTGCGTGATTCAGTTGGCGGCGCTACCGCTGTCCAGTATGGATCCGAGATCGGGGGCCGGCGTACTCGGCTCGACGGTGACGACAGTGGAGGACTGCTCCACCTTGTATGAAGTCCAGGGAAGCCCGTTCAGAAATTCGTCGAGTCCGGGGTAATCCGAGATCCATGCGGTGGTGGTGTCCCCGTCGACGGAAGTGCACGATGCCAGCGCCACATAGGAGCCGGCCGGGACGTCGGTAATCGTCTGGACCGTCGAACCCGGCTGGGTGTCTCCGTTGGTGTACAGGGACTGCCCGTTGCCGATCACCTCGAGGACCGGAGGAAGAACACCGTTCCGCGCAGGTGCGAGCGATGTTCCACAGCCGATAACCGTGCCCGAGGAATTGGTGATCGTATTGGTCACGCTGGTTCCGTCGACCGCGAACGAGAATGTGATGTCCCCGGGTTCGGCCGCGAGGGCCGACGCGGGTGCAACGAGGGCGAGGGTGGTGCAAGCCGAGGCAATGGTCAAGGTGCGCAATGTCGTTCGCATGAAGGTTCCTCGTCGTCGAGTGGCATCGTTCGCATCAGAGTCTGCCTCAAAATAGACCGTTTGGCACTTTTCGGGCGCGGCGCAGCAAAGCCATCGTGAAACCCGCGAATCTTCTGTTCGAGACCGACTCGCACTCCTGCATCGCGGTTTGCGGTACCGATCGGTACCCGTGAGGTCCGGGTATCGCCGCAGTCCGAGTCGAGCATGCACGAATCCGGTGCAGCCAGCCGCGCTGAGCGCGGTCCAGTGCACCCGATTCAGTCCTCCAGAACGCTGACGCTCACGCCGTAGGGCAGGAAGCGGACGCGTCGACGCGGGTCGGTGTTGTCCTTGTGCGCACGGAGAGCATCGAGTTCGGTGGCGTAGAGCTGGTCGATCTGGGGCGATCCGGCGTCGTCGACGCTGTAGATCGCCCAGACTCCGTCACCCTTCTGACCTGTGGTTTCGGGCTCAGGCGGAGCTTTGGGTGCCCCGGCGTTGGATGCGAACAGTGAGCCGACCACCTCACGCAGTCCCTCGGTTGCCTCACGAGCGAACTTGTCGAAGTCGTCGGATCCGAATCCGAAGGGTCCTTGGTTGGCCATGACGGTACCTCCTCAGGTGAAACTCCAGTATGCGCGTTTTCTCCGAACAGCCGCCGTGCATACCGTCGAGGTGCTGCGAGCCGCGCTACTGCTGTAGTCGGGCACCGATGGTGTTGTGCAGCGCTCGCAAGGAGTTCTGGCCCAGCGAGACCGTCTGCGACTCGATGTAGCGCAACAGATGCGAATCGTTGAGCACCTTTTCGCTGGACTGGATCAGCACTGTGCCGGCACCGGTGAAGTCGAACTGCCGCTCCTCGCCGCTGTTGGCACCGAGAAATCCGCGGGCCGCACCGAGGAAGTTCTGCATCCAGTCGGCGTCGAAGTGATGCGACGGTGACGGGCAATCTGCCCATCCCACAAGGGCTTCCGGGTCGATACGCAGCGGTGGCTCGGCGAACATGACGGGGCCGTTGGACGAGGCCAGGAACTTGCCCGTACCGAGCAGAGTGAGAAATCCCGGGACGATGGACTGCTTGAGATCCAGAGTCGGCTCGAACGCGAGCAGGTTCGCGGCCCGGATGGTGAGGTTGCCGTCGTCGAGGTCGTAGCTGTTGATGTTGAACCCGCGATCGCCGAGGATCAGCTTGCCCTGGCCCTGCGCGAGTACCCAGTCGTTCGAGTACAGCGGCGACGAGAACCGCGCCGCGACGATGGCGGGCATCGACGTCTGTCCGAGCGGTTCGAAGCGAACATTGCCGTAGTACGCGATCATCGCGCCCTTCGACGTGAACCACGGCTGGCCGGCGAGTTCGACGCAGAACGCGTAGTCGTTGCCGGGGACGTTGTCGTTGACCGGCAGCGTGTACGGGGTGTGAATGTCCAGACCCATGGGGTGTCCCTCCTAGAACTTCTGCTCGGACGCCTGCACCCACACGGTGCCCATGCCGGTCATCTTCAACTGGATCGCCTCGCCGCTGCCCTTGCCGACGGCGTCGCGCCACCCGACGTTCGCGGAGATGTCGACGTTGATGTTGCCGATGTGGCAGACGTACGCCTGCGGATCCACCACGACCTGGGGGTGATCGGGCCCGACCTGCAGCGGAGTCGCGCCGCCGTGCGAGAGAACCGCAACGCTGCCCTGGCCGGTGAGCTGCGTCGTGAACAGGCCCTGCCCGGTCATAGCGCCGCGCACTGCTCCACGGACGCCGCCCTGCGAGGTCAGAGCAACGATGGAACTCTGGAGGTAGCCGTCGTGCACCAGGAGTCGATCGGCTTCGACGGTGAGCATCGACGAACCGTCGAGGTGGATCACCTCGATGTACAACCCGGCATGACCGTAGAAGACCTCGCCCTGCCCCTCGGCTGCCATCATCGCCACGTGCTCGCCTGCCATCATCCGCCCGGCCATGCCTGCAACGCCGCCCATGCCCGGCATGGCACCGGCCGAGCCGCCCATCGAGTGCGGAACGAACCGGACGTCGCCGGTGTAGTAGAGCATCGCTCCACGACGCGCGAGCACGTTCTGATTCGGTGCCAGAACGGATTTCACGACTTTGCTGTTGACGAGTTCGAGCGGCACGTCAGCGCTCCTCGGGTTGGATGTAGACGACGCCCTGGCCGTCGAAGCGGAGGGAGAACGCCTCGCCGCTACCGCCGCCGATGGCGGAACGCCACGTGACGTCGGTGACGAAGCTCTGATTCAACTGGCCGCGATGGGCGACGAAGGCGTCGGGATCGACGACGAGTGGGTATTGCGGATCGACGGCGAGGGCGATGATCGGCCCACCCTTGGACAGCAATGCCACAGTGCCGGATCCGCTGACGACGGTGGTGAACAGTCCCTGGCCGGAACTCGCGCCGCGTAGACCGGAGAATTTGATGTCCGTCTTCAATTGCCCTGTGAGAGCGAGTAATTGGGACGACTCGACGTGAAGGTTGTCGCCTTGGACCTCGACGAGAGTGATGTCCTGAGCGTCGACGGCGAAGTACACGGTGCCCTTGCCGGACACGTCCATCAGAGACAGCGACTCGCCGGTCACCTTCTGTTTGAGTGCGGCGCGAAGTCCGCCGCCACCACCCATGCCGGCACTCTTGAAGGCGACATCACCCTCGTACGCCACCATCGAGCCCGACATTGCGCGCAGGGAGTCGCCGGTCAGGTCGGCGACCAAGACGCGGTGCCCGTTCATCCTCAGCTGAGCCACGGGGGAACTATGCCACTGCACGCGCCCCCGCGGCTACTGCTGGAGAAAATATCTAGACGAGCGGCTTCAGGGCTTTACCTGCCAGTTCGACGGCTCCCGGCTGGTGTCCGTTGGTGATCAGGTTGATGATGATGCCGTCGACGCCCTGATCGAGGACGCGCTTCTGCACCTGCTCGGCAACGTCGTCGGGGGTTCCGCAGAAGTGGCGATCGGTGGCCTTCGCCGCGTCCTCCTCCGACAGGTTCGTCAGATCGAGGCCCTGCTTCAGTACGAACTCGCGCTGCAACTCCTTGGCCTTGTCGCCGTCCTCGTCGATGATGACGAAGGCGAGGAAGCTCGTTTCGAGGTCCTTGGGGTCGCGGTCGACCTCCTCGCATCGGGCCTGCACGGCAGCCATCTTGCGCGGCAGTTCGTTTGCGTCGCAGATGATGTTGAGATGGTCGGCGAACTGGGCGGCCAAGCCGAACGTCTTCTTCTCGCCGCCACCGCCGAGCATGATCGGCAGATCGTCGCGGATGCGCGGCTCGTTCATCGCGTTCTCGACCTGGTACCAGAGGCCGTCGAACGTCGGACGCTGGCCGCGCAGCATGGGTTCGATGATCTGCAGTGCCTCGTCGAGTCGCTCGAAACGGTCGGTGAAGGTACCGAACTCGAGTCCGAAGCTCTGGTGCTCGAGTTCGTACCAGCCGGCTCCGATCCCGAGGATCGCGCGACCGCCGCTCACGACGTCGAGCGTGGTGACGGTCTTGGCCAGGATCGCCGGATTGCGGTAGGTGTTCCCGGTGACCAGGGCGGAGAGCTGAATGGTGTCGGTGGCCGTCGCAAGGGCGGACAGCGCGGAGTAGGCCTCGAGCATCGGCTCGTCGGGCTTGCCGATTCCGGGAAGTTGGTAGAAGTGATCCATCACGAATGCGGTGTCGAACCCGGCCGCTTCGGCCTCGCGCGCCTGCGCGATGACCTGGGGAAAGAGCTCTGCGACCGAACCGTCGTAGCTGAAGTTGGGCATCTGGTAACCGAGGCGAATAGTCACGAGATCCACGCTACTCGGATATCCGCCCGCGGCACGTGCGAGAGCGCGATAATTCGACGATGACAATTCTGGAGCTGACCAGGCAACCGTTCTCGGGGTTCGCCGTCGACGACCTGCAGGCGGCGCGCGCGTTCTACACCGAGACACTCGGACTGACGGTCACCGAGAACGAGATGGGCATGCTCGAGCTGCACCTCGGGACCGGGGCGATCGTGCTGATCTATCCGCGTCCCGGGCACGTGCCCGCGCAGTACACCATCCTCAACTTCCCGGTGACCGATATCGAGAGCGCAGTCGACGCTCTGACTGCGAAAGGGGTTGTGTTTGCACAGTATCCGGACATACAGGGTCGTTCCGCAGGCTCCACTCCTGCCATGGGCACCGACGAGAAGGGAATCTTTCGGCATGGTGGGCCGCTGATCGCCTGGTTCACGGACCCGGCGGGCAATGTGTTGTCGGTGCTGCAGGGTTGACGACCCCTACGCGGTCGGTGTTCCGGCGGCGAGTGTGACTGTGCCGGAGCTGGTCACGCCGGTGTCATCGACCCATTCGACGACGGCGGATTCGCCCGGGCGACGTCCGAGCAGCGCCTCCGCCAGGTCCGATGAGGATCCGATCTCGGTGCCGTCGAACGTCACGATCACGTCCCCCGCAGACAATCCCAGCACCTCCGCCGGGGAATCGAACGTCACCGTCACGACGGCCGCCCCCATCGCCGGCTTGTTCTCGAAGACCGACACATCGCGCACCGAGACTCCGAAATACGGTGTGGGGCCGACATGTACGGTGCCACCCGACCGGCCGGCGAGCACCTGATCGAGGACCGAGACCGCCTCGGCGATGGGAACGGCATACGCCTCGGGCGCCTGTGGGGGTGAGAACTCGGTGCCGTTGCGTGCCTCGTCGGACAGCCCCGCGGTGTTCACGCCCACCACACGGCCCCAGGCGTCGAAGAGAGGTCCGCCCGAATCCCCGGCTCGCACATCGGCATCGACGCGAATCATTCGTTCCAACGTATTTCCCGATCCGTCCACCGAACTGCGCGTACGCACCTGCTGATCGAGGGCGGTCACCGCACCGGGAGCAGGAACCAATACCCCCGCCCCCGAGGCATTCCCGACGGCGGTCACCGCATCACCCACCTCGGGAAGTGGGTCCGGGGCCAGCTCGACCACCGGCAGGTCGGCCGCGGTGATCAACTGCACGACCGCCACGTCACGAGATTTGTCGTAACCCAACACGGTGGCGTCGTAGATCAGTCCGTTGCCCATGTGTACTGCGCTGATCTCGGTGGCGTTCTCGACGACGTGGAAGTTGGTGAGCACGATTCCGTCGGGCGCGACGACGAAGCCGGTGCCCGCGACCCCCGAGAATCCTGCGGACGCCGAGAGGGTGACGACGGTGGGATCGACGCGAGTCGACAGCTCGTCGAGTGTCAGCGGCGGCGGTTCGACGACGGGTGCGACGGGTGCCGGGGTGGCGACGAAATCTGCGGTTCCGGGATCGAGCGGTGGCGTCGCGAAGAGCCACACGCCGGCAGCGACCAGCGTCAACACCACCGCTCGTCCACCCGACCGCATAGAAACCGATTATGGTCCGGTGACGATGGTGGTGCCAGCTAGTTGGCGATCACGGCCAGCGGTGCCTCTCCGTGCGTCCGTCTACAGTCTGTCCATGCCCGCGTCGCATCGACCCCGAGTCCTGATCGGCATCTCCGGTTGGACGTACGCGCCGTGGCGAGGTGATTTCTATCCGGCGGGCTTGGCCCACCGCAAGGAGCTCGGGTACGCGTCGGAACATCTGACGTCGATCGAGATCAACGGCACCTTCTACGCGATGCAGAAGCCGTCGAGCTTCACCAAGTGGCACGACGAGACGCCGGACGACTTCGTGTTCTCCATCAAAGGCGGTCGATACGTCACCCACATCAAGCGGCTCGTCGGTGTCGAGGCAGCCCTCGCGAACTTCTTCGCCACCGGGGTCTTGACGCTGGGCGACAAGCTCGGACCGTTCCTGTGGCAGTTGCCTCCGAACCTCGAATTCGACGCGCAGAAGATGTCGGACTTCTTCGCCGTGTTGCCCCGAACAGTCTCCGCTGCAGTCGCTCTGGCGCAGTCTCGCGATGACAAGCTGACCGAGGATCGGGTGTTGTTGCCGCCTCCGTCGTCTCGTGTCCTGCGGCACTGCGTGGAGGCCCGGCATCAAAGTTTCGCGACCGACGAGGCCGTGCACTTGTTGCGCGAGAACGACATTGCGTTCGTTGTCGCCGACACCGCCGGCAAGTATCCGTACGTCGACACTCCGACAGCCGATTTCATGTATGCCCGCCTGCACGGTGACGAGGAGCTGTATGCCAGCGGCTACACGGATGCGGCGCTCGATCGGTGGGCAGCGAAGATCTCGGACTGGACGGCCACGGGCCGAGCCGTCCACGTGTACTTCGACAACGACGTCAAAGGATATGCACCCTTCGACGCCATGAAACTGATCGAGCGAATCGGTAGATGAGTATTCGGCTCTCTAGCCCACCTGGTAGATGTACGTATAGTTCAATGTTCTCGCCCCGGCGCAGGTAGCGCCTCTGCCACCCGGGACAGGCCCTTTGCGGAGGCAAGAATCGTGGACACCTTCTCTCTCAGGGCATCGCCCTCGAATGTCTCCGCTCGGCCGCCCACGCTGATCGATGCAACGACCGCGCCGCCTCGTCCGAGGATCGGTGCTCCGACCGCCGCGACGCCGGTGAGGTAGTCCGAGTTGCTCAATGCGTACCCCTGCGCTCGGATCTGTTCGAGACGTGTCAGCAACTCGTCCGGCGCGGTCGGCGTTCGATCCGTGAACGCAGGTAGGTCTTCGGTGAGCCATCGGTCGCGAATCCGAGCGGAGAACGCCAGCATGGCCATCGGGCCTGCGGTGGCGTGATACGGGAGAACCGAACCGATCGAAATGCCAGCGACCACAAGAGGATTGCTTCCTTCATGGCGATCGATGCAGACGGCGCCCTCGTCCGCAGGTACCATGAGATACGCAGTGTCACCGAACTTTTCGGCTATCTCCGACAGGTACGGTTGCGCGGCACCGCGGATGTCGAGTTGCGTCAGTGCCGACGATCCGATCTCGAAAACGGGCATGGCAATTCGGTACGAGCCCTCGGGCGTTCGGTCCACCCAGCCGGCGTGGATCATCGTGGTCATCAACCGGTGCACGGTGGTCTTGTTCATTCGACTTGCTGTCGTCAAGTCGTTCAGTGTCCATACCGGATGCAAGGTGTCGAAGTGCTCGAGCAGCCTGCACGCCTTGACCACCGCTCCGACGATGTCGCGGCCGGCGTTGGCGTCGGACTCGATGGGCGATGCCACGTGTGCTCCTTCGATCGGACTGGGAAGTGCTGCCGCCATCCTACGAAACCCCCTTGACTTGTGATCGCCACCACTCTAGTTTCGGAATGCGTTCCGCAATACGAAATGGATGGTGTGTATGACTGCGACACTCAGAGAACTGACCGAACAGGGACTCGTGTACGCCCCCGGCGTGTGGGACGGGCTGACCGCCAAGCTCGCCGAGCAGGCCGGATTCTCGGCCCTGTGCGCCTCCGGATTCGCAGTGTCGGCTGCCCTCGGACTCCCCGACGCCGAGCTGTACACGATGACCGAGAACCTTCAGGCGGTACGCACCATCGGCGAAGCGTCTTCCCTCCCCCTCGTGGCGGACATCGATACCGGCTACGGCAACGCCGTCAACGCGGCGCGGACAGCAGCCCGGTTCGCCGCCGCAGGTGTTCAGGGCGTCTTCATGGAAGACCAGCTCTCGCCCAAGAAGTGCCCCATCTGCGTGGGCGAGCCGGTGGACCTCATCAGCATCGAGGAAGCGTCGGGCAAGGTGCGCGCGGTACGGGATTCGCTTCCGGACCACGTCCTGATGATCGCCCGCACCGATGCGCGTGGCGACGACGCGATCCGACGCGCCACCGCATACGTCGACGCCGGTGCCGACATGATCATGCCGGTCACGAAGACTTTCGAGACCGCCGACGAGTGGGCTCGCTGTCACGACGCCGTAGGCGTCCCGCTGATGGCGACGTTGACCGCGTCGACCTGGACCGAGCGCGAGTTCACCCCGGACGTGTTGCAGCAGATCGGCGTTCGACTCGCTCTCCTGCCCACACAGGTGCTGATGGCCGCCACCGGAGCCGCTCGTGAGGCTCTGCGCCGACTCGCCGGCGGCGAAGCGCCGGCCGACGTGAGCGCCGACGCGTTGCAGCACCACGAGTTCGTCGATCTGATCGGCTTTCCGGAAGTGGAAGCAGCGCAACGCAAGTACCTTCCCGCCGACGCGAAGGTGTGATCGGCATGAGCTCCGACGCACTGACGATGGTCGAGAAGATCCTCGGCCGAACCTGTGATGCCGATGTGGTGCATGCCGGAGAGAATCACGCCGTCAGGCCCGCTCGCATGATCGCGTACGACTTCCCCGGCTACACCGACGTGATGTTCCGGCAGATGCGCGAGGACTTCGGCATCACCGAACTCGTCGACCCCTCCCGGTACGTCGTCTTCATCGACCATATGCTCACCAAGAAGAACGCCAAAGAGCAAGAGGTGCATCAGGTCACGCGAGACTGGTGCGAGTTCTACGGCATCGAGCTGCACGAGGGGCGGGGCATCGGCCACCAGCTCACTGCCGAACTCGGACTCGCGACGCCAGGAGACTTCCTTGTCCACTTCGACGGGCACATCAGTGGAATCGGTGCTTTCGGCGCACTGGGTTGGGGCATCCGCCGCGATCTGATCGAGGCCTGGGTGACGGGTCAGCTGTACGTCGACATCCCGGCCACCACGCGGTTCGACCTCGTGGGTGAGTTCGGCGCCGGCGTCGACAGTCGCGATCTCGTTCACACGATCATCGACCTGGTCGGTGCCGACGGATGCGCCCACCAGGTCATGGAGTTCGGTGGCCCCGGAGCGCGGTCGATGAAGATCGACCACCGCCAGGGGCTGTGCGGAATGGCGATGTTCACCGGAGCGGTCTCGGCGATCTTCGAGCCCGACGAGCTGTCGCTCGCCTACGCCCATGACGTCGCCCGGCGGACGTTCACCCCCGTGCTTCCCGATGGGGGTGCCACCTACGCGGCGCACCACACCATCGACCTGTCGACCATCGTGCCGCAGGTGGTGCAGCCCGGTTCGGCCCGTGCTGCCAACACGCACACCGCTGCCGATCTGGCCGGAATCCCGATCACGAAGGCGTTCATCGGCTCCTGCGCCAGCGGCCGCATCGAGGACCTGCGCGCAGCGGCTCTGGTGCTCGACGGGCGAACCGTCGCTCCCGGCGTCGAGCTGAACGTCGTGCCGACCTCCCAGAAGGTGCACGATCAGGCCGAAAGCGAAGGGCTGCTGGACATCCTGCGATCGGCGGGTGCACACATCGCGGTGTCGAGCTGCGACTTCTGCTTCGGTTACCAGAAGCCCCTCGCGGCCGGCGAGAACTGCATTTCCACCGGGGTGCTCAACATCTCCGGGCGAATGGGTAGCTCCGACGCCAACATCTACATGGGTTCGCCCTTCACCGTCGCGGCCAGCGCCCTCGCCGGGACGATCGCGCAGGTGGGTTCATGAGCGCGTACCCGCCCCCGCCCGACGTCATCGACGGCGCGGTCGCGTGGATATTCGGTGACGACTTCGACATCGATCTCGTCGTGGGAGTGGCCAACATCAAGTCCTACGACCCCGACCACCTGCGGTCGGTCTGCATGACGGCGTACGACCCGGGCTTCGTCGATCGAGTCCGCCCCGGAGACATCATCGTCGGAGGACGCAACTTCGGTTATGGACATCCGCACTATCCGCCGATGGTGGCGCTTCGCAACCTGGGCATCAGTGCCGTTGTGGCGGAATCCTTCTCACCGGGATTCTGGCGTGGCGAGACCTTCAACGGTATGCCCTTGATCACCGTTCCCGGAATATCCGACGCGGTGGCCGTCGGTGACGATGTCAGACTCGACTGGCGGCGTGCGGAGGTGTCGAAGCAGGACGGCACCACGATCGCCGGCCGTCCACCGAACGCCCGAACCGTCGCTGTCATCGAAGCAGGCGGTTCGTACGAACTTCTTCTCTCCGAACACCGAAGCACGCAACCACTCACAGAAGGATCAGCGCGATGACGAACACCGAACACTCCCGCGCAGGAGTCGCTCCGCCCAAGGCGGACACCACGACTGCGCGTCGAGCTGCGATTGCCGGAGGTGTCGGTACGCTCATCGAGTACTACGACTTCGCGGTCTACGGCTTTCTCGCGGTGATCATCGCGCCGCTGTTCTTCCCATCCACCAGTCCCGGCGTGTCGATTCTCGCGACCTTGGCCGTATTCGGCGTCGCCTATGTCGCCCGTCCGCTCGGCGGAATTTTCTTCGGTCGGCTCGGGGACCGCAAGGGTCGTCGGCACGCTCTCGTCATCACCGTGGTGTGCATGGGTGTCGCGTGCGGAATTCTCGGCCTGCTGCCGACACACTCGAGTGTCGGGGTGCTGGCCCCCGTTCTGCTGGTCATCATCAGGCTCGCCCAGGGATTCTCTGCGGGCGGTGAGATCGGAGGTGCCGCAACGTACATCGCGGAGTCGGCACCGCCGAACCGTCGGGGATTCTTCGGGTCCTTCACGCCGGTGGGATCGACTCTCGGCTTTGCCGTCGCTGCGGCCGTCGTCGGGCTCGTGGCTCTGATCACGACCGACGAACAGATGTCGTCGTGGGGATGGCGCATCCCGTTCCTGCTGGCCCTGCCCCTGGCGTTCGTATGTCTCCGTGTGCGACTCAAGCTCGAGGACAGCCCGGAGTTCGAGGAAATGGCAGCCAAGAACGAGGTCGCCAAGAGCCCGTTGAGTGACGTGGTGAAGAAGCAACCGTGGTCGGTGCTCCGCGTCGTCGGCATCGCGATCGCCATGAACGGATCCGGATACATCGGACTGACCTACTTCAGCGTGTATCTGATCAACGACCTCGGCTTCTCGAAGGACTCGGTGTACTGGACGTCGGCCGTGGCAATTGCATTGGCCTGCGCCACATTCCCGCTGAGCGGGATGCTCACCGACAGGTTCGGCCGCAAACCCGTGCTGCTGTTCGGCTACGTGGCCTACGTGATCATCGCGCTGCCGGTGTTCATGATTCTCGGTGCGACGTCGAGCATTCTGATCGTCGGCGTCGTCTACTTCGTCTACATGGTGCTCAACGGTGTGGTGCAGGTCCCGGCTTTCCCGCTGTTCACCGAACTCTTTCCTCGGGCAGTTCGCTACACCGGAGTGTCGTTGGGCTTCAACATCGGAACGATCGCGGCCGGTGGAACGGCCCCCTACGTAGCGGCCCAGTTGGTCGAATCGACGGGCAATGCCATGTCACCGGCGTATTGGGTCATGGGCGTGTGCGTCATCGGTGTAGCGACGGTACTGACCATCAAGGAGACGGGACACAGCAAGCTTCCTGTGTAGCTCGAGCCGCGCTGCTGTCAGCAGAGATCCGAACCCGGCGTTCGGCAGAACAGACGGACTGCTCACCGGCACACTGGATGCATGAGGCTATTGGTCCTCGGCGGCAGCGATTTCGTGGGGCGAACTGCCGTCGAACATGCTCTCCAGCTGGAGTGGGATGTCGCGGTCCTGAACCGCGGCACAACCGCGTCGGATCCTCGTGTCACGCAACTTCGGGGCGACAGGCGCTCGTCCGACGGATTGGATGAGACCCGAGAAGGATACTGGGACATAGTCTTCGACACCTGGTCGTGGGAACCGGACGTGGTGGCGCAGTCGGCGACGATGCTCGACGGCCGAGTCGGCAGCTACGTCTACGTTTCGAGCCGATCGGTGTACGACGCGCCGCGAGCGGGAGCGACCGAGACGTGGCCGACAGTGCAGGGGCCCGGCGAGGACTATGCGCGGCAGAAGTTGGGCGGTGAGCGAGCGGCAGTTGCGGCTTTCGGCGATCGAACGCTGCTGGTCCGCGCCGGGCTGATTCTCGGGCCGTACGAAAATATCGGCCGACTTCCGTGGTGGCTGAACAGAATCGAGCGCGCCGGTGAGGTGCTGGCACCCGGTCCGGTCGATCTGGCGCTGCAGTACATCGACGTCCGCGATCTTGTTGCGTGGAGCCTTGATGCTGCCGCGCGAGGGCTGGGCGGTGCGTACGACGTGGTGAGCCGGCCCGGTCACGCGACCATCGGCGAGCTGTTGCAGTGCTGCCTCGCCGCCACCCGGTCCGACGCTCGCCTGTGTTGGGTGGAGCCGGACGTCCTCAGCGCTGCGGGGGTGCAGCCGTGGACGGAGCTCCCGATCTGGATTCCGCCCGGCGCGGATCATGATTCGCTGCATGCATCCGACGTTTCGAAGGCATGTGCCGCAGGTCTTCGGACGCGTCCGATTCAGGAGACCGTCGCGGATACGTGGACGTGGTTGCAGTCCCTGGGCGGGCGGACGCCGATGAGGGGTGATCGGCCGCCCGTCGGACTCCCGGCAGAGCGTGAGGCGGCAATTCTGGCGGGCCGCGGGCTCACGTGAGTCTGCGAGGTGCGCGAAGGGAACAGACGCGCGCGGAATCGTCAGACGCGTTCGGAATTGCCAACGGATCGGTGTCGAATTCGCGCGCGTATGGCAAACGCGCGCGCGTTTGCGGGAAAACCGGCCCGCTACCCCACTATTCGCAACTCTTGCCCGAAAGCTAGAGAGTGATAGACAACGCTACGGAGTGCAGAGCCGTCGCACCGCACCCTCGATGATCGACGCCCGACGCTGGTGTTCCGCGTCGTCGACGGGTCCGCAGTCGCTGCCGGGAGCCGTCATCCAGGACGAGGTGATGCCGAAGATCATGGTGAACAGGTCGTCGACGGTGAAGGCGTCGGATATCAGGCCGTCCTGCTGTGCAGCTGCCATAGCGCGTCGCCGTTCGGCGATCACTGTGTGGATGTCGTCGGCACCCGCGACCACCATGCCGCCTTGAAGCTGTGTCCACAGCAGCAGTCGGTGTTCCTCGGGATTGGCGGCGAGGTGCAGGTACTCGCGCGCGGCGTATCCGCCGAGATCGTCGACAGTGAACGGAACCGACTCCAGGAAGCGCGCGAATCCGTCTTCCACTACTGCCCGGAAGAGTGCTTCCTTGTCTCCGAAGTAGGCGTACAGGCGTTCCTTGCTCGCCTTTGCCGAAACCGCGATGCGATCCACCCGTGCTCCGGCCAGTCCGTGCTCGGAGAACTCCGTGCGTGCTGCGACGACGATGCGGGCGCGGGTTGCGCTGGCGTCAGGCTTCATGTCGGCCACCCTACCGCCAACCAACTAGTTCGTTTGACACGGCCGACAGAGTGGCCTACCTTTTCGGTCGGGACATTTTTCGTGCCCAGAATCAACGAGTACGAGTGGGGTAGAAACATGTCGCAGGTCTCCGAACACGGGGCGCTGGCCGAGAATCCGAATTACGAGCGCCGTTGGTTGGTGCTCTGCATCGTCGCCATCACACAGCTCACGATCGTGCTGGACGGCACCATCGTCAACATCGCCCTGCCGCAGGCGCAGATCGACCTCGGCATCAGCGACACCAGCCGCACCTGGGTGATCACCGCCTACGCGTTGGCGTTCGGTGCACTGCTGCTGCTCGGTGGCCGCATCGCCGACTACTGGGGACGCAAGCGGTCGTTCATCGTCGGCATGGCCGGCTTCGCCGTTGCCTCCGCAGTCGGCGGACTCGCCCAAGAGGGCTGGCAGCTGTTCATCGCACGCGCAGGTCAGGGCGTCTTCGCTGCATTGCTCGCACCTGCAGCACTGGCCATCCTGACGGTCACCTTCACCGACACCAAGGAACGAGCCAAGGCATTCGGCGTGTTCGGAGCGATCGCCGGTGGCGGCGCAGCCGTCGGCCTGCTCCTCGGCGGAGTGCTCACCGAATATGCGAACTGGCGCTGGTGCCTGCTCGTCAACATCCCTGTTGCCGTCATTGCCATCGCCGCCGCAGTCCCGCTGGTCAAGGAAAGCAAGGCGCACGGAGATACCCGCTACGACCTGCCCGGCGCGATCCTCGTCGCACTCGGACTGGCCTCACTGGTCTACGGCTTCACCGAAGCCGAAAACGGCTGGGCGACGGTACCCACCATCTCCTTCATCGCACTCGGCCTCGCGTTGCTCGCCGCGTTCGTCGTGGTCGAATCCAAGTCCGCCAACCCGCTGCTCCCCCTGAGTGTGTTGCTCGACCGCGACCGCGGTGCCGCATACATCGGGTCGGCCGTCATCGGTGCGGCATTGCTCGGTGGCACGTTGTACCTGACCTTCTACTTCCAGATCGTGCTCGAGATGAGCCCGGTGATCGCCGGTGTCGCGTCACTACCCATGACCGGCGGCATCCTGATCACCGCTGCGATCGCGTCGGCTCTCGTTCCGAAGATCGGGCCCAAGCCGATGATGGCCGTCGGCCCGGTGGTTTCCGCGATCGGCCTGCTGCTGCTCACGCAGATCGGCGTCGACACCTCGTACTGGACGCACGTGCTTCCCGGCGTCGTGCTGCTCGGACTCGGCCTCGGTCTGCTGATGGTGCCGATGCAGAACGTTGCGCTCATCGGCGTCCCCGATCACGACGCGGGTGCGGCATCCGCTCTGATCAACGCCACTCTGCAGGTCGGCGGCGCACTCGGCGCCGCGGTGTTCACCACGGTCTACACCTCGTCCAAGACGTCGTACCTGGCCGACAACCCGGCCCCGACTCCGCCCGCAGGAGTGCCTGCCGAGGCCCTCGCCGGCCAGGAAATTCCCAGCGACGAGGTACTGGCCGCGCTGCCGGAACCGATCCGCGACTTCGTGCTGGCCACCATCGATCACGCCTTCGCAGCCGAGGTATCGGGCTATGCGTGGGCCTTCGGAACCGCTGCGATCCTGGTCGCACTGGTGTGCCCGGTCGTGCTGGTGCTGGTCCGCGCGAAAAAGGACGACCTGCCCGTCGGCGACACTCCGGTCCACATCGGCTAGACGCACACGAGAAAGGAACCCCGCTGCTCACCGTCGAGCAGCGGGGTTCTTCGTTGTGGGTGACTTTCAAGCCCGGTCTGGGTCGATCGCCTCGGCCTGTGCAGTGAGAAGCATGTGCAGTAGCTCGGGAGGCAAGGCCATGGGAGGCAGAGCGCCGAGAGCGATGGAGTTCTCCGCCTCGCCGCCCAGCTCGACCACCTCGTCGTGCAGGCTTTCCATCTTCTCGTCGAGCTTGTTGGCGCTCTCGGCTGCCTCGGTCAGCTCCGCCAGCAGAGTGTCCGGGATCTGCCCGCGGTACTTGTAGAAGATCTTGTGCTCGAGGCTCGCCCAGAAATCCATCGCGATGGTTCTGATCTGCAGTTCGACGAGCACCGGCTGGACGCGGTCGGACATGAACACCGGGATCTCCACCAGCAGGTGCAAGCTCTTGTAGCCGTTGGGTTTCGGGTTCGCGATGTAGTCCTTGACCTCGACGACCCGAATGTCGGTCTGGCTACTGAGCATGTCCGCGATGCGGTAGGTGTCGGAAATGAAGCTGCAGGTGATGCGCACTCCGGCGACGTCGAAAATGTTCTCGCGAATCGCATCGAGAGTCAGGGCGCACTTCTTCCGTTGCGCCTTGTCGAAAATACTTTCCGGGGTCTTCAACCTCGACGAGACGTGCTCGATGGGGCTGTACCGGTGAATATGGGTGAATTCCTGCTTCAAGATGTTGATCTTCGTGATCAACTCGTCGATCCCGAACTTGTAGCTCATCATGAATCGCGTGAAATCTTGTCTCAGTCGACCCAGGTCGACCGCAGTCTCACCGTTCTTCATGACCTCGCTCATGACTCCGATTGTCCACGACGGCAGGCCGAGCGCGCGCGGCGCGGGAGTCGAAGCTCGCATCACTGCACGACGGGCCCAGCTCCGGTGTGAATCTCACGACGCCACAGGACTGGCACTGATGCGTGCGGTGATGCCCCAGCTCGCACGAACAGGCTCGTGACCCGACGAGAACCGAACCGGCGACGAGCCGATGACCGTTGCCACATCGCGTCGGTGCTCTCTCGGCCCACCGATCCCCGACGCGGTACAGAGAGCCGGCCGCGGGCTCGGGTTCGAGTGCCATCGCGCGCGCCCACTTTCGACGAATCCGCCGCATCCGATATGGACCGCCCGAAGTGGCTCCGCTGGCCGCATCGCCAACTCCGGGGGCGCGTTCACACTAGCAGAAATCGAACGTATGTTCTAACTCGTATGTCAGAACCACGTCTTGCGGCCACCGACTGCGCGCCCCATCGAACCGAGCACTGTCAGAACCGCGCCGACGACCACCAGAATGATGCCGACAGTCGTCAAGATCGAAATGCCGGCGAAATAGCCGATGAGGGCGAGGATGATTCCGAGAACGATCATGACTACTCCTGGTGCCACTGTGAGCCCGTTACCGGCGAATGCCGATGGGACCGAAGCTACGCCACCGAGATGAAGGAATGGTCACATTTGTCGCTATTTACCGGCATCCACTTTCGCTGCGAGGAATGCCTCGGGGTCGATCAGATCTGCCTGCCCCACGATCGACCCGAGATCCGCGATGCGTTCGATGCCGGTGAGCACCATCTCTTCTTCCACCGTGCCCTCGGCGTAACCGTAGTAACAGGTCGACGTCGTGTGGTTGTGGTCCTTGTCTATTCGGTTCGCCCGACCCTCGATCTGCCGGATGTCGATGGGTGTCCACCGAGGATCGTGGATCAGCGTCACGCGTGGTGCGAGGGTGGAGACCGTGCCCTCCGGGAGCAGTAACTCGTTGGTGTGCAGGTTGATCGCGCTGGTGGTGGTCGAGACGATGACCGACGCGTCGCCGGTCTGGAACCGTCTGATCGACGCCTCCTGATCGGGGCTGCTCATACTGCCGTCGACGACTGCGACGTCGAGGCCCTCGTCGCGCAGTGTCTGCGCCAGCGCCGCGACGGACTCGCGGTAGAACATCGAGACGAACACCTGATTGCCGGCCTTGACCCACGTCCGTACTTGATCGGCCGACGCGGGAATGCGCAAGTACGAACACTTCTGACGGAATCGCAGGGTCGCGGCGCGGGTGCTCGGGTTCTTCTGCAGTACTCGCTTACCGCCGACGGCCTTCCAGATCGGTAGGCCGACTTCCTTGCGATAGTCCACCCATGCCGAGTTGTACAGGCGCTTCTGCGCGGCGGTGAGTTCCTGGCCGAGTGGCTCGCGCGGAGTCGGCGGCGAGGGACGCGAAATGGACCACGGCACAGCACCTCCCGACAACCAGCCGTGCACGGACGCGATATCGCGGGCGCGTCGGGCAGAGTCCTCGGGCTCCCACCGCCACGTCGTCAGCCCCGTCGTCGCCTTGCCTGCCTTGACGGCGAACCCGGATTCGATGAGGAACTCGGCCCACTTCATCGTCACCGCGTAGCCGAGATACTCCTCCTCACCGAGGATCTCGACCCCGCGGCTGCGCTCGACCGCACGAGCCATGTACGCGAAGTGCAGGGGCTGATAGCCGGGCGTGGCAGACATCCACACCACCGAGCGCGCCGCCTCCTGATATCGCCAGAGGATCTGCGACTGCTGCGATTCGATGTTCATCAGCGCATGCGATTCGTCGGCGATCACCACATCGATGTCGAATCGAAGCTCGCCGAGCGAGATGGTCCGCTTGTTCTGTGTCCGTTTACGTTTGCCCAGGTCGGTCTCGGGAGGAACCGACAGCAGCTTCTTCGTCGACTGATAGGTGATCAGCAGCCAACGCTTGCGCTCGGACGGCTCGATGTCCGCCTCGCTGTCTGCAATGGTTCGACGCCACCCCGGCAACGCACCCTTGGGGGCCACCACCAGCACCGTGCCGATCTCGGCCGCCGACATCTGCCGAATGGCCTCGCACACCGCCAACGTCTTGCCCAGACCCGTCGAATCCATCTGCGCGAAGTAGGGGAACCCGGCCTCGAGCGCGGCGAGATGGCGTCGAACGGATTCGAGTTGAGTCTCACGCGGCTGCATCGCGCGCTCCCGGACCACCTCGTCACGCCAGTTCTCGTTGGCATCGTCCTCGAGCCACCGCTGCAGGCTGTACGGCATCGACTCGTACGGCTGCAGATACTCCGGCAGCTCGGTGCCGTAGTACGCGAACACCCGCGGTCCGGGATACCAGCGCGCCCCGGCCGCGCCCGCCGCCGACCGATCCTCGAACGGCACGTCCAGCACCCAGACGCGCTCACCGGGATCGGGAACCCGCAGATCAGGGGCAGCAGTCTTACGAGGCGACGTCTTGCGCGGCGCTGCCCGCTTGCGTGGTGCGGCCTTCTTCGGGGCAGCTTTCGTCGTTGCAGGCTCACCGTTCTTGGCGGCCGCAAACTTTCGGGCAGCGCTGCTCTGCCCGGCCTTGACGGTGCGGGCAGTGGTGGATCTGGCTGTGCGTCTACGAGGTGGCATCGGATCCAGTCTGTCGTACGGTGTGCACGAACACCGTAAAGGAGCCCTGTGACATACACGAACGACCCGCGCGCC
Organism: Rhodococcus sp. NPDC006774; assembly: GCF_040636045.1. Taxonomy (NCBI): domain Bacteria; kingdom Bacillati; phylum Actinomycetota; class Actinomycetes; order Mycobacteriales; family Nocardiaceae; genus Rhodococcus; species Rhodococcus sp. NPDC006774. Next base: position 63,698 of record NZ_JBEYIW010000005.1, on the reverse strand, counting down.
GTAGTACTCGTCCACGATCAGGACCCGGCTCTCGCGCGACGCGACATCGGCACCCTCGACGCCGAATTGCGCACCAGGGGTTTCCAGTTGGACGTGCACTCGTTCGACCACAGCCCCGACCTCGCGCCGCCGCCGCTGTCCGACGCGCAGCTGCTGCTCGTCATGGGCTCGCCCGACGCCGCGTACGACGACACGCTGACCTGGCTCGCCCCGGAGATCGCCTACGTGCAGGACGCGGTCGACGCGCAGGTCCCGATCCTCGGTGTCTGCTTCGGTGGGCAGCTGCTCGCTCGGGTACTCGGCGGCACGGTTCGCAAGTCCGAGCATCCCGAGTACGGATTCGTAGACGTCGAGACGTCCGACCCCGAGCTCATCGCCCCCGGACCGTGGATGGAGTTCCACGGCGATACCTTCACCGCTCCTCCGCAGGCCACGGTGATCGCCCGCAACGAGGCCGCGCAACAGGCCTTCGTCCTCGGACCGCACCTCGGACTGCAGTTCCACCCCGAGATCGACCTCGACACCTATGACGCGTGGGCCGCTGCCTGGGACCGCGACGGCGTCGAACACGGTGTGGACGTGCACGAGATTCGCCGGGCCATCGCCGACGCCGAACCTGCCGCTCGGGTGCGTTGCTCGGCTCTGCTCGACGCATTTCTCGCCCGATCCTCGGCGGTGCCCCGGTAGGGTCGAACGATGACCGAGGCCAGGCCCAGCAACTTCAGCGATCACCAACTCGGCATCTACGCCGCCGGGATGTTCGCCCAGCAGACACCGTCGATCACCACCAACCTGGCGAGGCTGGAGGACCAGGCTGCCGAGAAGCTCTCACCCGAGGCTCTCGGCTACATCGTCGCCAGCGCGGGCAGTGGCTCGACGGCCCGTGCGAACCGTGCGGCTTTCGACAGATGGGCCATCACGCCGCGGATGCTGCGCAGCTCGGCTGCCCGCGACCACGCGTGCACCGTGCTCGGCACCGACATGCCTGCACCGCTGCTGATCGCTCCGGTGGGTATTCAGACTCTCGCGCACCCCGACGGAGAGCTCGCCACCGTCCGTGCAGCCGCGGAACTCGGTGTGCCGTACATCCATTCGACGCAGGCCTCGCACTCGTTCGAGCAGATCGCCGAGGCGGGCGGCGACGCGCCCCGCTGGTATCAGTTGTACTGGCCGACGGACGAATCGGTCCTACTGAGCTTCCTGCAGCGCGCGAAGGACACCGGGTTCACCACACTGGTGCTGACGCTCGACACGACCTTGCTGGGCTGGCGGCCCGCCGATCTCGACCGCGGCTACCTTCCCTTCCTGGCCAACCTCGGCATCGAGAACTACCTGACCGATCCGGCGTTCCAGGCCGGCCTGGGGCAGCCGGTCGAGGAGAATCCTGTTGCAGCGGCCATGCATTGGGCGCAGATGTTCCCCAACCCCGGTCTCTCGTGGAAGAACCTGGCGTTCCTACGGGAGCACTGGAGCGGCCCGATCGTGCTCAAGGGAATCTGCACCGTGGGCGACGCCAGGGAGGCGGCCGCACACGGAGTCGACGGCATCGTCGTCTCCAATCACGGCGGTCGTCAGATCGACGGGGCCAGAGCATCACTCGACGCGTTGCCGTCCATCGTCGAGGCTGTGGGCGACGAATTGACGATCCTGTTCGACTCCGGTGTGCGCACCGGTGCCGACATGGCCAAAGCGCTGGCGCTCGGGGCCGATGCGGTTCTGCTCGGCCGACCGTTCCTCTACGGCCTGGCACTCGGCGGGCAAGAGGGCGTTGCACACGTATTACGTTGCCTGCTCGCCGAATTCGATCTGGTGACGAGCCTCTCGGGCCACACCGGTGCGGACGAACTGGGCCTCGACTCGATCATGGAGTCCTGATGGAGTGGACGAAGCACGCCATCTGGTGGCACCTGTACCCGCTCGGCTTCACCGGAGCGCCGGTGCACGGCTGGGACGGTGAATCCCAGTCGGATCTGCACCGGCTGAACAGAATCGAGAAGTGGCTCGACTACGCGCTCGAGCTCGGTGCGTCGGGTATCGCCCTCGGTCCGATCTTCGAGTCCGAGAAGCACGGCTACGACACGATCGACTACTACCGTGTCGACGGCAGGCTCGGCACCGACGAGGACATCGACTCGCTGATCGCCGCTGCGCACTCGCGCGGCCTGAAGATCATGTTCGACGGCGTCTTCAACCATGTGGCGCAGAGCTTTCCGAAGTTCCGACAGGCTCTGGCCGAGGGCCCGGACTCCGAGGCCGCGCAGTGGTTCCATCTCGATTGGTCCGGTGACGAGCCGACGCATCGCAACTTCGAGGGCCACGACGAACTGGTGGCACTCAACCACGAGAGCCCGCATGTGCAGCAGTACGTCGTGGATGTGCTCTCGCACTGGCTCGGCCGTGGTGTCGACGCCTGGCGGCTCGACGCGGCTTACGCGGTACCGCCGCGCTTCTGGGCCGCGGTACTGCCGAAGGTCCGCGAGAAGCATTCGGAGGCATACTTTCTCGGCGAGGTCATTCACGGCGACTACGACAGGATCGTCTCGGCGTCCACATTGGACTCGGTCACCCAGTACGAGCTGTGGAAGGCGATCTGGAGCGGTCTGAGCGAGAAGAACTTCTTCGAGCTCTCCCATGCTCTGGAGCGCCACAACGGGTGGCTCGACGCCTTCGTGCCCGCCACGTTCGTCGGAAATCACGACGTCAATCGCATCGCCAGCGTCATCGAGGACGAGCGACATCTGGTGCACGCGTTGGTGGTTCTGTTCACCGTGGGCGGTATGCCGATGGTCTACTACGGCGACGAGCAGGCCTTCCGCGGTATCAAGGAGGATCGAGTCGGCGGCGACGACGAGGTGCGTCCGGAGTACCCCGACACGTCCGACGATCTCGCCCCGTACGGCTGGCCGGTCTTCCGTATTCATCAGGAGCTGATCGGTGTACGGCGTCGAAATCCGTGGTTGTACTCCGCGCGCACCGAAACGCTCGAACTGACGAACACCGCACTCGTCTTCCGAGCGTCTGCCGACGACGAATCCATCACCGTGGCACTGAATCTCGGCGACGACGCCATCGACTACGCGGTCGAGGGTAACGACGTGATCGCCGGCGAGGCACATCTGGACGGCGGCAGGATCACGGTGCCCGCGCACGGCTGGGCGATCGTCAGCTGAGTGCTCTGGCCGCCTTGGCGCGGTCGAAGAACGCCAGCAGGTGCGGCAACTGCTCGTCGGTGACGGTGAACTTCATTCGGTCGCCCGCGTAGCCGATGCTGCCGTCGGATGCTCGCAGACCGAGGACGATCTTGGTGCCGTCCCGGGTCGGCTTCGCGTCCACACCCAGATGATCGACGTGCCAGCGACAGTGCCCGCCCGATGCGATCCTCACGGCGGCGTCGAACACCTCGACAGTCCGGTGGTCGAGAACGAAGATGACGTTCTCGTCGAGGCGATACTCCAGGTAGACGCGTTCGGCCATGGCGGCACAGTAACTTGTCATCGTCGTATTCGGATATCTATCGACTGAGCTAGAGAGCCGTATCGACGGCAATGCAGCGCCATATCGAGGCCTGTGGGTACAGTCGAGCGCGACACGGGGTGCCCCCAGGGGCTGAGAACACACCCGTCGAACCTGATCTGGTTAGGACCAGCGAAGGGAATGTCGTGACGTTCGGTATTCCTGTCCCCTCGTGACGGTCCCGACCTCGAACGAGAGGCGAGGCGCATGAAATTCGACGAGCAGACAGTGTTGATCACCGGCGGTGGACGCGGACTTGGGGCATCGATCGCCGCGGCGTTCGCCGGTCAGGGTGCACGTGTGGTGATCGATTACCGCAACAGCAAAGATGCCGCCGAGGCGCTGGCAGACCGGCTCGGCGAGAACGCGATCGCAGTACAGGGTGACGTCACCGACGAGTCGGCCGTCGCCGCGCTGTTCGGCACTGCACGTGAGCACTTCGGCACCCCGATCACCACCGTCGTCAACAACGCGTTGGCCGATTTCTCGTTCGACGGAGATGCGCGGCCCAAGGCCGACACGATCACCTGGGAGCGCTTCGACGCCCAGTTGCGTGGCAGCGTCCGCGCGGCGTTGCTCACCACCCAGGCCGCGCTGCCGGGTATGCGCGAGGCGAGCTTCGGCCGAATCATCAACGTGGGCACCAACTTGTTCCAGAATCCAGTGGTGCCGTACCACGACTACACGGCCTCCAAGGCGGCGCTGCTCTCGCTGACCCGCACTCTGTCCGCGGACCTGGGCGCAGACAACATCACCGTCAACATGGTCTCGGGTGGGCTGCTGCGCACCACCGACGCCAGTGCCGCCACCCCGGTAGAGGTGTTCGACTTCATCGCGGCCTCGACCCCGCTGCAACGCGTCACCACCCCCGAGGAATTCGCCGACGCACTGCTGTTCTTCGCTTCGCCGTGGGCGCGGTCGGTGACCGGCCAGAATCTCGTCGTCGACGGCGGCCTGGTCAAGGACTGACATGCACCTCAACGCTTTTCTCTACGGTTGTGGCCACCACAGTGCGGCGTGGCGTCATCCCGAGTCGCGAGTGGAGGACCTGGGCGATATCTCGTACTACGAGGAACTCGCCCAGCTCGCCGAACGGGGAAAGTTCGACGCGGTGTTCTTCGCCGACGGACATTCGGTGCGCGACCCCGCCGGAGCCGGAACCTGGTTCCTCGAGCCGATCACCGCGCTGTCGGCCATGGCCAGGGCCACCACGCATATCGGTCTCGTCACCACGGTGTCGTCCACGTTTTACACCCCGTTCCATGCCGCGCGCATGCTGGCGTCGCTCGATCACATCAGCGGCGGCCGAGCCGGCTGGAACGTCGTCACCTCCATGTTCGACGCCGAGGCACGCAACCACGGGATGGACGTCATTCCGGCTCGCGAGGAGCGCTATGCTCGCGCCGAGGAGTTCGTCGATACGGCTCTGGCGCTGTGGGATTCGTGGGACGCCGACGCGTTGACGCTCGATCGCGCCGGAGCCTATGCGGACCCGACCAAGGTGCATGCCATCGACCACGACGGTAAGCACTTTCGGGTCGACGGCCCGCTGACGGTGCCGCGTTCACCGCAGGGGAGGCCGGTGTTGTTCCAGGCCGGGGCGTCGGGTCCGGGTCGTGATCTCGCTGCCGCGTACGCCGAGGCAATCTATGCCGTCGCCTACGATCTCGTTGCCGCGCAGAGCTATTACGAGGACGTGAAGACGCGAATCTGCCATGCGGGCCGCGACAGCGCGGCAGTGGGAATCATGCCGGGTCTGGTGACGTACATCGGGTCGACGATGGACGAGGCCCGACGCAAGAAGGCCGAACTCGATGAGCTGCTGCCCACCGAGCAGTCGCTGGCGATGCTGTCGACGTTCACCGGACAGGACTGCGCTGCATGGGAACTCGATGCTCCGGTGCCGCCCTTGCCGCCGGCGGCCGAGTTCACCGGACCGCAGGGCCGCTACGAGACGATCCTGCGGATCGTCGAGAAGGACGCCCCCACCGTGCGGGAGTTGCTCGGCACCCTCGCGGCCGGCGGCGGGCACGCCACGATGCTCGGCACACCGGAGTCCATCGCAGACGAGATGCAATCGTGGATCGGCCGCGGCGCCGACGGATTCAACCTGATGTGTCCGCGTTACCCGGACTCGCTCACCGACTTCGTCGATCAAGTGGTCCCTATTCTGCAGCAGCGCAGTCTCTTTCGTGCGGACTACACCTCGTCGACGCTTCGCGGGCACCTCGCTCACTGAGTGGCAGATCCGAAGACTCCCCGATCGACGAACGTCACCAGAGCGTCGAGACCGTCCTCGGGCGAGCCCTGCCACAGCCGGGCGAAATTCTCCGCCGCACCGCCGATCAGCACCGCAGTGGTGGCGGGGGACGCCGGTAGCTCGACTCCTGCCTTCTCGAAGGTGCCGAGGCGTTCGACCCAGGGCTCGAACTGGACCTGCGTGAATCTCTGTACCCGTTCGGCGAACTCGGGACTCACCAGTGCGGCGTCTCGAAGCGCATCGATCACGACCCGGTGCCGTGTGAGCAACTGCCAGAAGACCTCCAGATGCGGACGCATGGTGGGGTGATCGCGAGCGGAAGGATCCTGCGCCGCGACGATGACGTCGGCGTCCTCACCGATCTGCTCGGCGAGGGCCAACAGCAGCTCGTCCTTGCCGGAGTAGTGGTTGTAGAACGACCCTGCGGCCCGGCCTGCTTCGCGGGTGATGTCGACGATCTTGGTGTTGAGGTACCCGGACCGGGCGAAGACGGTGCGGGCGGCATTCTCGAGTTCGATTCGAGTCTGCTCGGCCTGTTGTGCGCGACCAGTGGTTGCCACCGCTGTCCCCTTTCCTGTTGACACCTCGGCAGTCACGCTACACACTGAATCATGATTCACTGAATAATCATTCGTCGAAAGGCCGGATATGAAGGCAGTAGTTCTGACCGAATTCGGGGTACCGACATACACAGACCACGACAAACCAGCAGCTGTAGAGGGTTCTGAGGTGATCGACGTGGCGGCTGCGACGCTCAATGCCGTCGACATCGTCATCGCCGCGGGCGCTCACTACCTCAGTCCACGGTCGCTGCCGACTGTGAGCGGCATCGAAGGCACGGGTACGACGCAGGACGGTCGCCGCGTCTATTTCTCCCTGCCGGTCTCGCCCTACGGTTCGATGGCTCAGCAGGCGTTGGTACGGACGTCGTCGCTTGTCGAACTACCGGACGGGTTGGACTTCTCGACCGCCGCGACGCTGGGCAATGCCGGCCTTGCGGCGCTGATGCCACTGACCCATGGGGGTCGCATGACGCCAGGGGAGAACGTGGTGATCCTCGGAGGTACCGGGGTGGTCGGCCGCCTCGCGGTTCAGGCTGCGCGGTTACTCGGCGCAGGATCGATCACGGTCGTGGGGCGCGATGAGGCCGCACTCGAATCCACCCGTGATCTCGGGGCCACGGCGACGGTTGCCATCGGTGAGAGGAGCGTCGACGAGCTGAGCACGGCCATTCGGCAGGCATCCTCCGGCGCGGATGTGATCGTCGATTACACCTGGGGCGCAGTCGCTCTGGCCGCACTACGTGCCGGCAACCGGCTCGTTCGTCTGGTACAGATCGGCGACCGAGCCGGTGCCGAGGTCACCGTTCCTGCGCAGCTGATGCGTTCGCTCGGGGCGAGCATCGTCGGATTCATGCCGATGCACTACGGACCCGACGCAACCTCGCAGGCGTATCGCACCCTCACCGACTGGGCCGTCAGCGGGCGGATCGCAGTGGAATACGAGAATGTGCCACTGGCAGAGGTCGCGAGTGCATGGGAGCGAGCCCCACGCACCCGTCACAAGCTGGTACTGGTCCCCTGACCCACCAGCCCATCAGCCCAGCGAGTCGATAAATTCCTTTGTCAGTCTGGCGATGTCGTCGGCATGGGAGATCGGCGACCAATGCCCCGCCGGAATGTCGTTGCGCGTGAGGTTCTTCACCCACTTGCCGGTGTCGTCGTAGTGATACGGACTCACTGCGACGTCCTCGGTGTTGACGATGAGGTGCACCGGGATGTCGATGTACCGCTCGCGTGGATTGCCCAGGAGCGGAATGATGTTCGCGCGGTACAGTTTGGTGCCGTTGGTGGCATCCGACCACAGCGTGGGGTTCTGAGTGACGAGCTTCGGGTCGACTCCCGAGAACTCCTGGAGGAACGCAGGCCAACCCTTGGCGAACTGCCGCTTGATCCGCAGCGTGGAGAGCCCGGGGATATGGAAGGTGACGGTGTACCACGACGCGCGGACCTGGGCGAGCACCTGCTTGATACCGGTGAGCGTGGGTCTCCGAAGCCGCGACTGCGACCACTTGCCGAGGTGATCGAGGTTCGGACCGGAAATGGATGTGTAGGAACGAATTCGGTCCTTCGCCTGCGGTTGAGCCGCGGCTTCCCAGACCTCCACGGCACCCCAGTCGTGAGCGAGCACGTGAACCGGGGCGTCGGGGCTGACGGCGTCCGCGACAGCGTAGAAATCCGAGGCCAGACGCGCCAACTTGTACGCCGACTGCTCGGCGGGAACCGAGCTTTCGCCTGCACCGCGGGAGTCGTAACTGATCACCCGGAAGCGGTCCTCGAGCTGGGGCACGATGTGGCTCCACAGCTCGTGGGTATCGGGCCACCCGTGGACGAGGACGATCGGGTCACCCTCGGGGTTGCCGCTCTCGAACACCGCCAGTCGGATTCCCTCGTTGACGACCGTCGTACGAACCGCATTGCTGCTCAACAGTTTTCCGTTCTATAGATCGAGTACGAGGCGCGCGCTGCGTGCGCGGGAGACGCAGATGAGCATGTGATCGCGTTGCTCCTCCGGCGTCAACCGTGTTTCGAGGTGCTCGGGTTCGCCCGAGAGCACACGAACCTTGCAGGTGCCACAGAAGCCCTGCTGGCACGAGTACGCGATGTTGGGCTTCTGCTGCTTGACCGCCGTCAGCACGGAGGCGTCGGCGGCGACGTCGAGCACGGCACCCGTGCTGATCAGCTGCACCTCGAACGGCGTGCCGTCGAGGATCGGCGGCGGGCCGAAACGCTCGAAATGCAGTGCGGTGGCGGGACTCTGGCGGAAGTCGCGGCGGACGGCGTCGAGCATGGGGGTGGGGCCGCAGCAATAGACGGCACCGCCTGCCGGGGCGCGCTCGAGCAGTTCGCCCTCGGTCGGGTAGCCGTACACATCGTCGGTGCGAACGAACACGCGGTCCGATTCCCAACTCTCGATTTCCTCGAGGAAGGGCATCGTGTCGCGGGAGCGACCGCAGTACACGAACTGCCAGTCCATGCCGAGAATCCGTGCCGCACGGACCATTGCAATGATGGGGGTGATACCGATTCCGCCCGCGATGAACAGGGCGCTGCCCTCGCCGACGAACGGAAACCCGTTGCGCGGCCCGCGGACGGTGACCTCGGTGCCCGGCTGCAGCCCGTGCATCTCGATGGATCCGCCTGCGCCGGTGGGGATTCGGCGCACCGCGATGCGATAGGAACTACGGTCGGATGGGTTGCCGCACAAGGAGTACTGCCGGCGGCGGCCCGAGGGTAGGTGCAGATCGAGGTGACAGCCCGGATGCCAGATCGGCAGCTGCTCCCCCGTCGGCGACGCGAGGGTGAGAGCGGCGACATCGTTGTCCTCCGCGATGATCTCGCGCTCGGTGACGACCAACTTCAGCGCGGAATCGGGATTGTGGCCTGCCACGGCATCGTTGTACTCCGCACCGGCAGCCGCCTGCATGTACCCGTTGAGGAACGTACCGAGCAGCTGCATCGAGCGGTCGGGACGTGCTCGTCCGCGCAGGTCGGGCGGTGCATCCTTGGGAAGCAGCCGCGGGACGCGTCGTGCGTTGAGCTTCACCGTGCCGCAGCCTGCGCGGCAGGCGAGGACGCGAGGTACCGGACTGCCTGTGCGGTGGAGCCTTCCTGGCTGGGGTGGTACGACTTCTTGAGGTAGCGCGACATGCTGCGGCCGACGTGCGTCAGCGCGGGAAGGGTGCCGCGTTTGACCGACTTCCGCCACAGAGCCGACCGAGGCTTGCGCACGGACTTGGGTGCAGACTGCAGCTCCGGATCGTTCTTCATCAGGAAGATGATCCCGCGCATCCAGATGTAGGCCATCAACGGCACGACCACCACGAAGGTGCGCAGGCGACGGACCTCGCGCTTGTCGAAGTAACGGAGCGTGTCGTATGCGACCGAGCGGTGCTCGACTTCTTCGGCACCGTGCCAGCGCAGCAGATCGAGCATGGTGGGGTGAATGCCCGCGCGATCGAGACCGTCGGCGTTGAGCACCCAGTCGCCGAGAAACGCCGTCACGTGCTCGATGGCGGCGATCAGGGCCAGTCGCTCGACCAGGTTGTTCTTCGAGCGCAGGCTCGTCACCGAGTCGGATCCGAGGACCTTGCCGAAGGCCCACTCCATCTGATCGGTGAACGGTGTCGGGTCCAGGCCCTTGGTCTGGAGGTGCACGAGCACGCCGGTGTGCGCCTCGGCGTGAACGGCTTCCTGCCCGATGAAACCGATGACGTCGTCGCGCAGCTTCTCGTCGTCGATGTACGGCAGAGCTTCCTTGAAGGTGTCGACGAACCAGTGCTCGCCGGCCGGAAGGATCAGGTGCAGCACATTGAGTACGTGCGTGGTGTACGGATCGCCCGGCACCCAGTGCATCGGCAGGTCGGTCCAGTCGAACTTCACGTTCCTGGCCTGCAGCATCACTTCGCCGGGATCCGACGCGACGGTGTTCCGTTCGGTCATCGAGCCCACCTCCTCCACATCCGCATGTGTGGCCGATGCCACAGTGCGCGCTTTAGTATAAACACCAGTTACAGGTAAAAGGAACCGTGTCGGCGTCGAGTGAGAGACTGCTGTGATGACCGACCCCTCCCCAGCGGCTGTTCCCCCGAGCACCGTCCCCATCACCTGGCCTGCCGAATGGCCCGCCGAGGTGCGACGGATCGCCGATGCCACGAACGATGCCCTCGCCGCTGTGGCGGCGCGGGCTCCGATCGCGTTCGACGACGCCGTCGAACTTCTGGGCCGCTCGGACTCGGCACAGGCCGGTCGAGTGCATGCCGAAATGGTACGCACGTTGCTCGAAGAGGTATACAGCGATGGATTGACCGGCGAGAACGTTCAGGAGGTGCTGGGCCGAACCGTGCGCGCCGCGGACTGGCTGCCGAATCTGGACATCGCCGGGTTCGTCGAGGTGCTCACCGGGGCCCTGGGTGTTTCCGACGTCGAAGAGCAGTCGCGCATGAGGCCGCGTCCGGCGCATGCGTTGCTGGTGGTCGCGGACCTTCTCGCGGTGCGCCGCGGCCGCGCCGAGACCTATCTGCGGTACGCACTGGCCGAAGTGCGCCGAGCCGAGACAATCGAGATGCCCTAGCGAGATCTTCGCCTGTATTGCGTAAGTGCTAGACAGGCGAAGAAAGCGCTACCGATGCAGGACGTGTCGTCGAACTCGAAGTAGTGGACACTTTCTGGCGGTTTTTCGTCCCCAGCTTCGAGTTCGCGGCGTCGGTCGGGGCTACCGATGCAGAATGTTCGCTCCGGCGATGACGGCCCGGACGGCCGACAGGGTTGCGTCGGCCTCGATGGCCATCGACCATTCGCGGCGACCGTCGTGCTCGGCCAGGACGAAGGTGGCGGTCTCGTCGCCGATGATCTGCTGGTGGAACGAGAGGATCTCGATGCGGAATCCGGCGTCGTGGAGCATCGACGTCAATGCTTCGATCGGCCCGTAAGTCGTTGCCGCACAAGCGATGATCGTGTCGCCGACGCCGAAGGTCGCGTCGAAAGCAGTCCTCCCGCCAGTTGCACTGTCGGCAGTCCATGACCCCAGTCGCAGCGGTCCGGTGGTGGGCGAGAAGCGGTCGGCGAAGTGTGCCCACGACATATGTTGCCAGGTGATCTCGTCGCGCATCGTGCGCGGCAGGGCACAGCCGAAGCGGGCATGGAACGGATCTGTGTCGAAAGTGGAAGCAAGTGAATTCATGAGGGTGGTCTTCCGAATGTGAAGGGAGGACCGAGAGAGCACGACGACCCGCAGCGAGGGGTCGGTCCGAATCAGACCCCGCTACGGCGGCGTACTACGAGAATGCGCTTCACACCCCAGAAAGTAGCCCTTCGTCGCAGCCGCGCGCAAGTATCGAGTGAATTCCGATCTCTAGGACACGAACTAGATGTCCGCATATATCGCACGATTCGTTGTAACTTTGGCCCCATGGACCCCGTGCGTAACCCCTACGCTCCCGGCGCCGGCCAGCGCCCACCCGAGCTCGCAGGCCGAAAGAAGCAGCTCGACGCCTTCGACGTCGTGCTCGAACGCATCACCCGCGGCAGACCGGAGCGCAGTGTCGTACTCACCGGGCTGCGAGGCGTCGGGAAGACGGTATTGCTCAACCAGCTCCGATCCGCGGCCATCGCCCGCGGATGGGGCACCGGCAAGATCGAGGCTCGGCCGGACCAGGAACTGCGTCGACCGCTGTCGTCGGCGCTGCACATGGCGGTCCGCGGCATCGCGGCCTCGCATCGCGATCCCGAACGCGTCGACGAATTCCTCGGTGTGCTCAAGGCCTTCGCCCTGCGCTCCACGGCCGACAAGGGCATGCGGGAGCGGTGGCAGCCCGGCATCGACGTTCCGGCGAAGACCGGCCGTGCCGACTCCGGCGACATCGAGATCGACCTCGTGGAACTGCTGCTCGACGCCTCCGCGCTGGCCGGAGACGTGGGCGTGGGCATCGCCATCTTCATCGACGAGATGCAGGACCTGGGTCCCGCGGACATCTCCGCACTGTGCGCCGCCTGCCACGAGCTCAGTCAGGACACCGCGCCGCTGATCATCGTCGGGGCGGGGCTGCCGCACCTGCCTGCGGTGCTGTCGGCGTCCAAGAGCTACTCCGAGCGCCTCTTCAGCTACCACCGGATCGGCCGACTCGAACGAGCCGCGGCCGACCTGGCCCTGATCGCCCCGGCCGATCGCGAGGACGTCGAATTCACCCCCGACGCGCTCGACGCGCTGTATGCGGCCGCCGACGGTTACCCGTACTTCGTGCAGGCCTATGGCAAGGCGACGTGGGATCTCGCGGCCGACACCCCGATCACCGTCGAGGACGTGCGCGTCGCCGCTCCGACGGCGGAAGAGGAACTGGCCGTCGGATTCTTCGGTTCTCGCTACGAGCGTGCGACGCCTGCCGAGCGCGAATACATGCGTGCGATGGCCGAACTGTCGGTGGACGACGGCTCGGTGCCGACCTCTGCCGTGGCGACCGAACTGAAGCGCAAGCCGGCGTCACTGTCTCCCGCCAGGGACGGACTGATCAAGAAGGGCCTGATCTACTCGGCCGAGCGGGGCACCATCGCCTTCACGGTGCCGCACTTCGGCCGCTATCTGCGCGCACAGACCGACGAACCAGCAGCGGTCTGACGGCCGCCTAGTGTGCCTCGGCTCGCTCGACGCACAGTCGCTCGAGTTTCCGCACTGCCTTGGGGTCGGAACGGTCGACGTTGACGAGCTCCGGGTCACCGTCGTAGAAGTCGATCAGTCGCTGATCCATCACCTTGCGCCACAGTGGCGGTACCAGCGCGCAGAAGATCATCACCGCGTAGCCGGCCGGTAGCTGCGGGGACTCGTCGACGGTGCGCAGAGCCTGGTAGCGGCGCACCGGATTCGCGTGATGATCGCTGTGACGTTGCAGGTGATAGAGGAACAGGTTGCTCCAGAGGTGATCGCTGTTCCAGCTGTCCCGGTGGGTCGGCTTTCCGTATCGACCGCTGGGGCGCTTCTGTCGCAGCAATCCGTAGTGCTCGAGGTAGTTGGCCGCCTCGTACAGGACGATGGCGATCGCGGCCTGAATCAACAGATACGGCACGATCACCGTGCCGAAGACGGCGATCAGTACGCCGAACAGCAATACGCTCATGGCACCGGCATTGAACAGGTGATTCTTGTGGGTCCACCTCGACATGCCCTGCCGAGCGAGGCGTCGGGACTCGAGGTCCCAGGCCGAGTGCAACCCGTGGACGATCGTGCGCGGCAGAAACTTCCAGAACGACTCGCCGAACTTCGCCGATGCCGGATCGTCCGGGGTGGCAACGCGGAGGTGGTGGCCGTGGTTGTGCTCGACGTAGAAGTGGCCGTAGAGCGTCTGCGCCAGCGTCACCTTGGAGAGCAAACGCTCGCGGAGCTCGCGCTTGTGCCCCAGTTCGTGGGCGGCATTGATGCCGACGCCGCCGACGATGCCCACCGTGATGGCCAGGCCGATTCGCTCGGGAACGCCCAATGGCCCGTGCGCCCACAGATAACAGGCGGCGACGAGGCCCGCGTACTGCAGCGGCAGGAACAGGTACACGCACCAGCGGTAGTACGGATCCTTCTCCAGTGCGGCGATCGCCTCGTCCGGGGGATTGCTGCGGTCCACTCCGGCGAACTTGTCCACCAGTGGCAGTGCGACGCCCATGATCATCAGGCCGAGGGTCCAGAACGCGCCGGGGCCGAGGAGCGACACCAGACCCCAGGCCAGGAACGGGCTGAGGGGAATGATCAACCCCAGCGGCCACAGGTAGCGCTTCGGGTCGCGCCACCGCGGCGACGTTCTAGTGGCGTACTCATCACGCATTCTGGATTCTTCACTCCTGGTCGGTGCCGTGTCCCGATGTACGAGGACAATCGGTAGTGGGGTGTCACAACTACATCGCCCGTCCCACCAGGATAGTTACCCAAGCAAATATTTGTAGGTTGTCCGATGGACCGTCGCACGACCCGCTGCCCTTGTACGGTGACCGAATGAAGCATGTCGAGTCGTCGTTCGTCGGAGTCCACGGAACCCGAATCGTCTACGACGTCTGGACCCCCGAAACCACGTCAACCGGGATCGTGGTGCTGGCCCACGGCCTGGCCGAGCACGCAGGCCGGTACCGGCACGTCATCGAAAGGCTGGGCTCGCTCGGTCTCGTCGTCTACGCGCCCGACCACCGCGGACACGGGCGATCCGGGGGCAAACGGGTGTCGCTGGAGAAATGGTCCGACTTCACCGACGACCTCCACACGCTGTTCGGCATCGCAGCTGCTGAGCATCCCGATCAGCGCACCTTCCTGCTCGGCCACAGCATGGGCGGTGCCATCGCACTGTCGTACGCACTGGACCATCAGGGCGACCTCGACGGTCTGATGCTGTCCGGGCCCGCGGTGGCTCCCAGCGTGGGACAGCCGAAAGCCCTGGTGGCGGTCGGCAAGGTCCTCGGACGATTCCTACCGGCAATGCCCGTACTGAAACTCGACCCCAAGCTCGTCTCGCGCGACAAGAGCGTCGTCGACGCCTACGTCGCCGATCCGCTGGGCTACCACGGCACCGTTCCTGCGGGCCTGGCCGCAGCGATGCTCGGCGTCGGGGAGACCTTCCCCGCGCGGTTGCCGTCGCTGAAGATTCCCGTGCTGCTCCAGCACGGGACTGCAGACGGATTGGCCGATGTCTCGGGCAGCGAACTCGTCGCCGAACTTGCCGGATCCGACGACCTGACCCTGAAAACGTACGACGGGCTGTTCCACGAAGTGTTCAACGAACCGGAGAAGGAGCGCGTACTCGACGATCTCATCGACTGGCTGCGTCCACGTGTACACACCGGCGCTGTAAGTTCCTGACGGATCTTTTCGAAGAAGGAGTACGACCATGACCAGGCGAGCACTCGTATTGGGCGGCGGCGGAGTCGCAGGTATTGCGTGGCAGACGGGTGTCCTACTGGGATTGGCAGAATCCGGAGCCGACGTCACAGATGCCGAGATGCTGCTGGGAACATCGGCAGGCTCCTCGGTGGCAGCGCAGATCTCGAGCGGAACCGCGTTGGCCGAACTGTTCGAGCGTCAGGCAGACGAGGCGAAGCAGGACCACGAACCGCATGCCGAGGCGACCATCGACGAACTGGTCTCCATGTTGGCTCGAGCGGCTCAGAACTCGGACGGCAGTGCCATCGACACTCGCAGGCGCATCGGTGCCGAGGCACTGGCGGCCTCGACGATCACCGAGCGTGAGCGCAGGGCCATCATCGAACGACGGCTGCCGTCGCACTCGTGGCCAAGCCGCGATCTGCGGATCGTCACCGTCGACGCGCTGACGGGCCGGCATCGAGTTCTCGATCGTGGCTCGGGCGTTCAACTGGTCGACGCAGTGGCCGCGAGCTGCGCCATCCCGGGAATGTGGCCCCCGGTGACGATCGGCGATCATCGTTACGTCGACGGAGGTATCCGCGCGAGCGAAAACGCCGATCTGGCAGTCGGTTTCGAGAAGGTGCTGGTGTTCAGAGTCGGCGCACTCGACCTGGAGCACGATCCCTTCGACATCGAACGAGAGCGGCTGGTCAAGGGTGGCTCGAAGGTGGAAGTGATTGCACCCGACGCCGATTCGTCGGCTGCCATCGGACCCGACGCCACCGACATCGCCGTCCGATCGGCCGCGGCCGTGGCCGGACGTGCGCAGGGCAATGCCATCGCCGAGCGTATTGCCGAGTTCTGGGGCGGCTAGAGAACTGCTCTAGCCGAACAGTGCAGCCCCGTTCTCCCAGCACACTGCGCGAACCCAGTCGTCTCCCAGGTCGAGTCGGCTTACTGCCTGCAGGGCGTGCAGATACGGGTACGGAATGTTCGGGTAGTCGCTGCCGAACAGAATGCGATTCTGCAGATCGAGCAGTCGTGGCAGCTCGTGTCTCGGAAACGGTGCGCCCGCCTCCGAGAAGTCCGTGAACGACATCGTGGTGTCCAGTCGAACGTTCTCGTAGCGATCGGCCAGGTCGAGGAAGTCGACGTACTCGGGCATGCCCATGTGCGCGATGATCAACGGGAGCTGGGGGAATCGTTGCAGCAGTGCGGCAATCGGTTCCGGTCCGGTGTGGGTGCCGGGTGCCGGGCCGGATCCGCAGTGGATCACCACGGGTACCTGTGCGTCCGAGAGTGCGCCCCAGACGCCGTCGAGCAGGGGATCGTTGGGCGCATAATTGCCGACCTGTATGTGCGACTTGAAGATTCGGGCACCGTTCGTCAATGCCTGCTCGACGTACTCGGTGGCCCCGTTCTCGGGGTAGAACGTGGCGGTCTGCAGGCAGTCGGGGGTGCGCGCCGCGAAGTCGGCACCCCACGAGTTGAGCCACGCCGCCATCGACGGCTTGTGGGGGTAGATCATCGACGTGAAGTGCCGTACCCCGAATCCTCGAATGACCTGCAGCCGTCGGTCTTCGGCGAAACGATACGAAATGGGCCAGACGCTGCCCGTCAGCGGCCCTGCGCTGTCGAAGTAATTCCACACCTTGTCCATCACGTTCTTCGGCATGAAGTGCGTGTGGACGTCGAACAGTCCGGGCAGCGACAGCTCGGTCCAGAAGGCGACGATACGTTCCGTCTCCTCCGCGAGTTCGGCGTCGGAACGGGGTGGCTCAGCGTGCGACATGGGCGTCGAACCACTCGAGAGTCTTGCCCCAGGCGTCGGCCGCCGCATCGGCGTCGAACACCGCGGGGCGATCGTCGCAGTGAAACCCGTGCTTGCCGTGGGCGTAACGGGTTATCTCGGTGTCGACCGGGGACGTTGCGGTGATCTCGCGCAGCGTTTCCACCTCCTGGAAGGGGATGCCCTCGTCCAGGTCTCCGAAGAAGCCGTGCCAGGGTGTCGCGAGGGCGTCACCCACCGACGCCATCGCGGGGTAACCGAAGCGGCCCTGGGCGATTCCGCCGCCGTAGAACGTCGCTGCCGCACCGAGTTGCCGTCGGACAGCGGTGTGGAACGCAACGGTGCCGCCCATGCAGAAACCGACGATGGCGATGGACGAGGGCTCGAATCCGAGCTCGGCGAGCGTACTCGCCGCCGCGTCGACGTCGGAATCGACCTCGTCCGCGTGCAGCCGCCCGATTGCCGCCATCGCCGAGTCCATGTCCGAGTAAGACAACACGGTCACGCCCTCCTGCCGGTGGAACAGATGCGGTGCGACCGCGACCCAACCGGCGGCCGCGAGGCGGTTGCAGACGTCGACGATGTGATCGGTGACCCCGAAGGCCTCCTGAATGACGATGACGCCGCCGCGGGCGTCACCCTCGGGCCGCACGACGGTGAGGGGAGTGGTGTTCATCCGTCGATTGGAGCACAGCAGGAGTGGAGCCTGCGGAACGACCCATTCGGCCAGCTCTTCGCGCATGCCGGTAGCCACGGTGAGTTCTGTTGTTTTGTACGGTGGCGTGAGGGAACGATCCCGACCGAGAGGACCATTCATGCGCGCGGTACAGATCTCCAGCCTCGACGGACCCGACTCGGTGAGTGTGGTGGACATCGACGAACCCGCCCCGCGTGACGGGTCGGTGGTCATCGAGGTCCATGCTGCGGGCGTCGCCTTTCCCGACGCGTTGCTCACCCGCGGGCTCTACCAGTACAAGCCCGAGTTGCCGTTCGTACCCGGCAGCGAGATCGCCGGCATCGTTCGGTCGGCACCGCCGGAGTCCGGCTTCTCCGCAGGTGATCGAGTAGCCGCACTGACGGGCCTGAGCGACGGTATGGCCGAGGTCGCCGTCGTATCCCCGGACACGGTGTTCGCGCTGCCCGAGTCGGTGTCCCTCTCCGCAGGCGCTGGGCTGTTGTTCAACGACCTGACGGTGCACTTCGCGCTCCGGGAACGTGGCCGTTTGGCGCCGGGCGAGACGGTTCTGGTGCACGGCGCAGCAGGGGGCATCGGAACCTCCGCGCTGCGAATGGCTCCGGTGCTCGGCGCATCTCGCGTCATCGCCGTCGTGAGCACGGAGGCCAAGGCCGACATCGCGCGATCCGCCGGAGCCACCGACGTGGTGCTGGTCGACGGTTGGAAGGACGCGGTCAAGGAACTGACCGGCGGCCGTGGCGTCGACATCGTCGTCGATCCGGTGGGTGGTGATCGGTTCACCGACAGTATCCGCTCGCTCGCACCGTCGGGCCGAATCCTGGTGCTGGGCTTCACCGGTGGCGAGATCCCGACGGTCAAGGTCAACCGATTGCTGCTCAACAACGTCGATGTCGTCGGTGTCGGTTGGGGTGCATGGTGGATGACGCGCCCGGGTTACCTCGCCACCCAGTGGGCCGAGATCGAACCGCTCCTCGCCGACGGATCGCTCAGTGCGCCGGAGCCGTCGGTGTTCCCGGCCGCCGATGCGGCTGCCGCCATCGCATCTCTGGAAAACCGCACTGCGGCAGGCAAAGTGGTGCTCGACTTCACTCACTGACTCAGCACCCGTTGACGCTGTGTCGAGCTGCCGGTTCACTCCGGCAGCTCGACGCCCCTCGCCTCGGCCAGTGCCGCGATCTCGGCGGGGAAAACGTTCTTGAACACGAACGGATCGGTCCCGAGCGCCCAGTTCGGTGCGAGTTCGATGGCGTATCGCTCGAAGTAGCCGAGTTGTTTGGCCACCAGGATCAATTCCTCCGGGCTCGATGTCTTGTACTGCTTGCCCATGTTCACCAGCGCTCGGATGAAGTCCGCCAGGCTGAAGTGCGCGAGAGTTGCCGAGAGCATCGGAGCGAACACCGACTGCAGGATCGCGCCGACCTCGGCGTCCGAACCCATCTGCGGGGCAACGATTCCCAGCCGCTTGACGGTACCGGCGAGCCGGGTGAAGTCGCCGTCGATCACGGTGGCGTGAAACAGATCGAGCAGAAGCGCGCGCCACTGCTCGTCCACCTCGCCCATGACTCCGAAGTCGAGGAATGCCACTCTGCCGTCGTCGAGGACCCACACGTTGCCCGCATGCACGTCGCCGTGGAAGAGGCCGTGCAGCACAAGGGCTTCCATCCAGACCTTGGCGGCGCGGCGGACGATGAGCTCGGACTGCTCTCCTGGCTCGTAGCGGTCGAGTGGGGAGCCGTGCATGCGTTCCATGCAGATGACGCGCCCACCGCAGTAGTCGAGAAACACCTCGGGCGCGGTGACGTGGGCGTTGTCGTCGAACGCACCGATGGCCGCGCGAAAGCTGTCCTGGCGCTTGGCTTCCACGGCGCTGTCGAGTTCGGCGAAGGTAGCGGCGTGCAGGTCGACGATGATCGCCGACGCGTTGGCCGTGGCGAAGAACGGAATGAACTTCTCGAGTCCGCGGGCGATGAGGTACGCGATGCGCAGGTCGATCTTCATGCGGTGGTAGATGCCTCGCCGCTGCACCTTCATGACCACTTCACGGCCGTTGTCGCGGCGCACGCACAGATGCACCTGAGCGACCGAGGCGGACGAGAGCGGTACGTCGTCGAACGAGGAGAACAGGTCGTCGATTCCGCGACCCAGATCGGCCTCGATCACCGCGCGCGCCTGCGAACCGGGGAACGGTGGCACCTCGTCGAGGCAGCGCAGACAGGTATCGGCGAGAACCTTGGGAAACAGTCCGGGCGAGGAGCCCATCAACTGACCGACCTTGACGAAGGTGGGTCCGAGTACGAAGAAGGCGTCGACGACGGCCTCCGAGGCGTGCAGTGGCCACCCGCGCCGTGGCGCGCGCACCCAACGGCCGATCGCGACGAGCTGGAAGTACGCCAACACCGATCCGATGACGATGAGCCGCAGCAGTTCTCGTATTCCGAAAGTCTTCAGCTCGGGTGCCGGCTTCGGTGTCATGGGCTCGGGTGTCACGGCCTCGGGGGTCATACGTGCACCCCCGCAGGCACCCGTGCTGCCGAGGCTTCCAGGCGTGCCAGCAGTCGATCGAACCGCGTTGCATCGTCCGAGGCGCGTGAGAGCACCAACGCGCCCTGAATCCCGGCCACGATCTCCTCGGCCAGTTCGGCTGCCGAGTCGCCGTGTCCCAGCCGGCGCAGTACCGGCGTGAGTGCGTCGATCCAGTGGGTGAAATGCGCTGCGACGCGGCCCGAGAACACCGCACGTTCGAGACCGAGCGTGAACGCTCCGAACAGGCACACCAGACGATTGGACCGGAAGTATCGCGCGGTCTGCTCGAACATCTCGTGGGTGGTCGACGCGGCATCGGTGCCGTGTCGCAAGGGCTCGAACACGTTGTGGTGGAACCACTGCTCGACGTCGTCGAGGACGGCCTCGGCCATCTCCTGCTTTCCACGCGGAAAGTAGTGGTAGAGGCTACCTTTCCCCAGGCCGGTCTGTTTGCTGATGACCGCGAGGGTTGACCCGTCGAATCCGTGGTCGCGGAACACCCCTGCGAGTACCGGCACCACGTCGTGGCGATCGCTCATGAGCCGGTACTGTACCAATCGGTACACGACGGGTGTATCGGGGCTCCGGGAGTGGAGCCTGCGAAATGACCCATCGGGGTCGAGCCGAGATGGGTCATGCAGCTGTGAAGAGAACTACCGTCCTGGCAGCCGGAGCCTTCCTCGTCGGCGGGGTGACGTATCTGGCCGCCGAAGCCGTGGCCGCGCTCGGTTGGACGGACCGGCCGTACAGCTACGCCCGCAACAACATCAGCGACCTCGGAATCCCCGACATCTCGCCGCTGCACGCGGTGATGAACACCGGCTTCGTCGTCGACGGCACGTTGTTCCTCCTGGCGGGGCTGGGACTGTCCGTGCTCTTCGAAGGCCGGGCGCGGTGGATCCTGGCCGGCACCTCCGTTGTGCACGGTGTCGGCAGCATCGTCGTCGGGCTCGCCCACGCCTCGGTCGACGGGGCATCGACGCCCCATGCGGTGGGTGCAGGCATGGCGATCGTCGGCGGCAATCTGGTGCTGCTGGCCGCGGGACGATACGGCGGCCGCGTCGGTGCGCCGCGCTGGTACACCGTGGGCAGTGCGACTGCAGGAGTGGCAGGACTGGTGGGGCTGGCGCTGTTTCTCGCCGACACCGGAATCCTCGGCGGCGGAACATTCGAGCGCATCTCGGTCTACACCATCATCGGATGGGAGATCGTCACCGGCGCAACGATTCTGGTCAAGCGCCGCCTATCCGAACTCGGGTGACTCCTTGGCGAGAAAGGCGCGCACGCCTTCCTTGCCGTCGGCCGACTCGAACGCCTCCTCGAACACCGGCAATGCCCGTCGTGCAGGCAGGCCTGGGGACTCGCCGAACGTGAGCGCGAGGGCGCGCTTGTTCGCCCGAACAGCAGAGCGGGATTTTCGCGCCAGCGCCTGCGCCAATCCCAGAGCCACCGACAAAGACTGTCCGCGCGGAGCGACCCGATTGATCAGGCCCCACTCCAGAGCGGTCTCGGCCGGGATGGGCTCGCCGAGCAACACCAGTTCGGCGGCGCGCGCCTGACCGACCCGCCGCAGCGCACGCATGGACCCGCCGCTGCTGGGGATCACACCGAGGTCGATTTCCGGGAGTCCGAGTCGAGCCCCCTCGTCGGCGACGACGAGATCGCAGCACAGCGCCAGTTCGAGGCCGCCGCCCAACGCGAATCCGTCGATTGCCGCGACCGTGGGCAGCGGTAGATCGTCGAGCATCTCGAGGGTGGCGTTCTCGAGAATGCTCTTGCGGGCGAGTACGTCACCGCCGTCCTGCATCTCGGGCATCTCGGAGATGTCCGAGCCGGCACTGAACACCCGGTCGCCGGTGAGAACGACCGCCCGGACCGCAGCATCGTCGATCAACTCGAGAAGGAGGGCGCGCAGTCGCCGCGTCGCCGGACGGGTCAGTGCATTGACCGGTGGGTTGCTCAGCGTGATCTGCGCGACGCCGGCGTGCGGAAAGGTCAGGACGGGAGAAAGCGCGGTGGTCATACTTCGGAACCGTAGAGCCTGCGGCTGACCTGGCGATTGGGAGACTGCCGAGATGGCATGTAGCGTGGTGAACACCCGACGCGGGGTGGAGCAGCTCGGTAGCTCGCTGGGCTCATAACCCAGAGGTCGCAGGTTCAAATCCTGTCCCCGCTACTACGTACGTCAGGCCCGACATCGATGATGTCGGGCCTGACGTGTTTCTGTCTCAGGGTTGCAATCGGAATTGCACGACGGCGGTGACATTCTCGATGGCGTCGTCGAGAGCGGTCATGCGTGCTCTGGCGTCCGGCGCGGACAGGATGTCGAGTCGATCGGACTGACCCATCGGAATCAGTGCTGCCAGCGACCAGATCTTCTCGGCGGCCGAGATCGGCAGGCCCAGGAAGTCCGGAACACCCGGTGTGGCAACGTTCTCCGCCGATTCGAGTCGGCCGATCAGTTCGTAGAGATCCTCGATCCGCGCCCAGGTGGCGTCGAATTCGGTGTCGGCGATCACCGCGTCCGTGTCTTCGTCCGGCCATGCTCGAACGTCGGCCAGTGGGTACGGGTCGTCCGGCAGCCAGGCGTCGATCCTGATCCGTTCACCGCCGACGCATTCGAGTAGATAGCGGCCGTCGCCGATGGACTCGTGACCGATGATGTGTGCGGTCGTGGCCACATCGTGCCGGACGTCGCCGCCGCCGGCTTCGTGCCCGCGCGCGATGAGTACCACGCCGAAGCTCGGATCGTCCTGCTTCAGGCAGTCGTGCACCAGGGCTTGGTAGCGCGGCTCGAAGATGTGCAGTGGTAGTCGTTCGCCGGGGAGCAGCACGCTGCCGAGCGGGAACATCGGTGTCACGCTCACGGGTGCTGCGACGGAACAGCCGCCGGGGTGATCGCCGCAGGCGCGCTCTTCTCGGTCCGGTTGGAGTCCAGGAATTCGTCGAGCAGTCGGAAGAAGAAGTCCGGCTCGTCGAGCTGGGGAAAGTGGCCGGCGTCGGGAAAGATCTCGACGCGACTGTTCGGAACCTCGCGTCGAATGTTGTCGGCGTGCTTGGCGGGAATCATCCGGTCCTTGCCGCCCCAGACCAGCAGCGACGGAATCGACTCGAACTTCTCGAAATGTTGCTTGGCGCTGACCGTCTGCCCCCGCGGGCCCACCACGGCCCGCGTCGACGCCAGGAACGCCCCACGGGTGGAGCGGTCTGCGACCGACCGGAACGACCTCCAGGTCTCGGCCATGCTGGGTCCCGGCGCGACCGGCAGACCCCATTTGCCCAACTGCGCCAGCGCGCTTTCGGTATTCCTACGGAACCAGTCCGATGCGAGCAGTGGCAACACCAGCTCACTGCCGGGCAGCGTCGCTGCCTTGAGCACCAGGCTCACCTCCGGACCGAGGCCGCCACTGCTGACCAGCGCCAGGCGATCGACTCGCTCGGGAAAGAGATACGTCAGCTGCATGACGATGCCGCCGCCGAGAGAGTGACCGACCATCGGTGCGGAGTCGATGCTCAGGTGGTCCATCAGGTCGCGAATGGTGGCCGCGTGCGAACTCAGCGAGTAGTCGCCGGTCGGCTTGTCGGAGTCTCCGTGCCCGAACAGGTCGGGCGCGATGACCCGAAATTTGTGCGACAGACGTTCGAGCTGCGGGCCCCAGGACCGATGCGATCCGAGCAGGCCGTGCACCAGAATCACGGGCGGGCCGTCGCCCATGTCCACGTATCGCAGGACGTCCTTGTGTAGTTCTACCGACTGCAATTCGTACGATGAACTCATGGTCGACCTCCTCGTCGTGTGATTCCCGGGTCGTCGCGTGGCTCGGTGAGCCTCGGTCACAAACGTACAAGCTGAGCCGACACTGCGACAGACCGTCGGTCAGCGTGCGAGGCCCGCGTCGTCGAAGGTGTTCGTGATCGTCTCGGCCAAGTGCGCGGCCATCGGTTCACGCAACATGTCGACGTGATCCCCGGAGATGTCGACGAAGGTCAACTCACCACGACCGACCGTCTGCCACGACCTGAGTTCCTTGACGTTCTCTGCCGTGCGAACCACGGTCATCGAACCCGACCATGGTGTCGGCACGTGCTTGTTCAACGCCACGTACCCGATGCTTGCGAAAACCAACCATTCCATCGTCGTCGGGTACCTCAGCAACCCGGCGAACTGCATCCGTAGCCAGAGGGCAGCGGTGCCGATGCGGCCGAGGTGGAAGCCTGCGTCTTCGCGCGTCTGAGCCGGCGGAGCAGCCGGAACTTCGCGACCCCCGGGCAACCTGTCCAGCAGATGCCGAAACAGTCGCGTGTCGAGGAGCAGCAGGTGGGGAGTTCCGAGGCCGGAGTCTCGGATCTCCTCCGCCATCGCGATGGCAATCCAGCCACCGAGCGAATGACCGACCAGATGGAACGGGCCCTCGGGCTGGACCGTGCGAACAGCGTCGACGTAGCGCTTCGCGGTTCGCCGAATCGTGCGGTCCGGGCGTCCGCGCTTGCCGCGGCCGTGCGCCTGCAACGCATACACGGGGCGGTCGTCGTCGATGTGTTTGACGAGATTCAGAAACGCCATCGCACCGACGCCTGCTCCGCCGACCAGGAAGATCGGTGCCTTGCTTCCCTCCGTGCGCAGCGGCACGAGCACATCGTGTTCGCCGGTCGTGCGCCGACGCGCAGTTGCCGCGTCCTCGAGGCGGGCATCGACTGTCACGGCCAGCGCTCGAACAGTGGTCGCCGCGAACACGTCCTCCGGCGTCAGATCGATCTTCAGGCTCTCGCGAAGTTGGGACAGCATCGCCGTGGTGGTCAGCGAGTTGCCGCCCAGCGCCAGGAAATCCTCGTCCCGGCCGATCGTGTCCAGCCCGATCGCGGTGCGCGCGGCCTCGGCCACGATGTACTCGGTCGGGCCGACCGCTGTGCGCTCGACGCGTCGATCGGCGGGCTCGGGCAGTGCACTTCGGTCGACCTTGCCGCGTTCGTTTCGCGGCATCGCGTCGAGCGCGACGATGTGGGTGGGCACCATCCATTCCGGCAGCGTCCGGCGCAGTGACGCTCTGATCTCGCCCACGGAGGGTCGCCGACCGGAACGAGCCGAACACACGTAGGCGACCAGGTCGGTATCGGTGCCGGAGGTCCTGCCGATCACCGCTGCGTCGTCGATCTCCGGCATGGCGCGCAGCGCTGCCTCGACCTCGGCCGGCTCCACCAGGTAGCCACGCACCTTGACGGCGTCGTCGATGCGTCCCGCCAGATGCAGTGTCCCGTGTTCGTCGAGTCGTCCCAGATCGCCGGTGCGGTACCGGAACAGACCGTCGCCGAGCGCGGCGAATCGTTGGGAGTCCAGACCGGCACCGCCGAGGTAACCGTCGGCCAAGCAGCTCGACGTCACCCGTACTTCGCCGATCACGTCGGGTGCACACGTCGAACCGTCGGAGGCGACGACCTCGACGAGCTTGCCCGGGATGGGTCTGCCTGCGGGGAGAAAGCCCGACGGCAGCGCTCGCTCGAGCGGGTATTCGCCGTAGGCGACGGCACCGGCCTCGGTGGTCGCGTACCAGTTGACCACCGTCGCTCGGCTGTCGAACCGCCGCCGGAAGCCGTCGGCATCGTCGGAGTGCAGGGATTCCCCGTAGGTGATTACCACCCGCAGCGTCGGTACGGCCCCGCGCCCGCCTGCTGCGTGTTCGGTGGGTCCGTGATCGACTGCGGAGACTGCGCGCAGCAGCGACGACGAGCAGTGCAGCGTCGTCAGGGAATGCGCGGCAGTCCACTCGACGGTGCTGCTGGGGACACCCGACCTGGGGTCGCGGCAGTGCACGGCGGCACCGCTGAGCAGGCCGGCGAACAACGTGTTCAAGCCGGCACCGAAGCTGACCGGAAGCGAGTTTCCGACGCGGTCGTGTGGGCTCAGTGCCAACGCGTTGGCAACCTCGTATGCCTTGGTCAGACACATGCGGTGGCTCAGGATCACGCCCTTGGCGGTGCCGGTGGATCCCGAGGTGTAGTTGATCACCGCGGTGTGGTCGCCCGACAGTGTCGGCAGCGGAACACAGGAGTCCATGGCTGCGGCAACGGTGGCGGAGTCGATCGCCGTCGCGGCTGCTTGGTCGATGATCGTGGCGCGGCGCTCGGCCGGAAGCATGGAGTCGAGCGGCACCAGGGGATGGCCCGCGGCGACGACGGCCAGCATCAGCACGATCGAATTCGTCGTTGCGTCGGTGTCCACGGCGAGCGGCCGAGAATCGGCGGGGAAGAGAGTGGCGATCTTGCGAGCCAGAGAGTAGGCGCGGTGGAGGAGCTCGTCGAAGGTCAGCGAGGTGCCGTCGACGTCGAGTGCGACGGCATCGGGCAGGGCGTGAGCCACCTCGCGGTAGCGGGCCATCAGGGTGTCGCGGCGTTCGGGCCGGCACAACGGGGCCAGAGAAAGTCGGGTCGGCGCATCGATGTCCTGAATCGACATGATTCTCCTTGCACGAGCCCGACCCGTGATGACGGAGTCGGTTTGTGACTCACAAACCGTCTCTGAGACTGTTTTACCGACTCAAAGGTAGACGCGCATGGCCTTTTTACGCAAGCGGAAAACCGGACATTCCACAACAATCGGGTGACGTTGCGGAATGCCCGGTCTGTTTCGGGCCTGTCCCTACAGGTCCGCGATGGCCTCCAACGGCTTCGTGCGTGCGGCTCGCACGGCAGGCCACAGCGCCGCCAACACACCGACGACGGCCGATCCGAGCAGCATCGCCACCACCTGGCCCCACGGCACGGTCATGGTGCCCAGGCCCTCGTCGCGCAGAGTCTGCACGAATCCCCACCCGAACGCGATGCCGAGGACGACGCCCACGATCGCGCCGAACAGTGCGATGAGCAGCGACTCGAGATAGATGATGCGACGAACCTGTGGACGCTGCATTCCTATGGCCCGCAGCATGCCGATCTCCCGACGCCTCTCCACGACCGACAGGGCCAGCGTGTTGACGATGCCGAGCACGGCGATGACAACGGCCAGAGCCAGCAATCCGTACAGCACGGCGAGCAGGGTGTCGATCTGCTGACCCTGGCTGCCCTTGAACTCCTCGACGTCCTGAACCTGGACGACGACGAACGGCGTGGTCGCCGCTTCGAGATCGGTTCGCAGCGTGTCCAGGTCGGTACCGGGCGTGGCCTTGATCAGAACCAGGATGTCGGACCGGGTGATGGACGGCGTCACCTCCTGGTAGATGTCGCCCGAGACGATCCAATTCCCGATGAGCGGATTGTCGGTGAACACACCGGTGACGGTCACGGGGACCGACGCCCCGTCCACGGTGTCGAAGGTGACCTCGGTTCCGACCGTCCATCCGCGGTTGGCCGCTTCGGTTTCCGACACCGAGAATCCGTCGCTGTCCAGGTCTGCCGTGCCCTGGACCATCGACAGCTCGAGCAGTCCCTCGGGAGAGCCGTCGATGGCGGCGCCGTACTCCTCCTGGCCCGCGATGGTGACGAACACCGGGTGCAGTACCGCGGTGCGGTCCACGCCGGTCACCTCTTGTGCAGCGGTCGTGGCACCGGTCGGAACGCCGATCGACTGCGGACCGGAGAGGATGTAGTCCGCCTCGACGCCGGTGTCGACGAGTGAGTCGACGCTGGCCTTGGCAGTGGATCCGAGCACGCCGATGACGGTGACGAGCATGAGGCCGAGCATCAGGGCGAAGGCGGTGGCCGCGGTGCGTCGCGGGTTGCGTACCGAATTGGTCCTGGCCAAGCGCCCGATCGCTCCGAACGGACGGGTGATGACGGCACCGAGCGCGCCGACAACCGGCCGGGACAGCGACGGCGCGGCCAGTGCGGTGGCGACGATCAGTGCGACGGCTCCCGCGCCGACCGTGGCAGCGGCCGCCCCGCCGGTCGACTGCGCGCCGATGATCAGTGCGGCCGCGCCTGCGATTCCCAGGCCGACGCCCACGAACGTCCTGGTGCGCAGGGTGTCGCCCGCAGAGGCGAACTCCTCGCGCATCGCGGCGACCGGTGGAATCTTTGCCGCCCGCCGGGCCGGGGCGTACGCGCTCAGCACGGTGACGACGATGCCGACGGCGAACGCGACGACAACGGTGCGCGGCTCCAGTGCCAACGGTCCCGACGGTAGGCCCAGGTCGAATGCGTTGAGCAGCGCCCGTAGCCCGTAGGCCAGCCCTACTCCGCCGACGAAGCCGAGGACGCTGCCGATGACGCCTACGACCAGAGCTTCCAGGACGACCGATCGGCTGACCTGTCCGCGGCTGGCTCCGATGGCGCGCAGCAGTGCCAGTTCGCGGACGCGCTGAGCGACGATCATCGAGAACGTGTTGTAGATGATGAAGGTGCCGACCAGCAGGGCGATCCCGCCGAAGGCGAGCAGGAAGTAGTTGATGAACGACAGTGCCGACTCGACCTCGGCCTGAGTCTCGGCCTGTACGTCCGCGGCGGTCTGGACCTTCAGATCGGGAAACGCCGCGGCGATCTCGTCACGAAGATCGCTCTGAGTCAGCCCTTGCGCGGCCAGATCGTTGCCCGCGACGTCGATGTACTGCACGTGGGCACCGTCGGTGAACAGCTCGTTCGCCTGGCTCTGCACGAATTGGATTCCGATGTAGCCACCGGATTCGGTTGCCGTCGAATAGATTCCGCTGATCGTGACGTCGGTGATGCCCTTGGACGGCACGAGGACCTGGGTGGCGTCGCCCACCTTCAGTCCCGCGCGCTCGGCACCACCTTCGTTGATCGTGACCTGACCGGGAGCGGTGGGAGCCGAACCGTCGACGAAGGTGGTCGGATCACCGAGTCGTTGGTCGTCCGGGAGGTACGACTCACCGATGGTCGGTGCGCCGCCGGACTGTACGGCGGCACCGTCCGAGCCGAGCAGCACCAACTGCCCGCCGACGTACGGCGACACGGCGCGCACGTTCGGCAACGTCGAGATCGCCGCGATGTCCTCGTTCGGTACGCCGGACGAGCGTGCGTCCTCGGGGCTCACGCGAACGTCCGCGCCCTGCGCGGTATCGGCGAACAGGGAGGAGAAGGTGCGCTGGAGGGTGTCGGTGAACACGAAGGAACCCGCGACGAATGCCGTGCCGAGCACGACGGACAGCACGGTCAGAGCAAGGCGAACCTTATGTGCAGCAAGGTTTCTCAGCGAAACCTTGCGCATGGGATTGCCCGACGCGGCCCGACGTGGGGCCTTGTCGGCGACCGAGTGTTTGGAGGCCGAGTGCGCCATTATCGGACCGTCTCCAGCTTCTTCATCCGCTCGAGTACGGCGTCGGCCGTGGGCGCGTTGAGCTGATCGATGACTGCGCCGTCGGCGAGGAACACGACGCGGTCGGCGTAACTGGCCGCGCGCGGATCGTGCGTGACGATGACGACGGTCTGATCGAATTCGTCTGCGGCAGTGCGCAGAATCGACAGCACCTCGCCGGACGAGCGGGAGTCCAGGTTGCCGGTGGGCTCGTCGCCGAACACGATGTCGGGTCGACCTGCCAGTGCGCGGGCGCACGCCACTCGCTGCTGCTGTCCGCCCGAGAGCTCGCTGGGGCGGTGATCGAGGCGGTCGCGCAGGCCAAGTCGGTCGACCACGGTGTCGAGCCATCCCTGATCCGGCGTGCGGCCGGCGATGTCGAGGGGCAGTGTGATGTTCTCGAGCGCGGTGAGCGTCGGCACCAGATTGAAGGCCTGGAACACGAATCCGATTCGGTCCCTTCGTAATCCGGTCATCTCCTTGTCGGAGAGTGCCGTCAACTCGGTGTCGCCGATGGTCACCGTTCCCGAGGATGCGTTGTCCAGGCCGGCCAGGCAGTGCATGAGCGTGGACTTCCCCGAACCCGACGGGCCCATGATGGCGGTGAATTCTCCGCGAGCGAAGTCGACGCTCACCCCGGACAGTGCGTGGACCTGGGTGTCCCCTGATCCGTAGACCTTCGATACGTTGACCGCACGTGCGGCGATGTCGCTCATGGGTGCCAGTGTTCCAGCGTTCTGCGCCCGTCGCTATCAGGGGAGACCCTGAACACCACCCCTATGATGGGCGTCATGCGCATCGGAGCCCACGTCCGCGACAGCAGCGACCCTCTCGGCACGGCCGAGGCCCTCGGCGTCGACCTCGTCCAGATGTTCCTCACCGATCCGCAGAAGTGGAACAAGCTCTCCCCGCACCCTCAGGGCGAGGCGTTGCTGACCGGCGACGTCGACGTGGTGGTGCACTCGTCCTACGTCCTCAATGTGGCGAGCCTGAACAATCGGATCCGTATTCCGTCGCGCAAGGCCGTCATCGAGCAGGCCGCTGCTGCGGCCGAGATCGGGGCCATCGGGTTGGTCGTCCACGGCGGCCACGTCCGTGAGGGCGAGGACACTGCCAAGGGAATCGACAACTGGCGCAAGCTGTTCGAGCGCCAAGCGGAGCAGGGCGGCTTCGCGGTGCCGATCTTCGTCGAGAACACCGCGGGCGGAGACTCCGCGATGGCGCGCCACTTCGACGACATCGCCCGGTTGTGGGACGCGATCGGTGAGTTCGGTGCCGGATTCTGTCTGGACACCTGTCACGCGTGGGCCGGGGGCGAGGATCTCGTCGACGTGGTCGACCGAATCAAGGCCATCACCGGACGAATCGATCTGGTGCACCTGAACAATTCGCGCGACGAGTTCGACTCGGCGCGAGACCGGCACGCGAACCTCGGCACGGGAACGATCGACGCCGAGATTCTGACCGCCGTCGCACTGGCTGCCGACGCGCCGGTGATCCTCGAAACTCCCCCCGAGGGGATCGAGGACGACGTCAGGCTGCTGAAGAGCCTGTAGTGGCGAGTGCGAGGCTGTGCACGGCCGCCGACCACAGTCGGATCAGTTCGTCGACGCCGTGCAGGTTCGCAGCCCAGGTGATGCGCGCCGTCGCGGTACCCGCATCGGTCACGGAGATCCCGAAGTCGATGGCGTGATCGCGGCTGGGCTCTGCCAGTGCATCCTCACGCACGATGATCTGAGCTCCTGCGCGCGAGGCCAGCGCGGGATAGTTGCGAGTCAGTGCGTAGTCGCGGCCGCCGTTCGGCACCGAGCCCAGCCGCCTCGAGACGTCGTCGACGAGGTGCTCGCGGAGAGAGGGGACGGCGAGAGCGTCGGTGCGAAGCGCAGGAAGCCGGACCGGGTGCACTGCACCGGTGTTCTCGAGATCGAGGTCGACCAGCACGCCGGCCGAGGAGCCGCGGTGGTTGTTCGCCTGCCACGTGGACACGGCCGAACCCAGGGCCGCGAGCAGCAGAACGCGGCGGCGGTGTGCGCCGTCGGGCAACGCGAACGTCACCGATGCCTGCTCGAATTCCGTCGACCGTTCGGTGAGCAACGGTCGCTCCGCCGGGGTCAGGACTGCGACCCAGTACGGAACCTGTTCGGCTACCTCGGTGCAGAGAGTGCGTCCGAGCTGGGCCGGGCTGATCGTCTCGCGGTGCACGAGTCTGAGCGGTGCGAACACGGTCACGCCGACGAACCCCACTTCCGAAGCAGATTGTCCTAGCCTTACCTAACCTTCACCAGGCTAGCTCGAGTCGGGATCGGACGCCAGGACGCCCCCTGTCGGGATCGGTTCAGTCGATAGCGCGCAGCGCCGGAATACCGGGGGCCACCGGCAACCGTCCGGTCTCGAGCTCGACGAGCAGGCCCTCCGACCAGGTCAGCAGGCCGGTGACGTCGACGTGATGCGGAGGATCGCACTCGAATCCGATGAGTCGGTCGTGTCCCTGCCGGAGCAGCGAACCGGCACCGACGCGATTGCCGCGCATCAGATGAGTCAACCCGACGGCGAGTTGGGCGAGGCCCTGCCACAACGGACGCTCGTCGGGCGAGCAGCTTTTCCACGTGCCCTCGAGTACCTCGTGCGCATGGAACGGCATGTCCGCGTCGAGGAATCTCTGCGCTTCGACCAGAGCAGCAGTGGGAGGAAGCCGGAGGTCGTCGGGCACCCGTGGGGTTCCGTTGCCACCGCGCGCGAGGGGCCGCCCGAGACCGTCACGAGGCCTGGCATTGAGGGGTTTACCGTGCGCATCACGTTCGCGTTCGGCCATGGCGAAAACCCTAGTGTGTGGTGGCCCCCACCGAGCTCATAGGCGCGAAGACGAGCGCGCGGTGATGACACCCAGTGCTACCAGTGCGGCGGCGGAGGTCGCGACCATCGTGGTGGACACGGCCACCGCGTCGTTTCCGAGTGCGCCGACGACAGGCGCAACGATGGCACCGAGCCCGAATTGCGCTGCCCCGAGGAGGGCAGCGGCTCCGCCTGCAGCCTCACCGTGCCGGGACAGCGCGAGCGCAGGCGCGTTGGGCATCACGAACCCGACGGCCCCGAGTACGAACCACAGCGGGACGACGAACCCGGCCATGCCGCCGACCCCGGTGATCGCCAGGACCGTCATGACGGCACCGGCGAACACCGCGAAGGACAGCGCTGTCAGCACGATCTGCACCGGTGCGAAGCGTCCGAGCAGAAGGACGTTGAGCTGGGAAGCCCCGATGAGGGAGATGGCACCGGCGGCGAAGACGATCGCGAACTGCTGCTCGTCGAGGCCGAACTCCTCCTGCAGAACGAACGACGACCCGGCGATGTAGGCGAACAGCGAGGCCATCGCCAGTGCGGCCACCAGGACGAGAACGACGAACTGGGCGTCACGCAGCAGTGAACGGTAGGTGCGCAGTACCGGCAGCACTCCACTGGCGCGGCGACGCTCGGGTGGAAGCGTTTCGCGCAGCGACACGATCGCCAACGTCATCAGAGCAACACCCATGATCGCCAGAGCCGCGAACACGAGACGCCAGGATCCGACCAGCAGCACGGCACCGCCGAGCGATGGGGCCAGCACGGGAGCGACGCCCATGACCAGCATCAGGCGTGAGAGGACGGTCGCGGCGGCGCGGCCACTGAACAGGTCGCGCACGATGGCCATCGCGACCACGGCTGCGGCTGCAGCACCGAGACCCTGGACGACGCGGAGGCCACCGAGAACGGCGATGTTGGGAGCCACGATGCACGCGACCGAGGCCAGGATGTGCACTCCGGTGCCGACGATCAGGGGCAGGCGTCGGCCGACGATGTCCGAGAGCGGCCCGATGATCAGCTGCCCGAGGGCAAGACCGACGAGGGTGCCCGCGAGGGTGAGCTGCACAGCGGACGAGGACGTGTTCAGGTCGTCGGCGATGGCCGGAAGGGCCGGCAGATACATGTCGATGGTCAGTGGGCCGAGCGCGATGAGCGCGCCGAGCACCAGGATCACCCGCAGGCGTTCCCTGGACGTCGGCTCGGGGGACGTGTTCGTTGCCGGTGCTTCGGCTACGGCTGTCTCGGCTGCTGACGTGTTCGGTGCTTGGGCCACCCGAGGTTCAGCAACCGGGGCACACGTTCTGTTCCCGGTTGCTGACTACAACTTTCGTGTTCTATGCCACGGCGTCGGACAGTACGGTCAGCTTCTCGACTTCCCGGCTGGTCAGAGCCAGTGCCGGTGCGTCCAGCAGAGCCGGTAGCTGAGATATCTTGCTCGCGCTGGCAATCGGCGCGGTGACTCCCGGCCGGGCCAGCAGCCAGGCCAGCGCGACGCTCGAGATCTCTGCCGAACGGGATTCGGCGATCTCGCGCAGACCCTGCACGACATCCAGACCGGCGTCGGAGAAGTATCCGGTGGTCAGTCGTTCGCGCTGTTTGCCCGCGAGGTCCTCGCGGGTGCGGTACTTGCCGGTCAGGAAACCTGCGGCGAGGGAGAAGTACGGGAACACCCCGAGGTCGTTCTCGACGGCCAGGTTCTGCAGCTCGCCCTCGTAGTCGCCGCGGGCGACCAGGTTGTAGTGCGGCTGCAACGCGATCGGGGCGGCGAAACCGTTCTCCTTCACCAGCTCCAGCCACTCGCGCACCCGCGCGGGGGTGTAGTTCGAGATGGCGACGTGCCGGACCTTGCCCGCTGTCACCAGCTCGTCGAACGCGGCGAGAGACTCCACGAGCGGGGTCTTCTCGTCGTCGTAGTGCGCGTAGTAGACGTCGATGTGGTCGGTTTGCAACCGGCTCAGCGACGCGTCGGCGGCGGCTCGGACGTTGTCCGCGGCCAGTCCGCGGAACTCGGGATGCTGGCTGACCTTGGTGGCGATGACGACGTCGTCCCGGTTTCCGCGGGCTCTGGTCCAGTTGCCGATGATGGTTTCGGACTCGCCGCCGGAGTTGCCGTCGGCGAATGCCGAGTACGAATCCGCGGTGTCGACGAAGTTGCCTCCGCCCTCGACGAAGGCATCGAGAATCTCGAAGGACTCGGCCTCGTCGCTGGTCCAGCCGAAAGTGTTCCCTCCTAGAGCGAGCGGAAAGACATCCAGATCGGAACTACCGATGGCAACCACAGACAAACCCCTTACGTCGGCGAACAACTCGACTGTACGAGCAGTGAGGGCTCAGTGCCACGTGTGATCCACCAGCGCGGTTCGCGGACCGAACTTGGGCTTGGTGGCCTTGCCGCTCAGGTACAGCAGCCGAATCGCGCGATGCCTGTGCGGTGCCAAGGGCTGCAGATACTCGACCATCTCCGCGTCGTCGATCGGTCTCCCCAACAGCGACCAGCCCACCACCGACGCCAGGTGGTAATCGCCCACCGACAACGCGTCGGGATCCCCGAGGGCGCGTTGCGCGGTCTCGGCCGCCGTCCAGACACCGACGCCCGGGATCGCCCGCAGCCTGCGTTGCGCGTCCTCGGGTGTCATTCCCGACGCCTCCTCCAGCCGTCCGGCTGCGCAGGCAGCGCGGACGATGGTCTTGGACCGGGCCGGGTCCACGTTGGCGCGGTGGTACTCCCACGACGGGATACGACGCCACACGTCGGGTGTCGGAAAGACGAACATCGGCTTCGGCGTCGGCCCCGGTGCCTTCTCGCCGAACTTGCTCACCAGGTGGCGCCACGATCCGAAGGCCGAAATTCCGTGGACGCGTTGCTCGATGATCGCCGGGATCAGGGCCTCGAGGACCAGTCCGGTTCTGCCCAGACGCAGGTGCGGTAGTTGCCGATGGGCTTCCTGGAGAATCGGATGCTCCGGTGCGAAGGTGGCTGCATCGTCGTCCGTGCCGAGCAGAGCGGGCACCGCGTCCAACAGTTCGGGTGCGCCGGGGCCCCAGGCTCGAACCTGCGCGCTCGTCGGCGACACCTGCGTCAGGCGGTATGTCACCGGGCCGGAGCTTATCCGCGACGTGCGCCAGATCCCGCCGTCCGGCGTCGACTCGTAGGTGGGATCGCCGCGGCCACGGCGTAGCGGCGACACCGACATCCGCACGTCGAGTCGTTGCTCGGACGTGACCAGGCGCGCGATCCCGTCGGAACCGGCATCGTCGGGCATCGGTTCGTCACCTCCGAAACGGTCGTGGCCATGCGGACCGAGTGGGTCCCCTTCAGGGCTCGGTCGACACTGTTGCAGCGCCGACGGCAAGATACATAGTGCCTCGCTGAGCGCAGGAGTACCGCACGGACTCTCTTGCCGCCTCTGGTCAGGTCGACAGCATCAGGAGGATCTTCGTGGCTCGATCGAGTGCAGCATCGTTCGTCGGAGTCGCCTACGCGTTCGTCGTGGCGATGATGGGTACGACCATGCCGACGCCGCTCTACGCGTTGTACGAGGTCGAATTCGGCTTCTCGGTATTCGTCGTCACGCTGGTGTTCGCCGCGTACGCCGTGGGTGTGCTCGGAGCCCTGCTGGCCTTCGGGCGGTGGTCCGATTCGCTCGGTCGTCGTCCGATGCTGTTGGCGGGGATTGCTTTCGGACTGATCAGTGCCGTGGTGTTCGTGACTGCGGATTCGCTCACGGCCCTGGTGATCGGGCGAGTGCTGTCCGGGTTGTCGGCCGGGATCTTCGTCGGAACGGCGACGGTGACCCTGATCGAACTGGTACCGGACGCGTGGCGGGATCGTGCTCCGGCGATTGCCACGGCGGCCAATATCGGCGGCCTCGGCCTGGGCCCGCTGGTGGCCGGGTTGCTGGCCGAATACCTTCCGCAACCGCTACGCCTGACCTTCTACGTCGACATCGGCCTGCTCGCGGTGGCTGCCCTGGCGGTGTTTCTCGCTCCCGAAACCGTTCGGGTCGCAGCGGGGGCGCGCCCGCAGATGCAACGATTGTCTGTTCCGGCGGACGTCCGTGGCACTTTTCTGCGCGCGTCGATCGGTGGTTTCGCCGGGTTCGCGGTGCTCGGCCTGTTCACCGCGGTATCGCCGGGTTTCATCGCGGGTGTGCTGCAGATCGACAACCATGCCGTCACCGGAGTTGTGGTGTTCGCGGTCTTCGCTTCGTCCGCGACCGCGCAGATATCGATACGCCGGGCCGATCCGACGTCGGCGCAGCGCTGGGGTTGCTTCGTTCTGACGGTCGGGCTGGTGGTCCTGGCTCTGTCGTTGGTACTGACGTCGCTGCCGGTCCTGGTGATCGCGGCACTGCTGTGCGGCATCGGGCAGGGCGTGACGTTCAGCAACGGTATGGCGGCCATCGCCGCGGGGCTTCCGCCGGAACGTCGAGCAGAAGTGACCTCGACGTTTTTCGTGGTGCTGTACGTGGCCATCTCGGTGCCGGTCATCGGGGCCGGGGCTGCGGCGAACGAATGGGGATTGGTGACCGCGGGACTGGTGTTCTCCGCGCTCATCGCAGCGCTCGCGGCGGTGGCGTTCGTGCTGCTCACCCTCGACGGCAGGAAGGCCGGGGCGTCCCACTACTCCTGACCCGGGTGGCGTTGCGCCGGAATCGATTCGCGGTGCCGCACAGTCGATCGTGAAGTACCTCGGTGTTCGTGCGCGAGTCACCCGGAGTTTGTCGGTGCCCCGAAGTAGGGTCTGAGACCGTGATCATCGTGAGTACGGACGGCTCGTGTCTGCGTAACCCCGGCGGAGCAATCGGGTGGGCGTGGGTCAACCACACGGGGCCGAGCAACTCCGGTGGTGAGCCCTCGGGCACCAACCAGGTCGCGGAGCTCAGGGCCCTGCTGGAGGCGGTTCTGGCTCACCCCGGCCCCGAGCCGCTGTTGATCGAATCCGATTCGCAGTACGCCATCAAGTGCGCGTCCGAGTGGCTCGCGGGCTGGAAGCGCAAGGACTGGAAGACAGCGGGCGGTACCCCGGTACGCAACCTGGAGCTGGTGCAGAGCATCGAGCGGGCCATCACCGAACGTGAAGGCCCGGTCCGGTTCCGGTGGGTCCGCGGACACGTCGGCAATCACTTCAACGAAGCAGCCGACGCCTTGGCCGGGGAGGCCGCGCGAGCCGTGGCTGCAGGGGGTGCGGTGTCCCCTGCCGCAACAGCACCCGCGAAGAAGGCACCTGTGAAGACGGCACCTGTGAAAACGGCACCCGCCCCGGCAACTGCCGCCCCGACCGCCTCGGCCCCGACGGCGCGTGAGGCGTCGACGTCCGACGACGCGGTTCCGACGCTGTTCTGATCGCTCATTCCGCCTGGTCGTGAGAATTACGCGCCGGCAGTCGATAGAATCACGACATTCCACTCAATTCGGATTCTCTGACACCGGAGGCGTCGAGCGCACTGTGCACGCCATCGATCCCCCTCGGCCGCCCATGGCCACTGCTTCGTCGGAGGGCACTGCTCCGGCCGTTCGTTGTCGAGTGATCGCATGGTGATCACCGCGATACTCTCCTTGCTTCTCGGCTTCGTGCTCACCGCCGCGATCATCGCGGCCAACGGATACTTCGTGGCCCAGGAGTTCGCCTACATGTCCGTCGACCGGGCGACGCTGCGTACCGGAGCCGAGAAGGGCGACGCGTCGGCCGAGCGAGCACTGAAGGTCACCAAGCGCACCTCGTTCATGCTGTCGGGCGCGCAGCTGGGCATCACGGTCACCGGTCTGATGGTCGGCTACGTGGCCGAGCCGTTCATCGGCGAATCGTTGGGCGAGTTGCTGAGCAGTGCCGGAGTTCCCATCGCGGTGGGTATTTCGATCGGCACGGTGGGCGCTCTTGTGCTTGCGACCGTCGTGCAGATGATCTTCGGCGAGCTCTATCCGAAGAATCTCGCGATCGCCAGCCCCGACCCGCTGTCCCGACGCCTTGCCCGCTCGACGCTGATCTACCTGGCCGCCTTCGGTTGGCTGATCACCTTCTTCGACAAGTCCTCCAACGCGATGCTGCGTCTGCTGCGCGTCGAGCCGGTGCACGACGTGGACAGCAGCGCCACCGCGAAGGACCTGGAGAGCATCATCGAGGACTCCCGCGCGAGCGGGGATCTCACCGAAGATCTCTCGTTGTTGCTCGACCGCATCCTGGATTTTCCGGAGCGCGATGTCGCACACGCGATGATTCCTCGCACTCGGGTGGACGCGGTCACTCCCACCACTGCCATCGGTGAGATGCGGGCGCGGATGGTGCGTGCGCACACCCGGTATCCGGTGATCGGTGACCGTGAAGAGCCGATCGGTGTGGTGCAGCTGGCCGAGGTGTTGGCTGCCGCGCCCGACGACCGGCGTCCGGTCACCGAGATCATGCGGGCACCGCTGATCGTGCCGGAGCTCATGCCCCTGGAGGATGCCCTGGAGTTGTTGTCCAGCACCAAGAACGAGCTGGCCTGTGTCATCGACGAGTACGGCGGATTTGCCGGGGTGCTCACCATCGAGGATCTCGCCGAGGAACTGGTCGGCGAGATCACCGACGAGCACGACGACGAGGACATCGCAGGCGTGCACGATCAGGAAGACGGAGTGTGGCTCATGGACGGCGACGTCCACGTCGACGAGGTCGAACGCACCATCGGTCGCGACATGCTGTTGCCGAGAGGTGATTACGAGACGCTCGCCGGCCTGCTGATCGCGGAGGGCGGGAATCTGCCCGAGGTCGGAGACACGGTGCGTATCGACCTCGCGGTGTTCGGGGCCGACCTGATGGAAGACGAACCGCCGCGTCCGTCCCTCGAAGTGGAGGTGCTCGAGGTGGATCGGCACGTGCCGAGTGAGCTGAGAATCAGACTGCACGAGAACTCACCGGACGGCATCGAGGATTCGCCGGAATCGGACGAGGAGACGGACCGATGAACGCGTGGGTCGTCGTCGCGGTGACGGTACTGCTCATCGCGCTGAGTGCGTTCTTCGTCGTCATCGAGTTCGCGCT
This sequence comes from Rhodococcus sp. NPDC006774, assembly GCF_040636045.1. Classification (NCBI taxonomy): domain Bacteria; kingdom Bacillati; phylum Actinomycetota; class Actinomycetes; order Mycobacteriales; family Nocardiaceae; genus Rhodococcus; species Rhodococcus sp. NPDC006774. The sequence goes on along the minus strand of NZ_JBEYIW010000005.1, from coordinate 24,420 downwards.
GCTCGGTGCCCGCAGGCATCGACTGGAGGAGAAGGCAGGCACGAGCCGATCGGTGCGGGCGGCGCTGCGCGGAATGAACGAGTTGACGATCATGCTGGCGGGCGCGCAGCTGGGCATCACGGCCTGCACCTTCGCGCTCGGTGCCGTCACCAAACCCGCCGTCGATTCCTGGCTCGGTCCGGTGTTCACCTCGTGGGGTGTGCCGGGTTGGTTGGCCGGAACCGCCGCGTTCGCGCTGTCGCTGTTGGTCGTCACCTTCCTGCATCTGGTGATCGGTGAGATGGCCCCGAAGTCCTGGGCCATCGCGCACCCCGAACTCGCTGCCACCATCATCGGGTTGCCGTCTCGGGCGTTCATCCGCCCCTTCCGGCTGTTCCTGGTGTGGGTCAACAAGATCGCCAACACGCTCGTCCAACGGTCGGGAGTGGAGCCGGTCGAGAACGCCGCGGTCGGCGGTCGCGATGCGGAGACCATCCGCAACCTGGTCGAGTACTCGTCGCAGGTCGGTGTGCTGGAACCGGAATTGCAGACCCAGATCACCCGGGTGATCGAACTCGAGACACTGACCGTCGACAAGATCACGGTGCTCGACTCCGAGGCGACCTCGGTGCCGCACGGTGCCACTGTCTCCGATGTGCAGGAGGCGGCGTTGCGCTCAGGTCACCTTCGGGTACTGCTCTCCGACAGCTCCGGCGCGACGCCCGGCGTCGTCCACGTGCGGGACACGTTGCTGGCCGACGTCGGTGAACCGGCCGCCGATTACGCACGGGAGGCCTACTCGGTCGACGGATCGACACCGGTGTACGAATTGCTACGGCAGATGCGAAACCGCAGCGTGCAGCTCGCGGTCGTCGAGACCGGCGGGCAGTTCCTCGGCATCGTCACGCTCACCGACGTCATCAAACGGGTACTGCCCACGGCTCCTGCTGCGTAGCAGAACAATTCAGCCGCGCGGTTGCATCCGGCTGTTGGGTAGCGGAGGTGCGTGCAGTCGAGATCCCGGATAGCCCTCGACGGTGCCGAACTGTTCGCTGCCGCGCTCGTAGGCGGCCCGATACTCGACGACGTCCTCGTGGCTGCGGCCGACGAAGTTCCACCACATGACGATCTGCTCGCCGAACGGCGGTCCGCCGAGCAGCAGCATCCGCACCGGCTCACGGGTCGGATTGTGCAGATCGAGCGTCGAACCGCCCGGTTCGCGGTAGCCGAGATCGGCTGCGGCGAGCACTGTCTCGTCCATCGTCACGGTGCCCTGATCGACGATGACGCCGTGCTCGAACGTCGGGTCGACGTCGAGGGTGACGCGGGCTCCTGCGTCGAGCACGATCTCGGCTCCGAGGAGTGGGGTGAACGTGGCCACCGGCGAGGTCTCGCCGAGCAGTGAGCCGAGGAACACTCGTGCGGTCAGCCCCTGGCTCGTGTGAGTCTGTGGCACGTAGTGCTCGAAAGTCGGTGCGGTGAAACGAGATCGAGCCGGAAGTGCAACCCACAGTTGCATACCGTGCAGAATTTCCGTCTGCGGGGTCGAGGTCTCGGAGTGACTGATGCCGTGGCCGGCCGTCATCAGGTTCAGCTCGCCGGGCCGGACCATGGCGTGTGATCCGACGCTGTCGCGGTGTTCGATCTCGCCGGAGAAGAGCCAGCTGACGGTCTGCAGCCCGGTGTGCGGGTGTGGCGGCACATCCATCGGTGAGGTGTCGGGACCGTAGTGGTCTGCGAAGCACCACGCACCGATCAGCGAACGCTGCCGCTGTGGGAGCGTACGCCGAACCTTCAGTGCGCGTGGACCGCCCAGGGGAACCTCGCGTGGGGTGAGAATCTCGATGGTCATTCGATGCCTGCCTGTGTGGTTCGGAGCTTGGTGCAGAGCCGGTCGAGCTCGGCGAGTTCGTGGCCGTCCAGTGCGCCACCGACCAGTCGTGCGATCTGTGTCGCATGCTTGCGGCCGATCGATTTCTGCAGGTCCGCCCCTGCCTCGGTCAGGCAGATCACCGTCCCGCGCTTGTCCGACGGATCGCTCTGTCGGACAACATAACCCATCGCCGTGAGCCGGTCGCACATCCTGCTCAGCGACGGTTGGCTCAGGAGGATCCGCTCGTTGAGTTCGTGCAGTCGGAGTGCGCGAGTGGGGCTGCTGCTCAAGGTGAACAACACGTCGTACTCGCGCACGCCGATCGGCTTCCAGATGTCCTCGGCGGTGAAGCGTCGCATCAGCGTCACCTGGGAGCGAAAGAGTGACTCCCAGGCATCGACTGCCGCCTCGGTTCTAGATCGAGACACGGGCGTTTCGTTCGGCCAGGGTGCTCGCGTGAGTCGGAGGATTCTCCGGAACACCCTCCGGGCGTCGGGCAGCGAACTCCTTGCGCAGCACCGGCACCACATCTGCGCCCAGGATGTCGAGCTGCTCGAGCACGGTCTTCAGCGGCAGTCCGGCGTGGTCCATCAGGAACAGTTGGCGCTGGTAGTCGCCGAAGAAATCCGCGAAGGCCAGGGTCTTCTCGATGACCTGCTGCGGAGATCCGACAGTCAGCGGAGTCTGTTCGGTGAACTCCTCCATGCTCGGGCCGTGGCCGTACACCGGAGCGTTGTCGAAGTACGGTCGGAATTCGGTCACCGCGTCCTGGCTGTTCTTGCGCATGAACACCTGTCCGCCCAGGCCGACGATCGCCTGGTCTGCGCGCCCGTGCCCGTAGTGCTCGTAGCGTTCGCGGTAGAGGTCGATCAGCGCGATGTAGTGCTCCTTCGGCCAGAAGATGTTGTTCGCGAAGAATCCGTCACCGTGATAGGCGGCGATCTCTGCGATCTCGGGGCTGCGAATGGAGCCGTGCCAGACGAACGGCGGAATGCCGTCGAGCGGTCGCGGCGTGGAGGTGAACCCGTCGAGCGGGGTGCGGAAGTTGCCCTTCCAGGTCACGACGTCCTCGGTCCACAGGCGTCGGAGCAGTTGGTAGTTCTCGAGCGCCAGCGGGATGCCCTGACGGATGTCCTGGCCGAACCACGGATAGACCGGACCGGTGTTGCCGCGGCCCATGATGAGGTCGACGCGTCCCTCGGCGAGATGCTGCAGCATCGCGTAGTCCTCGGCGATCTTCACCGGATCGTTGGTGGTGATCAGCGTGGTCGATGTCGAGAGAATCAGCTTCTCGGTCTGCGCGGCGATGAAGCCGAGCATGGTCGTGGGAGACGACGGCACGAAGGGCGGGTTGTGGTGCTCGCCGGTCGCGAAGACGTCGAGCCCGACGTCTTCGGCGTGCTTGGCGATGGTGACCATCGACCGGATGCGCTCGTGTTCGGTGGGCGTCACTCCCGTCGTGGGGTCGGTGGTGACGTCTCCGACGGTGAAGATTCCGAACTGCACAGTGTGCTCCTACCCGAACAAAGTTCATGCGTTTGCATCGACTGCGTCGTACAACGGTGGGCCGTCACGCGCTATTCCACGTCGTTCACCGGACGAGTGACGCGGTTCCGCTCAGCAGTCGCACGTCGTAGGCCTCGACCGCACCGTGTACCTCGGTCGATCCACCGTGGACCGTGTACAGCACCGCGTAGGAGGTGAAAGTGACGGGTTGGCCGTCGTCGGGGTCGATCGTGACGCGCGGCAACACGACCAGCAGGTGGGTCCGATTACCGTCCGACAGATTTTCGACGACGGTGCGAACCTCGAATCCCAGGTCCGATCGGGTGACGTCGGTGGACTCCAGCGTCTGCCCGCTCAGAACGAGTTGCGCCGCCCAGACGCCGGCGGATCGGTGGGCATCGAGGGTCCCGGTGATGTCGTCGCCGGTGAAGTCGTAGTGGTTCGCTGCTGTGAAAGGCATGGTCACAGGCTATTCCTCGGGTCGTGAAAAATCTTCGGAAAAATTTCCCATCCGGTACCCATCCACCTCGAGGGGGGCTGCGAATGAACAATGAGACACCCGCTACTGCTGTCGCCCCCGACCGCCGTCAGTAGTGGGTGTCTCCCTTTGTCTGTAGGGGGGAAGGCGTGCATCGGTCGTGGAAACGACGGGCGAGCGCTCCGCAGGCCGGGCGAGACCGGATCAGGGGATTTCGGGCGAGCCGAAACGGTGATCGGTACGCTTTCGGACCTGGGCAGTTCGTTTCACAAGGGAGCCCCATGCACGAAGACTTTCGATCGCCCGTAGCGCGGCACAGCGAGCGATCGAATGCGTCCCTACGACCACGTTCGGTGCGGGCGCACGGCGCGACACGGAGTCGCCACCGCAAACGGTCGACCCCACTCCTGCCGCCGAGGTCGATCCCGAGTACCACCGTTCCGCCGCTCGGACCCCAGCCCAGTGCAGCTCAGGTTCTTCGCCACTGGTTCGCTGCTCCGCACGATTTCGACTGGATCTTCGTGCACAAGTCGACTCGTCCGCTGCACCGATTGATCCGAGTCGTGTTCGCCAGCTGTGTGGCCCTGTACGCCGTCGTGTCCATCCTTATGCTGGCCTCGCCGAACGGGCCGACCGGATCGGGTCCTGTTGCCTACGTACTCTTCATCCTGGTTCTGCAGTTCGCCACGATCGTGTGGTTGCTCGTCGGGCCGCTGCCGGATCGTAAGTGGCAGTTGGTGGCGTTCCTGGTGTTCGGCGACGTCGGGCTTGCGTCGGTGATTCTTCTCGATGTACCCACGTCGGCGCTGATCGGCACGTTCCTCTTCGCGCTGACAGGGTCGATGTGCACCTTCTTTCTCGGACCGAGGCTGCTTGTCGCTCACCTGGTGTTCGCCAATCTGGTGATCGTCTACATCGGGGTGGCCGCGTACACGCAGGGTTTGTGGGGGCCGTGGGATGCGATCGCCGCAGTGCTGGTTGCAGGAGGTGCGACGTCGGGTGTCCCGATCTTCGCCCAGATCGCCTGGTCGTTGGTGTGCGAGGACGCACGGCAATCCGAGATCGATCCGCTGACCCGCTTGAAGAACAGACGCGGACTGCAGAATGCCATCGAAGACCTGTGGACGGTCGCTCACGGCGAGCAGCTGGCGCTCGTCCTCGTACTCGTCGACATCGATCGGTTCAAGAGCGTCAACGACCGCTACGGACACGACCAGGGCGACGCCGTCATCGTCCTCGTTGCCGACCGTCTCCGCGACCACCTCGGCACGTCGGGGGTGGTGGCGAGAACAGGGGGCGAGGAGTTCGTAGCCGTCCTCGTCGGCGAGGCAGAACAACTGTGTGAGCTGGTGGCGGAGGTGAGCGGCACTCTGACGAATCGCTCGGATCCGATACCGGTCACAGTGAGCGCCGGCGCCGTCGTGATCGCTCCCGATTCCGATGCGTGGACCGCAGGGGTCGACGTGGTCAACGATGCGACGCGCGTGGCGGACTCCCTCATGTACCGAGCGAAGGCGGACGGCGGAAATCGAACGATGCTCGAGACGATGTGGCCGTAGCCATGTCGGTGCGCACGGAAGATCCCAATTCACTGAGCCTGCTGACCAATCGATCGGTGTCGAGACCCGAACATCCGACGGCGAATTCATCCAGCGGGACGAGGGCGTGGAAGTCGACCCGCACATCGCGGTCGTAGGCGACGTCCACCAGATTCGCGAACCGCTGAGCAGCGAACTCGTCGACAGTCGACAGTGCGGGCACCTCGGTGACGGTCAAGCTGGTTGTCTCCTCGAACAGTCGAAGGTAGTCACCCGTCGAACGAGCGGTGCAGCACAGATCGGCAAAGGTGCGACCGCCGATGCCCGACTGCGGGCCAGTTCGGTCACTCCGCAGGCTCCGCTCCTGCTTTTTCTGGTCACTCCGCAGGCTCCGCTCCAGCTTTTTCTGGTCACTCCGCAGGCTCCGCTCCTGCAGACTCCAACTTCCCGACGCGAATCGCGAACCGCTCGTGCCGGCGGCACGGTAATCGACGGGACCGTCGACGCAGATCACCTCGAGATTTTTCTTCAGCTTCTCGATCGTCGGAACGAAGGTCGGGTGGTACAGCGGATTGGGCAGCAGATCGTCGGGGGCGTAGTTGGAGGTGACGACCAGAGCGACCCCACGGACGAACAGGGCGTCGAGCATCCGCGTGATGAGTCGGGCGTCGCCGATGTCGTGAACGTGGAATTCGTCGAAGCACAGCAGTTCGGCCTGCACTCCGGTGTCGTCCGTCGAGAGGATGTCGTCGATGGCCGCGTCGATCGAGAAGCGGTGCCGAAAGTACGCAGCGTGCAGGTCGCGAAAGAAGGCATGGAAGTGGACGCGCTTCTTCGCGGTTGTCTCGGCACCGGCGAAGTAGGCGTCGAGCAGCCAGGTCTTGCCGCGGCCGACCGGGCCCCACAGGTAGACGCCCTCTGTGCCGGGGGTCGAGAGTACGTCGGCGGCCGATGCTTGGGCGTCGTCGAGGGTGAAGTCGGCGTCGAATGTGTGTGGCGGGGCGATCGGCCTCATGGCTCGAACCGTACGCCGCCATCCTCTACTTTTGTAGAGTGAGTGTGTAGGGTCACGATCATGGATCGCCGAACCGCAATCGCAGATACGGCGCTCGAGGTCATCGCCCGAGACGGCCTGCGCGCACTGACGCATCGGGCGATCGATTCGGCGCTCGACTACCCGGCAGGGTCGACGTCCTACTACTTCCGCACGAAGTCCGACCTGCTGGCGGCGGTTGCCGCCCGACTCGTCGAGCGTTCGCGCGAGACGTTCATGGATATCGCCGGAACCGAGAGTGATGTCGCCACGGTCGTCGCGCGGTATCTTCACGATGCGCTCACTCATCGCATGATCGACCTTCGGGCCCGGTCCGCGTTGATGCTGGATCCTGCTGTCGCGCATGATGTTCGGGACCTGCTCGCTCGGTCCTTCTTCTCACTCGAACGGGCGCGGGCGTTGTTCGTCGATCCCGCGCACGGAGACGGTCTGGTCTCGCTCTGCGAGGGTCTGATGGCCGATGTGATGTTCGGCCGTCGAGTATCGAAAGATGTTGCAGCGCTGCAATTACCGATCTCGGTCTACCTGCAGGGTGCCGGGAGCTCACTGCGAGGGGCCCGGGTGGACACCGACCTTCCGTAGCCTCGTCGAGCATGCGATTCGGTCGGTACTTGCCCCTGGTGTGCGTTCCCCTCGCGGTGTTGACGGGGTGCGGAACGGACTCGGCGGCGGACCCGACCCCGCTCGGGTCGTTCGATCTGCAGGCCCATCGCGGCGGTCTCGGCTTGGTCACCGAGAGCACGATCGAATCGTTCACCAACGCACTGTAACTCGGGGTGAGCACCCTCGAACTGGACACTCGGATCGCCGAGGACGGCATCGCGATCGTCACCCACGACCGCAGGGTCTCGGACAGCAAATGCGTCGATACCGGGTTCGCTCACACCGGGGGATCCCGAGTTTCCGTACGTCGGGAAGTTCGTGAACACACTGACACTCGCGCAGATTCGTACTCTCGATTGCGGAGCCCTACCGCTCACGGACTATCCGGAGCAACGACGCGTCCCCGGCGCTCGCATGCCGACCCTCACCGAGGTGTTGGATCTGGTGAAGTCGGCCGACGCGCCGGGAGTGAAACTCAACGTCGAAACCTACCCCGACCGGGTGCGTGCCGTCATGAGCGAGCGCGGACATCCTCTGCCCGAGCCCGCCCGGTGACGGTCCCTCGTCAGAACGGGTAGCCGACTCCGGTCAACTTCTCGCTGGCGTCCCACAGCTTCGCAGCCAGAGCGGGGTCCTGTGCGGTCTTGGTCATGCTCGCCGGGCCCGGCTTACCGCGCGTCTCGAACAACGACTTGGGGCCGCTGTACGTACCGCCACCCGCAACGTCGACGGCGTAGAGCGTGGGACGTGCTCCGGCACTGGCAGATTGCGAAAAGATCTTCAGTCCGATCGGAGCGAGAGTGGCCAGGATCTTGTTGCTGCCCAGACCGTCGGGGCTCGAGTACAGCTCGGTGGCCGAGATTCCGGGGTGCGCGGCATTGCTGGTGATCTTCAGTCCGGCCTTGTCGATCCGGCGCTGGAGTTCGAGCGCGAACAGGATGTTCGCAAGCTTGGAGTTCGCGTACCCGCGCTGGGGGTTGTACCCACGCTCGAGCTGGAGATTGTCGAAATCGAGCTTGGGGCCCTGCCGGTGCGCGACGGAAGCGATGGTGGTGATCTTCGCGTCCGCAGCGAGCTTGGGGAACAGCAGGCCGGTCAGGGCGAAGTGGCCGAGGTGGTTGGTGCCGAGCTGGAGCTCGAACCCGTCCGCCGTCTCGTTCCGCAATGCAGGCATCATGACGCCCGCATTGTTGATCAGCACGTCGATCGACTCCGGTGCCGACTCTGCGTACGCACGCACCGAGGCCAGGTCGGCGAGGTTCAGGGTGGCGGTGTCGACGGTTCCGCGGGGTGCCTCCGCCGACATCTTCGCCGCGGCGGCATCGGCCTTGTCCTTGTTGCGGCAGGCGAGCGTCACGTGGTCGCCTCGCTTCGCCAACTCCAAGGCGGTGTAGTAGCCGATGCCGGTGTTCGCACCGGTGATGACAACGCGTCTCTGCTTGGTTTCGGGCACGCCGCCAGGCTACCGGTCTGTTTTAGACTTCGCCCGTGAGCAGAGCAGAAGCCGATGGGCATGCGGACTTTCCGAAGGGCACCGGACTTCCCGCGTCTCGGGCATTCCGCGCGGCGGGGTACGCGTGCTTGGACGATCTCGCAGGGGTGCCCGCGGCCGAGCTGACGAAGTTGCACGGTGTCGGCCCGGCATCGCTGACGGTCATCCAGGCTGCGTTGGAGCAGACCGGTCGATCGCTCGGCTGAACCGGTCGAGTCTCAGGCCCAGTGACTCGGACGCGTCACCGATTGTGGGAGTCGCGTCGCCTCGTCACCCTTCGCCGCATCGATCTGGAACTGTGTCGCGAAGATGCTGCCGCGTAGATCCGTACCTCGGAGGTCGGCACCCCGGAGGTCTGCACCGATCAGGTCGGCCAGGCGCAGGTCGGCACCACGCAGGGTGGCCCCGATGAGGTACGTGCCGCGCAGGCTCGCGCCGCGCAGATCCGCGTCGGCCAGTTGTGCGCCGATCATGTCGCGGCCACGGTAGTTCTTCTTCTCGCCCGTCACTTCGGCACGAACCAGATTGCTTGCTGCGAGCAGCAACTCGTTGATCCGCGAACGCAGACCGGAGACGTCGACCGAGCGCAGAACGTCGGGTGCCGACTCGGTCAGCGCATCCAAGTCTGCGTATTCGCCGGACAGTCGATCGTGCAGTGTCGCGGTCGAATCCCGGTCACGCGCATCCGCCAGATACCAGAGCAACTCGTGCAGATCACGCATGATCGGGAACACCGCGAACATCTCCGACGAGTTCGACGGCTGCTGCCGCCAGTCCCGTCCGGCGAACGTGGACTGCGACACCTTCTGGCCCGCACCGAAGCAGTCGTACACCGTGCATCCGGGAAAGCCCTTCTCCCGCAGCGTCGAGTGAATGCCGCACCGTGAGTCCTGCCGAAGATTGCGGCACGGCTCACCGGCGGCCTTGTCGACGGCGAAGTCCGAGGACTTCGCGAAGGGCAGAGCGACGCAACAGAGTCCGAAACAACTGCCGCAGTCGGCCAGTAAGTTCTCGGGCGCGTGCATGCGTCCACTCTGTCCCTCGGCGCGGGGCAGCGTCAAACGAGATTGTTCGCGGCCGACAGCAGTGCAATCAACGAGGAGGCGACGACGGATCCGTCGATCCCCACTCCCCACGCCGACTTCCCGCCCCGACGAACCTCGACATACGTTGCCGCTCCACTGTCCGAGCCGTGAGTGGCGGAGTGCTGAGACAGACCGAGCACCTCGACTCCGAGAATCTGCGCCAATGCGTCGACCGGCCCGGTTCCGGCGGCGCTGTGGTGATGCTCGCCGTCGTCGTCGGCGAGGGTGACCGACAGGGTGGAGTCCGCATCTATCGACCACGCCACCAGTGTGCGACGGCCGGTGCGAATGTAGTTGTCCTCGAACAGGGTCCAGATCTCCTTGGAGCTGATCTCGGTCCCCGTCGAGTCGGTGTCGTGCTGGACCACCCGGGCGAAGTCGATCTGCAACCTGCGGGGGAGTTCCAGGCCGTGGTCCACCGACAGCAGATATGCGATCCCACCCTTTCCGGATTGGCTGTTCACCCGGATGACTGCGTCGTAGTCGCGTCCCACGTCGGCGGGATCTATCGGCAGGTACGGCACCGCCCATGGCGCGAGGTCGGGGTCGACGCCGAGGCGGTCGGCCTCGATGCGGTGGTGAACCATGCCCTTCTTGATCGCGTCCTGATGCGTTCCCGAGAACGCGGTGTAGACGAGGTCGCCCGCGTACGGGTGCCGTTCGTGCACGTCGATTCGGTTGCAGTACTCCACCGTTCGGCGAATCTCGTCGATGTCGGAGAAGTTGATCATCGGGTCGATACCCTGGGCGTGCAGGTTGAGGGCCAGCGTCACCAGGTCGACGTTCCCGGTCCGCTCCCCGTTGCCGAACAGGCACCCCTCGACGCGTTGCGCGCCGGCCAGCACCGCCAACTCTGCGCACGCGACTCCGGTGCCTCGGTCGTTGTGCGGGTGCACCGACAGGATCACCGAGTCTCGGCGGTCCAGGTGTCGATGCATGTACTCGATTTGGTCGGCATAGACGTTCGGGGACGAGATCTCCACTGTGGCAGGGAGATTGTGTATAACCGGTCGATCGGCGCTGGCATCCCAGATCCGCGACATGCCGTTGCAGATCTCGAGCACGTAGTCGGGTTCGGTCAGGTTGAACACTTCCGGCGAAAACTCGAAGCGAACCCCGCTCCTGTCTCCTGCTGTTCGTGCTATCCGCTCCCCGGCCTCGAAGATCAACCGGCGCAGTGCATCACGGGAATGTCCGAGCACCACCTCGCGCCAGGTCGGTGCCGTCGCGGTGTACATGTGCACCACCACGTCGGGTAGTCCCTCGATCGAGGCGAAGGTCCGTTCGATCAGGTCGGCTCGGGCTGCGGTGAACACGACGATCGTCACGTCCTCGGGCACGGTGCCGACGAGCGACCGAACGAAGTCGAAGTCGGCGCGGCTCGCGGACGGGTACCCCACCTCGATCTCCTTGTAGCCCATGCTGACGAGCAGGTCGAACATGCGGCGTTTGCGGTGCGGATCCATGGGCTCGGCGAGCGCTTGGTTGCCGTCCCGGAGATCGACCGGAACCCACAGCGGGGCAGCGGTGAAGGTGGCTGCGGGCCAGCACCTTTCCTGATCGACGACGGTGACACGGCGGTGCACGTCGCGGTAGCGGTGCGAGGGCATCGGGCTGGGTTGTTGGCGGTTGCTTAACACGGTGATCGTCGTCCTCGGGTGTGTGGGTCTCTGCTATCGGCGACCGGCGCAGTGTCGTACCCCGCGACGGGGTGCCGGTCGGCGATCGACCCCGTCGCGGCGTGGAAGGAGGAGCACGCACCCGAACATGTCCGAGGACTGTAATGCAAAGGTTACTTCTCAGACAAGTGGCGACGCGGGATACTGGTGTTCGTGTCCACCGAACATCTCCGTCCCGCAGACCGCGCAGTCACCGAACTGGGTCGACGCATCGGTGCGGGCGAATGGCCGGTCGGCGCGAAATTGCCGGGTGAGACGTCCCTCGCGCAGGAGCTGGGGGTCGGCCGATCCACCGTGCGCGAGGCCGTGCGGGTGCTCGCTACCCGAGGGCTGGTGAGATCGCGGCAAGGCGCCGGGGTGTTCGTCGTCGCAGACTCGGTTCCGATCGACGTCTCCGCATCGGTACAGCGTGCCGGCCTGGCGCAGGTGCAGGAGGTGCGTCGCATCGTCGAGATCGACGCCGCAGGCTTGGCCGCCGAGCGTCGTACGGATGCCGACGTCGAGCGGATGCGGCGCGCACTCGACGCGCGGCACGCCGCCGCGAGCGAGTCCGACGCGGCGTTCGTGAACGCGGACATCGACTTCCACGTCGCAGTGGTGGCCGCCGCCCACAATTCCCTGCTCTCGGATCTCTTCGAGTCCTTCCTGCCACGACTGCGGGCCGAACTGCTGGCCTACACCTCGGAGGTACTCGCACGGCCACGTGGAACCGAGCCCGACGTGGACCTGCACGAGGCCCTGTTCGACGCCATCGCGGCGGGAGACCGGGCCGCGGCGGTCTCGGTGGCACGCGAGCACCTCGGCTGAGCTACTGCCCCGTCCTGTCGTGCGACATACCGCGCTACAGTGTTTCCGCGGGCGAGTGAGCGGGCGGGCGAACAGCACTCCGGAAGGCATGATCGATGTCGGAACTCGAGTACGGCCAGGTGGTGTCCGCGTTGCGCGGTGCCGGGTGCGTGTTCGCCGAAGAGGAAGCCGACATCCTCGTCGAGTCCGCGTCGACGCCGGCAGAGCTGACCGCGATGCTCGCGCGCCGCGTCGCCGGTGAACCGCTCGAGCATGTCGTCGGCTGGGTCGCGTTCTGTGGTCGACGCATCGCCGTCGCACCGGGCGTGTTCGTACCTCGCCGTCGAACCGAGTTTCTCGTCGAATGTGCTGCGGCGCTGCATCCTTCGGTGTTGCTCGACCTGTGCTGCGGTTCGGGGGCGATAGGCCTGTCGGTCGATGGTGTCACCGAGTTGCACGCTGCCGACGTCGACGCGGTGGCGGTGGAGTGTGCATCGCGCAATGTCGCACACGTAGGGGGCGCGGTCCCGGCCGGTCACGTTCATCGCGGTGACCTGTACGACGCCGTGCCGCCGGAGATGCGCGGCAGATTCGATGCGATCGTCGTCAACGCGCCCTACGTCCCGACGGGCGACATCGGGTTGATGCCACGAGAGGCGCGCATCCACGAGCCGCACATCGCACTCGACGGCGGTACGGACGGTGCCGAGATTCATCGTCGTGTCGCCGTCGGCGCTCCGCAATGGCTGGCTCCGGGTGGCCATCTGCTCATCGAAACCAGTGCAGCACTGGCGCATTCGACGTTACGTGCCGTGATCGACGCCGGCTTCGCCGGTCGTATCGCCGAATCCGAGGCGCTCGATGCCGTCGTGGTGATCGGTTCGATGGGCGAGCAGTGATCGACCGGGTGTTTCGATCGTGGGTCGCCGTGGCATTCCCCCGGCATGACCACATTGCTGTTTGCGGTAACCGCTGCCGACCACTGGACCCTGAACGACGGAACGAAGCACCCCACCGGGTACTGGGCCGAGGAGCTCGTCGAGTCCCATCGCACGTTCGTCGACGCAGGCTGGGACATCACCGTCGCGACGCCGGGCGGTAAGGCTCCGGTCGTCGACGAGGGCAGCCTGGCCGTCGATGCCAACGGCGGCGACGAGGAGAAGGTGGCGGATCAGAAGAGCTACCTCGCCTCGATCGAGTCGATCCTGTCCTCACCCGCAAAGTTGGAGGACCAGAAGGCGTCCGACTTCGACGTCGTCTTCGTTCCCGGCGGTCACGGACCGATGGAAGACCTCGCGGTCTCCGAGAGCTTCGGGGCACTGGTGGTCGACTTCCTCGACTCGAACAAGGTCGTCTCGGCGGTATGCCACGCGCCTGCCGCCTTGCTGCCGGCCGTCCGTAGCGACGGAACCTGGGCGTTCGACGGGTACGAGCTCACCGGATTCACCGACGAGGAGGAGACCCAGGCCGGTCTCGCCGAGAAGGCCCCGTGGTTGCTCGAATCCCGGTTGCGCGAGAACGGCGCGAAGTTCGATTCCACTGACGCGTGGGCACCGAACGTCGTCGTCGACCGAAACCTGTACACCGGCCAGAACCCGGCATCGACGCGTCCCCTTGCGGAGAAGCTGGTCAGCTCGCTGAAGTAGCGGGAGAGGGCGGTCGGCGTTCTGCCCACGGAGAACAGCGGACGTTCGAGGGAACATCACTACTGCTTTCGAAGTTGAGCCCGTATAGCTCAATCTTTTGGAGGAGAAGTGACCGAAACCGTTCGTGTCCCCGTACTGTTCCTGACCGACCCGATCGTTCTGCCCGGCATGGTGGTGCCCGTAGAACTCGACGAAGCAGCGCGTGCCGCCGTCGACGCCGCGAAGGCGAGCAACGACGGCACGCTGCTCGTCGCGCCGCGTCTCGAAGACCGCTACGCCGCGTACGGAGTCCTCGCCACGATCGTCCAGATGGGACGCCTGGCGGACGGGCGACCGGCCGCTGTCATCAAGGCCGGTCGCCGCGCGCACATCGGCCACGGCGTCAGCGGCCCCGGTGCCGCCCTGTGGGTCGAGGCGGAGCCCGTTCCGGATGTACTCACCGGCAGCCCCGCCGACGACGGTCTCGATGCGCTCGCGGCCGAGTACAAGCGTCTCGTGGTGGCGATGCTGCAGCGCCGCGACGCGTGGCAGGTGATCGACTCGGTCAACAAGCTCACCGACCCAGGCGCGATCGCGGACACGGCCGGTTACGCGTCGTATCTCACCGACGTGCAGAAGCGGGACCTTCTCGAAACCCCGGATGTGGCAACGCGTCTGACGTCGCTCATCGAGTGGACCAAGGCCCATCTCGCCGAAGTCGAGGTCAACGACAAGATCTCCGGCGACGTCCGCGAGGGTATGGAGAAGACTCAGAAGGAGTTTCTGCTCCGGCAGCAGTTGGCGGCCATCCGAAAGGAACTCGGCGAGGACGAGCCCGACGGTGCGGACGACTACCGTGGCCGCGTCGAGGCTGCGGACCTGCCCGAGAAGGTACGCGAACAGGCGCTGCGTGAGGTCGGCAAACTCGAGCGGGCCAGCGATCAGAGCCCCGAGTCGGGCTGGATCCGCACCTGGCTCGATACCGTGCTCGATCTGCCGTGGAACAACACCACGACCGACAACAACGACATCGACTCTGCACGTGCGGTTCTCGATGCCGACCACCACGGGCTCGACGACGTGAAGGATCGGATCGTCGAGTACCTGGCCGTCCGGGCGCGTCGCTCCGAGCGTGGTCTGCAGTCGGTCGGTGGGCGTGGGTCCGGTGCCGTCATGGTGCTCGCAGGTCCGCCCGGAGTCGGCAAGACCTCGCTCGGTGAGTCGGTGGCCCGTGCGCTCGGTCGGAAGTTCGTGCGCGTCGCGCTCGGCGGCGTCCGCGACGAGGCCGAGATCCGTGGGCACCGTCGTACCTACGTCGGCGCGCTGCCGGGTCGGATCGTGCGGGCCATCGGTGAGGCGGGATCGATGAATCCCGTTGTCCTGCTGGACGAGATCGACAAGGTCGGCTCGGACTATCGCGGTGACCCCAGTGCCGCTCTGCTCGAAGTGCTCGACCCCGCGCAGAACCACACGTTCCGCGATCATTACCTCGATCTGGATCTCGACCTGTCCGACGTGGTCTTTCTCGCTACGGCCAACGTGATCGACCAGATTCCCGGGCCGCTGCTCGACCGCATGGAATTGGTGACCATCGACGGCTACACCGAGGACGACAAGGTCGTCATCGCCCGGAACTATCTGCTGCCCCGTCAGATGAACAGGGCGGCAATCACATCCGAGGAGGTGACGGTCACCGACGCCGCGCTGCGCAAGATCGCGGCCGATTACACCCGTGAGCCGGGAGTGCGGCAACTCGAGCGACTGCTGGCCAAGGCGCTTCGCAAGGTTGCGACGAGGTTGGTGGGCACCACGGATGTCCTGGAGATCGGCGAGCCGGACCTGGTGACGTACCTCGGTCGCCCACGGTTCACGCCCGAAGCGCACGAGCGAACCGAAGTACCGGGTGTGGCAACGGGTCTCGCGGTCACCGGACTCGGCGGCGATGTGCTGTTCATCGAGGCTGCGGCGACCGAAGGTGACTCCAGGCTCGAGCTCACCGGCCAGCTCGGCGACGTGATGAAGGAGTCCGCACAGATCGCGCTGTCCTACGTGCGCTCGCACGCAGCACAATTCGGCGTCACGCAGGAATCTCTCGATCGCCGCATTCACGTGCACGTTCCGGCGGGCGCGGTGCCGAAGGACGGTCCTTCGGCCGGTGTGACGATGGTGACGGCCCTGGTGTCGATGGCCACCGGGCGGCCGGTGCGCTCGGATGTCGGGATGACCGGTGAGGTCACGTTGAACGGACGGGTGCTGCCGATCGGCGGGGTGAAGCAGAAGTTGCTGGCTGCGCAGCGTGCGGGACTGAAGACGGTGTTCATTCCGGCGCGCAACGAACCGGATCTGGACGACGTACCCGCAGAGGTGTTGGAGGCGTTGGATGTTCGCCCGATGACCGACGTCGCCGACATCCTGGCGCTCGCGCTGGAGCCGGCGGAGGCAACTGCTGCGGCGTAGTACCGCGGTGAGCGCCCAGGGAGGGGCAGGCGGCATCGGTCGCCTGCCCCTCCCGTCGGTCTCGGGTGCCGCGCTTGACCTCGAGCTATGTCGAGGTTCTACGTTGGTGGGATGAGTATGGAGATGACCGCCTGGAACCAGATGTATCGCACGATGAACAGGCCCGACACCCAGTCGTCGTTCTCCAAGGAGACGGCTCGCAGGATTCTGACGTTCGCGGCACCGCATCGCCGCGCCCTCGGTGGATTCCTGGTGCTCAGCGTGGCCCTGGCCGTCCTTGCGGTGGCGACGCCGGTGTTGGCGGGCCGGGTGGTCAATGCCATCGTCGACGGGCGAGAGCTTCGTGTGGTGGTGCTGCTGGCCCTGGCGATCGCGGCGATCGCTGTGGTGGACGCAGTGGTCGGTCTGATCAATCGATGGCTCTCGGCGAACATCGGCGAAAGCTTGATTCTGGATCTGCGGACGGCAGTGTTCGACCACGTGCAGCGGATGCCGATCGCATTCTTCACGCGAACTCGCACCGGTGCGTTGGTGAGCCGACTCAACAACGACGTGATCGGGGCGCAGCGCGCATTCAGCACCACGCTGTCCGGTGTCGTCAGCAATCTCGTGACCCTGGTGCTGACGTTGGTGGTGATGATCGGAATCTCCTGGCAGATCACCCTTCTCGCATTGGTCCTGCTGCCGGTGTTCGTGCTTCCCGCGCGTCGGATGGGTCGACGCCTCGCGCGGCTGCAACGTGAAGCGGCAGCGCACAATTCGGCGATGAGTACGCAGATGACAGAGCGGTTCTCGGCTCCGGGAGCAACACTGGTCAAACTGTTCGGTCATCCCGACCAGGAATCGGTCGAGTTCGCGGTACGGGCGGCCAGGGTGCGCGACATCGGAGTGCGCAGTGCCATGGTGCAGACGGTGTTCGTGACGGCGCTGACGCTCGTCTCGGCACTGGCTCTCGCCGTGGTGTACGGATTGGGCGGCTTCTACGCCCTCAGTGGGAGCCTGGACCCGGGTTCGGTTGTGGCACTGTCACTTCTGTTGGCTCGGCTGTACTCACCGCTGACGGCGCTTGCCAGCGCGCGCGTGGAGGTCATGAGCGCGTTGGTGAGCTTCGAGCGGGTCTTCGAGGTTCTCGATCTCGTTCCGTTGATCACCGACAAGCCCGACGCGAAAGCTCTACCGCCCGGTCCGGTGGCCGTCGAACTCGACGATGTCAGGTTCGCGTACCCGTCCGCGGACAAAGTGTCGCTCGCGTCGCTCGAGGAGGTCGCAACCCTGGATTCGCGCGGGGGAGAGGAGGTTCTGCACGGGGTGTCGTTCCGAGCCGAACCCGGCCAGATGGTCGCGCTGGTCGGTACGTCCGGCGCGGGCAAGTCCACGATCGCGCAGTTGATCGCACGGCTGTACGACGTCGATGGCGGTGCGGTCCGGCTCGGGGGCGTCGACGTGCGGGACCTGACGGCCGAATCCGTCCGCGGCACAGTGGGAATGGTGACCCAGGACGGGCATCTGTTCCACGAGAGCATCCGGTCGAATCTGCTGCTGCCGCGGCCCGAAGCAACCGACGACGAACTGTGGGACGCGCTCTCGAGGGCGCGGCTCGCGGACCTCGTGCGCTCCCTGCCCGACGGCCTGGACACCGTCGTCGGCGAGCGCGGGTACCGACTCTCCGGTGGTGAGCGTCAGCGACTGACGATCGCACGGTTGCTGATCGCGCAGCCACGGGTCGTCATCCTCGACGAGGCAACGGCATCGTTGGATTCGACCTCGGAGGCCGCTGTGCAGGCCGCGTTGGCCGAGGCTCTGGAGGGTAAGACGTCGGTGGTCATCGCGCATCGGCTGTCGACCATCAGGGCTGCGGACGTGATCCTGGTGATCGAGGACGGGCGAGTAGCCGAACGCGGCACGCACGACGAGCTCCTCGCGGCGGGTGGCCGCTACGAGGAGCTGCATCGGACGCAGTTCGCGCAGGTGGAGTGACCTTATGAAACCGGGAGCGGAGCCTGCGGAGTGACCTTATGCCGGGTCGGGGACGACGGTCGCTGGGTCGTTGTCGGTTGCGGCGGCGAGCATCGGGGTGAATCCGTCGATCGCGTAGTCCAGCGACAGTGGGCTCGAGTAGCCGAGGGCCGAGGGTAGGTCCGTACTGAAGGAGCCGATGTAGACGGTGCGGTCCTGCCGAACGACGTCGAGGGCGGCGAGTAGTGGGTTGGCCTGCAGCTGTTCGCGGCCCTGGCCGGCGATGACGAGGACGTCGGTGTCGAGTCGGTCGAGGTTCTCCGGGCTGATGTTCTCGGAGGCGTCGGGAATCTCGAAGCCGAGGTCGGTGAAGAACAGGGCGCGGATGTCGTCCTTGCCGAGAAGCAGGTAGCTGCCGTCGTCCATGACGAACGCGAGGGACAGCGACTTGCCGGTGAACTGAGGGTTCTCGGCCTCGGTGGTGGCGAATTTCTGCTCGAGCTCGGCCGTCTGGTCCTGGGCTTCCTGCGACTTGCCGAGCGCTTCGCCGACGACCGCGAACTCCTGCTGCCACGTTGCCGCGGGCACGTTGTCGTAGCCGCCGATGTCGGCGATTGTGGGAGCCATCCCGGAGAGGGTGTCGTACTGGCCCTGGTCGATGAAGGAGTACGGGCCGAGAATCAGATCGGGTGCCTGTGCGGCGATCTGCTCCAGGTTGAGATCGGTGCTACCGACTTCGGGAATCTCGGTGCCGCCCAGCGCCTCCTGCGCCCAGGGGCGCTGCCGGTAGTCGTAGCTCAGGTTGCCGCGCGTCGCGACGGGCTTGACGCCCAGCGCGAGTGCGAAGTCCTGTTCGTTGAATCCGATCGTCACGACGCGGGTGGGCTCGGTGTCGATGACCGTCTCACCGAATCGGTGATCGATGGTGACCGGGAAGCCGGCGGCGCTACCGGGGCTACCGGATGCGTCGGTGTCGGCATCGGACGAACAGCCGGCAGCCAGTGCCAGAACGGAGGCACCGGCGGCGACGAGCTGGACGGTCTTCTTCATGGGATCTCCTCGCAGCAGAACTTAGCGAGGTTAGCCTAACCGACCCATCGAAGCTTTTGTCAGGTGCCAGGCGTCGGGCGACCCGATCAGCAGTTGGAGGTAGCCGGTACTCCGGCGAAGCGCTGGTCGATCCACTCGAGCGCCTGAGGCAGGCCGAGCACTGCCGCAGTCAGGTGATCGTTGCTGGGCACCTTCACCTCGGTCACCAGCACTCCGGCGCGGCAGTATCGGGCGATCGTGTTGTCGATGGCGCTGACCGGGATCAACGCATCGGAGGGGCTGTGCCACTCGAAGTACGGTGCCTTCGGTACGCCGGGGTACAGCTCGACGCTGTTGTCGTTGACTGCGGCGATCGCCTCCGGGCTGCTGATCAGGTCCAGCCTGCCCGCGACCTCCATGGCACTCTTGCCCGCGCCTGCCGCGATGATGTCGTTGGTGCACCCGTTCTGGATCTGGCTCTCGATCTGCTTACCGAGCGGGTTGAGCTGAGAGCTGATCGGGATGCGGGTGGGGTACTCGCGTTCGATACCGAGCGCGGCGGCGAACGCCAGACCGAACATGGGGTGCGGGGCGAAACCGAGATCACGGGCCATGCGCTCGAGGTTCATCGGAGCACCACCGTTCGCGCTGCCGACGATGTTCAGCTCGGGGGCGTAGTCGTTCTGAAGCGCAGCAGCCCATGCCGTGGCCATTCCGCCACCGGAGTAGCCGGCCAATGCAACCGGGCTCTGCTGAACCTGGATGGGATCGAAGCGCTGAGTGGCGCGAATGCTGTCCAGCACGATCTGCCCGCCGAGCTTGGCGGCACCGTACGCGCTGTTCGGTCCGAGGTGATCGGCGATCACTACCGTCCAGCCGCGCTGCAGCACCGCGTTCAGAGCTGGTGCTTCACGAATCTGAAGATTGGGGTCGTTCGACCAGAGTGCTTGTGAAGGTGCACATTCGAGACCGAGTGCATTGATGATGTGTTGGTAGGAAAGTAATGGGCCATTCGGTGCTTTGTTCTGCGGAACCAACACGGTATTGATTGCGGCGATGGGATCACCGGCCGAATTTGTGGAGCGGAAATTCAGCTGCCACACGTCCACGCCGAAGAATCCGGGGGGCGGTGGCATCGGGCGGCTGGAGATCACGTCGCCCGGTGCGAGCGCGTCGAGATCCACGGGCGGAGAGTAGAAGCCGTCCGCGATAGGCGTCGGGTACAACGGCGCAGCAGCAGCGTGACCTGCGCCGACGAGCGACGAACACAGAACTGCAACCGCCGTCATGCTGACAGCGCCTGCCAACTTGAGAACCCGCATGTCGAAAACCCCTCCGTGCCTGAACCGAAGCGACGAGCGCTGCGGCGATCTGGCAAGCCCCCGTAGAGCCGGCCCGCAAACCGATATAGCTGATGATGCGTGACTTGTTACGCTCCCCCAGAAACGATGGGCGCAACGGTACGCATCCGCTCATTTTATGGCAACCGTACGTTCCCTATCCTTGTTTCTTCGATCGGGTCCAAGTTTTTCACCCGGGCATTCTCGTCATTCCTGACGCACCGCCTTCGGTTCCTTGTCCGGGCGCAGACCACGCCAGCTCGGATGCCGCAGATGGCCCGATTCCGTCGCCTCGTAGAACCGCACCTCGCCGACGAGTACAGGCTCGACCCATACTGCTCCGTTCCGATCGGCCGCGGGCAGTACCGAAGAGAAGGGACTGTCCGACGCCTCGAGCGGTGCGAGGAGGGCAGCGAGTGTATCGAGCGCACGGTCGTCGAACCCGGTTCCGACGCGTCCCACGTAGCGCAGTCGCTCACCGTCGGGTATCCCCATCAGCAGGGAGCCGAAGCCGCCCGCACGACGACCCTGGCCTCGACGCCACCCACCGATCACGACCTCCTGCGTTCGCCAGTTCTTGTGCTTGATCCACGTATGGGCGCGCTTGCCGGGTTGGTAGACGGAGTCGGTGCGTTTGGCAACGACGCCTTCCCAGCCCCGTTCTCGGCTCTCCGCGACGGCGTCCGCGGCGGAACCGGTCAGTCGCGGAGGCACCAGCACCGAGTCGAGTCCGGTGGTCAGTAGTTCGAGCAGCCGTCGTCGATCCGAGTACTTCTTGCGCAGCAGTGACGTGCCGTCGAGGTAGAGCAGATCGAAGGCGATGAATCGGATGTCGTCGCGGGTGGCGTTCTGCAGTTTCTCGAAACTGCTGACGCCGCTGTCGTCGAACACGACGACTTCCCCGTCGACGACGGCGTCGTGCTCGGCCAGGTCGTCTGCGAAAGATTGGAGTGCGCCGAACTTCTCGGTGTAGTCGTTGCCGCTGCGCGTGCGCAGCGTCATCGAACCGTGCTTGAGTTCGGCGACGATGCGGAACCCGTCCCACTTGCCCTCGAACGACCACTCGTCATCCGGGAGATCGAGGACGTCGCCGGCGGTCGCGAGCATCGGTGAGATGTTCTTGGGTGTGGGATTGTCCGGCGTGTGTTCTTCAGGAGTCGCTCGGGCGTCGGGTGCGTCTTTCATCAGATGCATGAGCCACTGATTGCCCTTGGTGCGGATCAGGGCGAAGCGCCCGGTCGCCTTCTTTCCGTGCAGGACGACGATGACCTCGTCGTCTCGCCACTTCTCGAGTTCGTAGGTTCCGCTGTCCCAGATCGAGACGTCGCCGCCGCCGTACTCGCCCTTCGGTATCCGACCGGAGAACGTCGCGTACTCGAGCGGGTGGTCCTCGGTGTGAACGGCCAGCCGGTTCTGCTTCGGATCGTCCGGGATGTTCTTGGGGACGGCCCACGAGACCAGGACGCCGTCGTGTTCGAGTCGAAAGTCGTAGTGCAGGCGTCGGGCATGATGCTCTTGGATGACGAACGTGTCGTTGTTGCCCTGCGGCTCGGCGGTGGTCGGTATCGGCTCGGGTGTTCTGTCGGCGCTGCGCATGCTGCGGTACTTGCCGAGTTTGTCTGTGACAGAACTGCTTTCGGGGGCCGAGTCCACGCTGGGGTCGAGCTGTGCCAGTAGATCGCCGAGGTCCTGAAATCGCTCCAGGACCTCCTCGAACCGAAGCTGTTGCAGCCCCGACGCTTCCAGCTCGTCCCAGGTACGTGGTGCCGCGACGGTGGGGAGCGTTCGCCCGCGGAGCGAGTACGGGGCGACCGTCGTCTTCTTGCCGTTGTTCTGGCTCCAGTCGACGAACACCCTCCCGGTTCTCTTCGCCTTCGCCATCGTGGCCGTGACCCGGTCCGGGGAGCGCTCTTCGAGCAGCGTGGCAACACGTTTGGCGACCGTGGATGCGCCTGAGGTCGACAGTGGTTTCTCCAGCGGCACGTACAGGTGGATTCCCTTGCTGCCGCTGGTGACCGGATATGCGGTCATCCCGATATCGCCGATCAGATCCCTTATCTCGCACGCCACTTCGGCGCACCGGGCGAGGTCCACGTCGTCACCGGGATCGAGGTCGAAGACCATGCGGGTGGCAGGTCCGGGTTCGGTGCCGTCGAACCGCCACTGCGGCACATGCGTTTCGATGGATGCCTGTTGACCGAGCCACGCCAGATCGGCAGCGGTGGAGAACAGCGGGTAGGTGACGACGCGGTCCGAATGCTGCATCGAACGCCGATCTAGCCAGTCGGGGGCGGACGCGGCGAGGTTCTTCTCGAAGAACGACGACTGGTCGACGCCGTTGGGCCAACGCTTGCGGGTCACGGCTCGGCCGACGAGGTGCGGCAGCATGGCGGGTGCGATGGCAACGTAGTACTCGATGATGTTGCCCTTGGTGGTGCCGGTTTCGGGGAACAGCACTTTGTCGAGGTTGGTGACGGAGACCTTCCGACCTTCGATCTCGAGCGTGGCCATCGTCTCAGGTTAACGGCCGCCGTCTGAAGATGCGGGAGAGTTGTGACAGGCTCGATTCCATGGCAACGATCAGTGTCTCGGTACAGATGCCCGAGAATCCGCAGGGCGCATGGGACAAAGCGTCCGCGCTCGACCGGTTCGACGAGTGGATGACCATCCACGGTGGGTGGTGCAGTCCACCGCCGAAAAAGGTCGGCAAGGGTACCGAGGTGGAGTCACTGGTGAAGGTGAAGGGCTTCAAGAACACGATCAACTGGACCTTCACGGAGTACGACGAGCCGAAGCTGATCGAGATGTCCGGCCGCGGCAAGGGCGGGGTGAGGATTTCGCTGACTGTCCATGTGCGTGAGGCCGAGGGCGGTTCGGAGCTGACGCTCGATGCGAAGTTCGGTGGGGGTGTGCTCTTCGGTCCGGTGGGATCGGTGGTGGCGCGGGCTCTCGACACCGATGTGAAGAAATCCGTCGCGAACCTGGCGGCGTTGAGCTGATAGGTCTTAGCTGAAGTAGCTGCACGACAACCTCTTCCAGCCCCGCACCGTGTTCTCGGTGCGGGGCTGGAGTCGTTGTGTGGACGGTGCGCTCGGTTCAGGCGATGTGGGGGCCTGCGCGGGCGTGCGATGGTCTCGGTTGTCGGTACGGGTCGACGGTTGCCGGTGGGACGAACCAGGGGTGGTTGTCGGTGCCGATGAACACTTCCCAGTCACTGTGGTGGATGAGGCGGTGGTGGAAGCCGCACAGTAGGACGAGGTTGTTCATGTCGGTGGGGCCACCGTCGCCCCAGTGCCAAATGTGGTGTCCTTCGGTCCAGGCGGCAGGTTTGCCGCAGCCGGGGAACGCGCAACCGTGATCGCGGGCGGTGAGAGCTGTGCGTTGTTTGGCAGTGACGGTACGGGCGGTGCGGGCGAGGTTCAACGGGTTGCCGTTCTCGTCCATCACGATGGCAGTGAGGACACAATCACACGCCAACTGACGGGAGGTGTTGCGGGAGAGCGGTCCCATCCACGGCACCCAGCCGACAGTGGTGCCGTCGCCGAACAAGTCGCGATACGTGCCGCGATCGGCGGTAGGCCCGGCAGCGGGTTCGGTTGCAGTGCTCGTCGTCGGTGATGTCGTCTTCGTCGCCGCGGCTCTGGAGGTCGGTGAGGTCTTGCAACCGGATGTGCAGGTTCACGTGCGGGCGTTCACCGCCTTCGATGGGGCGATCATTCGAGGCGAGGTACTGGTCGAGGATGTGCCCGAAGGCGTCGGCTCTGCGCCGGGCGGGGCTGCGATCGTCTTGGCTGCCGTCGACTGCGGGGTGGGGTTCGGTCAACGGTGAGAGTGCGGTGAGCAGCTTCTCGCCGGTGATCGCATCGAAGTCGCCTTTGAGTACCAGCCGACCGTTCAGGGTTGTGGAGGCGAAGAGTTCGTTGCGGTCGGTGTTCTCGGC